>CAZLDQ010000366.1:0-3700 GCA_964558295.1 uncultured Planctomycetaceae bacterium | reverse complement strand
CAGGTTGGGAGAGGACTTGCACCTCCAAACCGTCAAACATGCTCGGCATACAAAACGGACAGCAGCCGCGTGGGGGGGGCTGCTGTCCGTCATGTTACTCGCAGGCTCAATCGCAAGAGACGTTGATTTGCCAGTCTACTTGGTGGCGGCTTCTTCCTCATGGAAGACTGCATGGCAATCGTCGCAGCTTTTCGTGAGGGCCTTCATCTCGGCGTCGGCCTTCTTCTCATCGCCGGCGTGGATGGCCGCATTGAGAGCCGACGCTGCGTCACGCATCTGCACGCAGAAAGCGTACCACTTTTCGACCTCGTTGGGCTTCTTGGTCTCCTCGGCATTGGCCATGCTTCCCTGGGCGATCACGGCCAGCACAGCCGTATCAGCCGCCGATTCCTCAGCCTTCTTGGCAAACCGGCGGAGATTTCGCTTCAGCTTGGTGTTGATCATCGGAACTTGCTTCATCAGAGCCCCCAACGAGGCAACCTTTTCCCACTTCAACTCACCAGTGGCTGCACCGCCGGCCACGGCCTTCTTCAGGTTCTCCACAGCCGTCTTGGCCGCCGCGTGGTCCTGGGCCTGGGCGACCTCTTGGGCCGCTTTGACGATCGCCGGAGCGGCCGCCTTATACTTGTTGTCGGTGTCGTGGAGTCCCAGCGCTAGGGCAACCAGGATAATCGTATTCGCATCACGTTGGATCTTCCCTTCCGAGTCCTTGAAATCCGCCGGATTGGCCACCGACTCTTCCAAGCGTTCCAGGTAGGCGTCAACCTGGCTGACAAGGTCCGCTGCTGGAGCAAAGGTTGAGACTTTTGGTGCAGCAGGAGGTTCAGCCATCGCCAGTCGGGCAAATGCGAACACGGCAACCACCGTCATCACGGCCACGCGCCAATTCCGCCCAGGTGTCGTCCACTTCATTCGTTGTTCTCCCTTGCTTTGAGTTTACAGCGCTGAGTACAAGATCGACTGGGGCAAGCTTCACGTTGCCGCAGCCACAGAGTCTCCACAATGAGGGTTCTCCCTCCGCTCCTTACGACAATCCCTTATGGCAAGTTCTCTGAGGAGAACCGGGCAAAGGACGGGCTCGATGCACAGGCAGGTTAGTCTATGGCCACAATAATCTCGGAAGACCCGGGAAGCAAGGCGGGATCTCGTTTGTCAGTCTGCCAGTCAACATGGGTGTTGTCAAGCAATTCCCCCGATGGGGTAAGATACGAGGCACGGCTTGACCTTACCGGAGAACGCCCCCACCAGAAGGGCCAAAACCGCACGGCGGTCGCCCGTTCCAGACCCTACCGAAACCATGCCCCAAGAGTTAGAATAGGCGGTTCTGTCTAACGTCCTCGGGTATTTTTATGGCCAAAGCAACCTACAAAGCGGCGGGCGTCGACCTGGAAAAGTATGAAGACGCCATGGCTCGACTTCCACGTCTGGTTTCGCGGACTTTTTCTCCGCGGGTTGTTCCCCTGGAGCAGGGCTTTGCCGGCCTGTTTCAACTGGATTTCCGCAGTCCGTTGTTCGCTCGCAACTACAAAGAGCCGGTGCTCGTCGCCTGTACCGATGGGGTTGGCACCAAGCTCAAGGTGGCCGGCATGGTGGGGGTTCACGATACGGTTGGCCTTGATCTGGTGGCCATGAGCGTCAACGATGCCCTCTGCTGTGGGGCCGAGCCGCTCTTCTTCCTCGACTACGTGGCCATGCCCAAGGATGATCCACCGCTGTTGGAACAGATCGTCAGCGGTATTGCGGCCGGCTGCATCGAGGCGGATTGCGCCCTGCTTGGGGGCGAAACGGCGATCCTCCCTGACATGTACGCCCCTGGCGACTACGACTTGGCCGGATTCTGCTGCGGCGTGGTGGAACGTCGCGGGGTCATCGATGGACGGGCGATTGTACCGGGCGACGTCGTGCTTGGCCTCGCCTCGACCGGCTTTCATTCCAACGGCTACAGTCTGGTACGCAAAGTGGTTTTCGAAATGGCCGGACTGAAAGTCAGCGACTACGTCGACGAGCTAGGCGAGACGGTCGGCGAGGCGCTGCTCAAGCCGACGCGGATCTACGTCCGGCCGGTGCGCAAAGTGCTCAACCACTACCGTGTGAAGAACGTGGTCCACGGAATTGCCCACATCACCGGCGGCGGACTCCTGGAAAACTTCGTGCGGATCGTGCCCGAGGGCATTCGGGTCGTGATTGATCGAGGTAGTTGGTCGATCCCCGCAGTATTTCCCTGGCTTCAGCGTCTCGGCCAGATCGAGCAGTCGGAAATGGATCATGTGTTCAACAACGGGATCGGCTTGGTACTGGTCGTCAGCCCCTACTATGCCGAGAGCATCCGCCACCAGTTGGCCGATAACGGCGTAGAAAGCTGGGTCATCGGCCGGGTTGAGGCCGGACCGCGCGGCGTGACGTGGAGCGAGTAGGAACGCACCCGGCGTTTCCATCCAGCAGGGTTAGTGGGATGACGTGCCAGGGGGGAGCATTCCCGCGGCCTGCACACCGGCGGCACCTCGCGAAGGCCCGGCTTTGGCCAGAGCATCGAGCACGGTCTGCTTGGTATAGCCGCCACGGAGGACAATCGGCTCGCTCGCTTTGCCGGCCGGAAAGATTGCCAGGACGGGAACTTGCTTGCTGCCGAGAGCCTCGAGCATCGCGGTGACTTGCTCATCGCCGTGCGTCCAATCGGCCTTGAGCGTTTCGACGTTGTTTGACGCAATTGCCTGGCGGATCTCCGCGGTGTTCAGCACCAGGGCTTCCATCGTCTTACAGGTCAAGCACCAGTCGGCGGTGAAGTCGACCAATACGGTTTTGTTAGACTGGGTCAGTTCTCGGAAGATTGTCTGGTTGAACGGTTTCCAGGGCAGTTCATTCTTGCCACCGTGGAACCAGCCGCCAAACATCACGATCCAGACCACGCCGGCAAACGTGACGGCGCCGGCCCACGCTCGCATCTTGTCGCCCAGATCGGCGGTCAGCGGGGTCCGGCCGATCCACCAGCAGGCCGCCCAGAGGCCGAACAACAGGCCGACCGTCGGAACCACATAAGCCTGCTCAATGAAGGTCAACAGGAACACCACGGTGCCAAGCAAGACAAACCCCATGACCTGTTTGAACGTCTCCATCCAAGCCCCTGGACGAGGCAGGAACCGAATCAAGGCGGGAAAGGCCCCGATCAGCAAATAGGGACTGGCCATTCCTAAACCGATTGCCATGAAGACGGCGTAGGTAATCGCCGGCGGTTGAGCCACCATGAAGGCCAAGGCCGTGCCCAGAAAGGGCGCACTGCAGGGCGTTGCCAACAGAGTCGTCAACACGCCCTTAGCAAATGCGCCAACCGCGCCTTCCTTGTCCATCAGATCGTTGGCGCCGCGGCCGCCGACAAACCCGGGAATGGGAATCTCCCAAATTCCGAGGAAGCTCAGGCCCATGACGAAAACCACGGCGGCCAGACCGATATTAAACCCCTTGTAGTGGAACAACTGCCCCCATCCAAACCCCCACACCACGGCCAGAGTCCCCAAAAGAAAGAACACCGCCAGAAGGCCGAGGGAGAACCAAATATTAAGCATCAATGCTTGACGCCGGCTGTGTCCCGCTTGTTCGATAAATGAGAAGATTTTCAGACCAATGACCGGCAGTACACAGGGCATGATGTTGAGAATCAGGCCGCCAACAAAACCGGTAAGAATGGCCACCCAGAGCGGCGTGG
>CAZLDQ010000365.1:0-3791 GCA_964558295.1 uncultured Planctomycetaceae bacterium | reverse complement strand
GTGGGTTAACGGGCCGGGGTCGATCGCCAGCGTGAAGGTGCTTCCCACGTGGCACTGACTGGTTACCGAGAGCGTGCCGCCGAGCAACTCGGCGAACCGCTTGCTGATCGCCAGCCCCAGTCCCGTCCCACCATACTTGCGATTGGCCGCACTGTTGGCCTGGGCGAAGGGTTGGAAGAGGTGGGCCAACTGGTCATCACTCATCCCGATGCCCGTATCGCGAACCTCAATCTCCAACCGCGGCGGTGAGCTCTCGGCCACGAGGCGGGCCACCAACCGGATCGAGCCGATCTCGGTAAACTTGATCGCGTTCCCCACCAGGTTGATCAGGATTTGCCGCAAACGTGTCGGGTCGGTGAGGATTGTCTCGGGAAGGGGCCACTCGCAGTCGACCTCGATCGGCAAGTTTTTCGCCTCAGCGCGCACCCGCATCAGTGCAACCACATCATCGAGAATCGCCAGCAGCGAACAGGGCTCGCGTTCCACGGTGAGCTTCCCCGCCTCGATCTTCGAGAGATCGAGGATGTCGTTGATCACGCTCAATAAGTGTTCAGCATTGCGGACGATCGTGTCGACGGCGGCCACGTCCTCCGGCCGCTTGAGGCTGTCGTGGAGGATGTTGGCGAAGCCGAGGATCGCCGTCATCGGTGTACGGATCTCATGGCTCATATTGGCGAGAAACTCGCTCTTCGCCCGATTGGCGGCCTCGGCCGCTTGGGTCGACTCGGCCAGCCGACGTTCTGTTTCCTTCTGCACGGAAATGTCTTCAAGCGTCTCGACCGCGCCGACAATCGCGCCGCGGGAATCGCGGATCACCGAAGCCGTGAAGTAGAGCCAGCGGTTCTGGCCGTTCACGCCCGTATGGAATCCTCCCCCCTCGAAGGCCTCCGACAGCAAGGGCGATTGTCGGATCCCCTGGGGATAGAGTTGCTCCAGATTGTCCAGAGTCTGATCGACCAGCAAGTCGGCCAGGCATGGGCGCGGCTCGCGGTAGAACGCCCGCCACGCGTTGCGCGAACCAAGCATTTCCGCAGCACGGAACCCCGAGAGTTGTTCGAGGGCCTTGTTCCAATAGATGATGCGATGGTCCTGGTCGATGGCAAATTGGGGGATCGGTAGCGCCTCGACCACATCCCGTAGTTTCCGCTCGCTATCCTGCACCGCCTTCTCCGCCCGGCGACGTTCGGTAATCTCCTCACGCAATGCCGAGTTGGCCTGGCGCAACTCTTCGGTGCGTTCCTCGACAAGCTGGGCCAGGTGATCCCGATATTCGGCGAGCGACTGTTGGGCCAAGCCCCGTTCCTTGAGCAGATAGTGATAGCAATTCTCCGGACGGCTCAGGCCGTTGAACAGAGCCGTGGCCATCTGCTCGCACGAACCGTACCCACAGGAACAACAGTTGTACAAGTCTTTGGCCGACCACTTGTGCAGCGACCGCAGAATCGTCCGTCGTTCCTCCTCACTGGGAAGAAGGATCTGGTGGTCTTCAGAGCGGTCGGGGTAGTGGCGCCTGTAGGAGCCGGCCTCCCAGTGGACGGCGACGATTGCCTCGAAACGCGGACGATCCATCGCCTGGCCAGCAACCTCGGCCCGATAGCGAGCGGCTAGACGGGCTTCAATCTCATCCGGTGTGGCCGCGCCGAGCAGGCTTCCCGGCCCGCCGCTGCATCCGTGGACACAGTTCAAACAGTCGATCAACCGCGGCACGCATTCCGGATGTCGCTTGAGCGTTTCGGGTAACGACCGCAAGTAGCCCACAACGGCCCCGGTCCCATGAAGCTCGCGCACCTTTCCGCGGATCTCGGGAAGCGACTGCTCCAACATCCCGCGCAGGCTTCCCGGGCGGGGAAACAACAGGCCTTGCTGCGGCAAGGGGCCGTCAAACGCGACCGGCGCGAAGTCCGCCAGGGGGATCCCTGCCTCCTCGAAATGCTTTTGGAGCGAGGCGAACGTCACATAATAGTCCCCCAGCCCGGTCTCGACCCCTTCCCGTTTCTTCGCCGGACAGGGGGAGAGGACGACCAACGCGTGCTCGCGGAACTCCGGGTAGAACCGCCGCACCATCTTCATTGTGTGCCCCATCGGCGCGTCGAACGGGGCCAGGTACTCCAGCAGTTGCGGCTGGTAGATCTCCAGATAGTTGACCACGACCGGACAGGCCGGACTGATGATCCGTTGCGGGCTGGTGCACAACTGTTCCACACAACTTCGCGCGAAAAGCTCGGCCCCGAAACTCACGTCAAATACCGCCGCAATCCCCAGACTCCGCAGCCAGCCGTTGAGTCGGAGATACTCTTCCGGATAATTGGCCACGACCGACGGCGCGACTACGGCCACCATCGGCCGCTCTTTGACCGCTGCCAAGAAGGCCGGCAGATCATCCACCGCCTGCCGCGCCCCGTGCGGACAGGCCGCCAGGCACTGCCCACAGCCAATGCACGTCGTCGCGTCGACACTCACGAAATTGCCGCTGCCGTCGTTGCAGAACTTGACCGGACACGCCGCAATACAGGCGTGACAGTTGACGCACTTCTCCCGATCAACCTGGATCACTGCGGGCAGACAGTCTTTGGGCACACCACGTCCCCCTGGGCACAGGACGCATCCAACGACACGGACGGCTCGTCGTTGGACAGGGTCGAACAGGCCCCTTGTCCACAACCCTAGCTCGGAGAACGCCGTGGAAGTCAACCAAGTCCACGCCCGCTGTCTAGCCAATATCAATCGGACGGCTTATTCCGACGTTAACGCGCCGGTTGCCCATGCAGATTCTGCCCCTTCCCCCCCGCCGTAGCATAAGCATCCTGCTTGTGTCGTGTGTAGCATAAGCATCTTGCTTGTGCTGCGCATGGTACAGGCAAGATGCCTATGCTACGCGACACAGGCAAGATGCCTATGCTACACGACACAAGCAAGATGCTTGTGCTACAACACAGGCAGGATGCCTACGCTACTGATCCTCGGGGGAGATCCTTAGGCCACGTCCGCAGCCCAGGCGATAGGTTCCCGGAGCGAGGCGCGCGTGAACGGGATTCGCGTCGATATAACGCCGATAATGTTCCAACTCCTCTTCATTGCGTACGAGGTGGTCGAACGACTCGTGTTGCCAAAGCAAGCCCTGACGCCGCAGCAGTCTGTTGATCTGGTTGGCCGTGTAAGATTTCCAGGAATGGAGGATTGCCGGCAAGTCGTGTCCTGGCCAGGGAAGGACAAGCAGGTGAACGTGATTTGGCATCAGGACGTATCGGTCGAGTGAGTAACGCTCCTGGTCAAAAAACAGCAGCGCATTTTCGACCACGGTGGCAATCTCGGACTCTCGAAGACAACAGCCCCCATACCCGGCGGCCAAATAGGTCTCGATCTTCTCGGAAAATAAGGCTTGGAAGGCTCTCAGATCGTGCGGAGATACGCGGGAAGGGTGTTGCTTGAGCCAGGCTAATCGTTCCGCACGCAGGCTTTGCACGACATGGGCTGGCAGAGCGTCACCGAGTCGGAAGGTGACAAAATACGTCGCCCCCTTCTGTTGCCAATGGGGCAAATTTCGCCAGCGGACTTCCAATTCCTCCGTCGGGTCGAACTCCTGGAGCTTCGGCGTCCATCCCTCCGGCGCCGCCGGCAGCTTGCGTAGCTCCAGCGTCTCGTTTGGGACCTCCCGAGCCAGCAGGCGTGGTTCGAATTCGACGACCGATCCCTCCGGTAATTCCACGGGAGAAAGAGGGCGGAAGAAACCGTTTCCGTAGACCGCACGCACCGTCTTCATGCTGCCACCTCCACTGCCGGACTTCATGGGC
>CAZLDQ010000364.1:1947-3807 GCA_964558295.1 uncultured Planctomycetaceae bacterium | reverse complement strand
GCGTTGGGGTGATGGATCTGGTAAATACCCATTAAACCCCGCAAAACGCCGAAGGCTTTCGAGTTTTTTCATGCAACGACCCAAACGAACCCCTCGGGGTTCGCTTGGCTAAGGACTAGGTTCGCAACTTGGGCACGCCAATATCGCCGGCAAATGGCGAAGCTGAAGAAGTCGTTTCCGCTCTCCAAGGATGTCCATGACGTGCAATCGCTGGTGGCACAGGGCCACGATCCGCTCCACGCGGTCTACGTGGCCGTGCAGAACATCATGTCGGTGTTTGCCGAGTGCGTGTCCGTGCTTCCCGAGTTGAAGTCGTATTACAAGACGGTCAGCGACGCCGAAGAGGAGTACATGCCCGCCGGGCCGCCCATGAGTCCGCTGACGCGCAGCTATTTCACCACCTGGGCTTTCTTCGATTTCCGATTCGGCGGCGAGCACGAAACCATCGGCACTTGCTTGACCGACCTGGGCAGCCAACTGGGCTTGGACCCCGGCATGGTCGAAGCTGTCCACCAGTTCCAAGAGTCCCGCATGGGCGTTTATGAACAGTGCGACACGGTGGGCGGCAAGGTCGGTTTGAGGAACTGGTCACAGGCACGAAGCTCTCCTGCATCTGCCCGGCGGGGTACGGAGGGAAGCCCGGCGAACTCTAGTATATTCGGCTCTGCCCGCCGTTGGCGGACTTGGTGGACTACCATGTGGCCATGACCACGCCTTACGTTCTGACCCAGGCGACAAAGGCCGACTGGACGGCGTATCTCAACCGCGCCATGCTGAACATGGAAACCCGCGACAACGGGCAACGGCTGCACGATTTGCTGAAATACGGATCGTGGGCTCACCATTGGAGCGAATTCGTGTTCCAAGGCTTCCATCACGCGCAGCACGACGCGATTTTCCTGGCAGGCATCCCCGATGTGAAAGGCAGCCTGCCTCATGCGTCGAAAGGAAGACGGTAATGGCGAAATCCAAACAGAAGAACTGGGCGGAAGGCCATTGGCGGATCGTCGCAATAGATCAATGGGACGAGAAATACCTCGACGAGGAAAGCGAAGCTGCAATCGAGTCCGAGGCGCACAACGCCGGCCAGTTCCATTTCGGGTACGTGCAGGGCGAGATCGACTACCGGCTCACCACGCGGGACGGAAAGCCCACCGTCGAGTTCACCTGGGACGGCCACGACGAAATGGAGTCGGCGCAGGGGCGCGGTTGGGCTGTGCTGGACGGCGAGGAACTCAACGGCGAGATATTCTTTCCCCAAGGTGACGACTCGGGGGTCATCGCAAGGCGGGCGGCAACAAAGCCGAAACGCAAGCGGAAGTGAACACCGTACAATTCCCGGCCCAAGACGCGATTTTTAGGCCGCCATTGTCACCAGTGTTGGCCCAGCCCTATCGGAATCGCCTCACCCGGAGTTGCTCGACGATCCAGAACACGGCGGGGCAGGACAGCGTGTTTCCGGCGTGAAGATGGGTGCGGGTGGCGAATTCCCTCTTCTGCGTGTGGGGATACTCGGCACAATCCTTCGGGCGCACTTCGTAGATCGCGCAGCGGCCGTCCCCGGCCAGGAAAGGGCACGGCAGGGTTTTCAGGCACAGGTCGCCATCTTCGTCGGCCCGGAGGTAGGTGGCCTTGAAATCCGCTTTCGTCAATCCCAGGTGCTTGGCGATCCGGCGAATATCGTCCTTCAAGATCAAGGGCGAGACGGTCTTGCAGCAATTGCCGCACTGGTTGCAGTCGCGGAGATTGGTGGGGGCCAACTGCTCCACGGTTTCGAGGCTTGCTTCCAGCGTCATGCGTTCACCGTACTCAGTAGGAGGCCAGATCGTTGACGATGTGTTCCGCCAGGGCCGTCAGGTT
>CAZLDQ010000364.1:0-1937 GCA_964558295.1 uncultured Planctomycetaceae bacterium | reverse complement strand
GCTTGCAGCAATTGACGCACTGGTTGCAGTCGATGATCGAGAACGCTTCGTCGTGAAGTTCCCGCGCCGCCCGATCCACCGCTCGCTCGTCCTTCATCTTCAAGCTGCGAAGGAACCTGGAGTTCCGGTCGGTGTGCCGTTCGGTGTTGGCCTTCCAGTCAGCAATGATTGTATGCATGTCCATCACCACGCCCGCCACTTCCGCTTGACCAGCCACGCCTCGGCCTGAGCGATGGTCTGACTTTCGCTGGGCTTGATCGTGTGCGCCCCCCCAGTGGCCCTCCCGCTGA
This sequence comes from uncultured Planctomycetaceae bacterium, assembly GCA_964558295.1. Taxonomy (GTDB): domain Bacteria; phylum Planctomycetota; class Planctomycetia; order Pirellulales; family Thermoguttaceae; genus JBDKTH01. The sequence continues at coordinate 1,647 of CAZLDQ010000364.1, read as the reverse complement.
GCATACAGGCAAGTACCGCCGAAGACCGCTCCCGACATGCGATCTGCCGTGAACCGCACCAACACCCGCGTGCGGTCCTTGCTCGCCTCGATAATCCTCGGCCTGCGGTGATACGAGTACCCGAGGGCTTGGCGATGACCTCGATAGGCAAGCCGAGGTAATGGAACAACGCCTCCTGGACGCTGCATCCCTCGTCGGTGTCCGCGTAGACGGACTTGCCGCTGTCGTCCACGATCATCGGCAGCCTTTGCTGACCTTCCTCAAGGCGACGAAGGCTGGCATCGAGAGAGCCGAGTCCGTGGAACGTCCCCCTGGTGTCGCTGGCGACGACTCTGATGAGCTTGGCTGCCTGTCCCCTGGCAACCTCAAACCAGTTTCCCCTGCGGCGTTCTGCTTCCCGCAGCAGTTCCTTCTTGGCACCGGCCAACGGCGTGAATCTGCCCAAAACCTCGATGCAGGTCTCGGATTTCTCGCCCTGCCGTTGGCGCTCAATATAGAAACGGCCTCGGGCCACTCGAACCTTGATGCCGAAGACGGACAGCAGAGGTGATGCCGAGATGCCTTTCTCCAAGGTCCGCAAGATCTGTGTCCTCTCCGCGTCGGCCAGCCGCCGCACTTTCGGGCGAGGAATCCTTTCAGGCCACCGCCTTTCTGATCCCATCTTCTGTTTCCCTCTTAACAACCAGCAGCCCGAGACTGCTTCCTGCCCCAAAGCAATCTTGGCGCAAGACATTCCATCGTCACATTCCGTGGTCCGTCTCGTCTTTGTCGGGACGGAATTCGCCCACTACGTGTCCTCGGACGACGGTGAACGTCAGCGTGCGTTCCTCAAGGTTCACTGAGGGCAGCAGAACCTCGTCGATGTAATGGAGGAACTCGGGAACTTCGGCATCCTTGATCCCTGCGTGCTCGAACAGGAACATGGTCCCCGCTACGTGTCCGTCATCAAGGTAATGCAGGTCGATAGCCGCCGAGTCCTGCCCTTCGTTCTTTTGGAGTAAGAAGCGTTCCGAGGTCAGAGTCCGTAGCGTGCGAATGATCTTCATGGCCAATCTCCAAGAAAGAACACGGTGGTTAGTGAACCCAGCCCCGAAAGCACGGCCGCCAACACAGCCAGGGCCAGGAGGCAGCCTTGCTTGGATGAGGAGTAGTGGCGTAGCCCCGTGCCAGGGATGCCCACCGAGGTGTAGCGTCGGCCCCGAGAGTTCACCCCCGTGCGGAAGCCCCTGCCGCCCACGGAATACCCAATTCCCGACTTGCTGATGTTGACTCGAAAAGGGCCGAACGCCACGCTCTTGCGATAAGTCCAACCCATGCGAATCCTCCAATTATGGCGTTGGTAATGCTCAGTTTCTTCCTGATGCGTCTCTTCGCCCTGGTGATCCCAAGCAGGATTATCGGCGAAGGACGGCAGTAATGGAAGAGTCTCTTGGTCAAGCCTTCGTCATGGTGTTGAGATCGAACCCGTCCTGACTCCATCTACGAGACGCACCGTTGGCCGTAGGGCAGCTCCACGACGGCGTGAGAACCTACCGACGCGGCTCGCTGCGAGTGTGCGGCTTTACATACGTGCCATCCTTCCGGTAGTAGCCGCTAACAGCCCGTTGAACAAGTCACTTTCGGCCAGCTGAGTTGTCCAAGGGGCAA
>CAZLDQ010000363.1:0-3834 GCA_964558295.1 uncultured Planctomycetaceae bacterium | reverse complement strand
CGCCCCCCCGGGCGCCCCCCCCACACCCGCTCCGTCCACTTGGAGCCTGCCCCTGTCAGAGCCCGAGGCGCCGTCCCCCCCGTCAGAGCCGACGCTTCTGGCCCCCATACCTGATTCGCCCCTCTTGGAGGAGGCGATGGACATGGCTTGGACCAAGGGGCCCGCGAGCGAGGACATCCCCCCCAAGCAACCGGCGACCAAGCGGCTCGTGGCGTTCGCCACGACTCCGGCGGAGCCCACCACCACCGCCACGCCCGTCTCCACCGCCTCCGGCTCCCCCGAGCCGATGGCGAGTGACAACGAACCGCAAGACTCGCCCGCCCAACAATCCGACACGGATGTCCCCGTTTCCCCGTCGTCGGAATCCGTGGTCAAACCGCTCCCACCGATCTCGGAAGAAGTCGTCGTCGAAGACTCCGTGGCCCCGATGCCGGAGGTGAATCCTGAGACCGTCTGGCCGCGTCCCCAATCATTGCTCAATCGGCTCGAAGAACTGACCCAGGACCGCCAAGCCGAACCGTGGGCCCGGGAGGTCACTTCCGAACTCGACAAATTGGGATTGGCTGTGGCGACGCATTCGGATGAAGCGATGCTGATTGTCGACCGGCTCAATGAACTGGCCCGGGAAGCCGATCAGGTGGCCGCGGCCATGACACGTTCGGCCAGCCCGATGCTTGGCCGGCTGCGTCGGACCCAACATGCGATGGGCCGGCGGTTGGACATTTGGCGTCGCGTGCTTGCCGCGGGCGGTCCCGACCATGAAGTCCCCGCCCAGCTCGACCCCCAACGGCTCAGCGCCGCGGTGGCCCAGATCGACGCGATCCTCGGTCCTTCGGATGCCGCCAAGCCCTGGCGAGAGTTTCTTAAGCTGGCCGATCTGGAGCAACTGGCCTCGCAATCGATTTCCGACGAGGAGGCCTCGCGCCGACTGGCCCGAAGCGTGCTCAAGCGTCTCAATCAGCCGAACTTGACCGCCCCGCAGCGGCAGTTTCTCGCCCAGCGGCCGATGGTCGAGTTGGCCACCTCGCTGCGGGATTGGCTGGATGGCTCGGTCGATCTCGTCGCCCTATTGCGGCATGTCGAATCGGTGGAACAAAACGGCCCCCCCAGCGACGGGCGTTCGTTGGCCGACGACTGCCAGCGTCTGGCCCATTCCCCGTTGGCCATCCATCGCGCATTGGGAGAACGCATTCAGCTTCACTACCGCAACGCCAACGTTCGCGTGGCGATCACGGAAGACCTGATCAATCGCTTGTTGCCCGACCGGGAGCCGCAGTACCAATTTGTTCACGATCAGGTGATGGGCCGGCCGGTCCATGGGCAGAGCCGAACCTCGACCGAGGTGGCCGTGAAACTGATCCCCGATCCCCGCCGGTTGCGGCTGGCCCTGGAGATCCAAGGGCTCGTCTCCGCGCTAACTTCGTCGACGGCCGGCCCGGCGACCTTCTTCAACGACAGCGAGTCGACCTACGTCGCCCGCAAAGAAATCGAATTGACTCCCCAGGGCGTCCGGCTCTGGCCCGCCCAGGTGGATGTCAACAACGACCTCTATCTGCGCGGCGTGAAAACCAGCCTCGATCCGATCCCGTTGGTCGGTGCGCTGGTCAACGAAGTCGCTCGTTCGCAGCATGAACAGAGCCGGCCGGCGATGAGCATGGAGGTCGAGCGAAAAGTGGCCAATCGGGCGAAGCAGCAGATCGACAGTGAGGCGGACGCCCGGTTAAGCAACTTCAGTCAACGATTGCAGAGTCGCTTCGTCGAGCCGTTTGCCGCGATGTCGCTCGGACCGGCGATGATCAGCGCCGAGACGACCGATATCCGCATGACGATGCGGCTCCGTTTTGCCACCGACGAGCAACTCGGCGCGTGGACGCCGCGGCCCCAGGCCCCGGCCGATAGCCTGTTGAGCGTCCAGGTCCACGAGTCGACGCTCAACAATATTCTCGAACAGTTGGAACTCGACGGCGGCACCTTCACCGTGCTCCAAATCCGCCAACGCATCGCCCAGCGGTTCAACCGGCCGGAGATGCTCAAGGGCGAATCGCCCAACGACGACGTCGTGATCCGCTTTGCCGACCAAGACGCCGCCCGGGTCGAGTGCCGCGACGGCCGCTTGGAAATCGCCCTTGCGATCGACTCCCTAAGCCGCTCGCCCCATCGCTGGACCAACTTCCAAGTTCGTGTGTTCTATCAGCCCGAGATGAATGGTCGCACCGTCCAGTTCAACCGTGACGGCGTGGTCCGTCTGACCGGAAAGCGAATGAGCTTCAGCGATCAGATCGCCCTGCGGGGAATCTTCAGCAAAACCTTTTCCAAAGAACACCCCTGGTCGCTCACCCCCGAGGCAATCCTGAACAATCCCAAGCTGGCGCGCACCGGCGTGACCCAGTGCGTGATCGAAGACGGTTGGATCGGCGTGGCTTTCGGCCCGGTTCGCCCCGGCGCTCAACCGGTGGTGGCCAGTCGGCCGGAGAAAGACGAGGACACCAAGTAAGGGGCCATCAAGGATCGCGTGCGTCCTTTTGGACGAAGACCAACTAGGCAACCGCGGCCCTCGCTGTCTGCGAAGGCCCCATGCCGAAAGATCCCGTGACGAAGCGCGAAGGCCCCAACGTCGCACGGCATTGGCCCCTTCGTGCTTCGTCCTTTGGGCATTCCTTCGTCATTTGGTTTTCGTCGTTCGACATTACATCTTCTTGTTCCCCAACAACCCCAGAACCGCACTAGTCCGTTGGCCCACGAAGCCGAGCGTGGAAAGTGAGGCCTGAAGGAGAATCTGCGCGCGCACGTGGCGAGACATCTCCAGGGCCATGTCGGTGTCCAGGATCTCGCTCAGCGACGAACTGAGGTTCACTTCCATCTCGTCCAAGACCACCTGCGTCGACTCGAGCGCGTACTTCTCGAAAGCGCCGAGTTCGGCCCGAGAACGCAGGATCTCGCTCTGAGCCGCATCGAGGATCTCAATCGCGGTAGAAAAATCTCCTTCGGCCAGGCTGGCCGCTGCGCCGCTGGCCAGATCGCTCAGGGAACCCGCCTCCCCACCCAGGGTGGCTGCGTTCAGTTGGGGCACGGCGACCTGAACCGTGTCGTTGGCGTTGGCCGACAGATGGAACGTCAGGGTGTCCTGGGGGATCAGACGCCGGGTTGCGGCGCCGATCCGGTTGATCGCCTCCAGGGCCGCGTCAATCTCCACCTGATACGCTTCCTGGGCATCGCTGCTGAGTGCCCCCTGAGCCTCGATCACATTGCCACGGATTGTCTGAATCAGGTTGCCGACCCCACTTAGGGCCGAATCGACGATGTGGATCATCGACGTGCCGCGACTGACGCTTTTGCTGGCCGCTTCGAGCGACGTCAACTCCGCCTTCAGCAGTTCGGCCGAAATCAGCCCCGCGGGATCGTCGGAGCCTTGATTGATCCGACGCAGCGTGGACAGCCGCGTTCCACTCTGGTGGAGCTGGTCGATCGCCCGAAGCAGGTTGTACTGAGCCGTAAGATCCACTCCGAAGAGACTGCTGCCAATACGCATGGTGAGCCCTATCCCGGTTGCAAGGTCAGCAGGAGCAATGGACGGACGCAACGCGATGGTGCATCAAAAGTATAGCATCGCCCAGCCCCCTCGTTATTGGGGAGAGTCTCCCATACCGCTCTAGCCAGTCAAGAGTGTCTGGCCTATGATAGGCCCCCGAAACACTCAAAGCCGGTTGGAGTAAGGGACTAGGGATTAGGGACTGGGGATCTGAGATTTGAGATCTGGTTCCAATGCGACCTGCACGCAAAACCCTGCACCCTGCACCCTGAACCCTGACCCCTGCTCCCTGAACCCTTCGTTTA
>CAZLDQ010000362.1:0-3839 GCA_964558295.1 uncultured Planctomycetaceae bacterium | reverse complement strand
ATTTGTAGGCGTAACGGAAGGCATCCGAGGTGCCCCAGATGTCGGCGCCGATGCCGTTCATGACGAGGTTGCCGTTGGCCAACTGGGCGAAGGCGGGGGCCTGTCCGCGGAACCAGAGCGACAGAGTGGTGGCCTCTTTGACCGTCCAGTTCTGAGGCGTGTCGAAAGTCCTGGCGGCCTCCGAGACGGAGAACGACGCGGAGTTGTCGTACATCAGAGGCATCGACTGCCGGCCGCCGTGGACGATCGTTCGCTCGGCAAAGGGAGCCTGCATGTAGCCGACGGTCGAGCCGCTCTTGTTGTCGGTGACGCCGTCGATCCAGAACTCATAGATCCGGCTGCCCTCGTCGTCGGTGTAGGCTTCGAAGTCGTCGACGGTCAGGAAGCTGCCGGTGGCAAAGCTCCAGACGTCGCTTTCCCAGGCGCTGGGCGTCTGGGCTTGGTTGACCTCGACCACCTTCCAGAAGTAAGTCTGGTTGAACGCCAGTTGCGGGCTGTAGGAAGCCTCGCTGGTCGTGCCGGCCAGAGCCAGACTGCCGGCCTCGGTGCCCAGGAACACCTGGTGCTGGGCCGCATCGCGTCCGGCCCGCCAGCTCAGGGTCGTATCCGCGGAAACGCCGGTGGCGCCGGAGGCGGGCTTGGGCTCGCGGGCGGACTTGGGAATCCAGAAGAATCGGACTTCACTCAGGCCGTACTGCGGGACGCCGCCGCCCCAGTTATTCTGGATCGCCAGTCGCACGTACTGGACGGGAATCCGGCCGAAATCGACGGTGGTGTCGGCCGGCTGGCCTTCCAGACCGGCGGCCTGGGCGAACTCGTAGTCGCCCTGGGTCGTCCAGGTCTGGCCGTCCACGGACACCTCGACGGTGACGTTTTTGACGCCGAAGCCCAGCAACGGCTCGATCAACTGGTTGGAGTTCCAGACCAACATTTTATCCAGGCAATAGGTCTTGTCGAACGCGTACTGAATCCAGGGCTGCAGGTCGCCCATGACGCTGAGCCACATGTCCTCGCTGCGCGCGGAGTGCCCGTCGTTGGCATTGAGACCCGAGCCGTCGATCGTCCGGACGGCCTGCATGGTGGGCGAAGCGGCGCTGGAGGCGGTCGCCGTGATGGCGGCTGTGGGCATCGCATACGAGAACGGTTCGGAGGTGAAACTCCAGACCCGGCCCTTGCGCACGCCCTCGGCGGTCACCCTGTCGACGCGCCAGTAGTAGGTCTGGCCCAGGTCCAGCCGATCCGGCTCGAAGTTCGCAGTGCTCAAGCCGCTGCCGACAAGGACACCCAGCGGATTGGCCGCGGTGGCCGCTGCGACGTCGGCATAGGACGTGCCCAGGTACACGTTGTACGTGGGGGCCGCGGCGCCTTTCCAGGAAAGCGTCGGCTCGCGGACCACGTCCACCGCGCCGTCGGCAGGCGTCGGCTCGAGGTAGGCGGTCAACTGGAGGTCGTCATAGTAGATCGACGAGGCGCCGTTGCCGTACAGGTCGATGGCTTCGAGCGTGGTGTGATTGTTGTCGTCCCACACGCCGGAGGCGATTAAAACGCCGTCGTAGTACTCTTCGCAGGTGTTGGCGGTCAGATCGATGATGACGCGGATCTGGACCCACTTGTCGTACACGATCGTCTTGCCGCTGTTGGTGGTGTGATAGTCCGGCGTGATGGTCCCATTCGCCAGATTGTATTGGGTCTGAACGGACCAGTCGCGTCCGCTGCTGTACTGGTTCATCAGAATAAAATACTGGATGCCGCTGGTGCCCGAGGGGATGTACTGCATGATCGACAGTTCCCACTTGCCGCCGTTGGGCGTAAATTCGTGGACGAGATCGGCGCTCCCGACGATCTCCACGGAGTTCTTGGGGCTGTAGGCGTACTTGCTGGACGTTGGGGCGCCTGCGCCCGCCACGTTGTCCCAGCCCTGCCAGCCGCCCACGCCGTGAAGGGCAGCACCGGAGGGGTAGGAATCGAAGTTTTCACTGAACTCCTGCGCCAAGACCGGCGAGGCCACGCCCGCCAGTATCAAAGCGGCCACTAAAATCCTGAGCTTTCGCATGGTATGTCCTCCTTCAAAAAACTGCGGAAAAAGTTATAGGGATTGCGGATATACGGACAGCGTCCCCTTCGCGATGAAATACCCATCGCACGTCCCGACCTGCGGTTTGAACGTCACCCATCCACCGATACCCTGACATGAAACTCGTTCGAAATTTTCGAACAAGCAAAGACGTCCGACGACAGGCCCTATCCCGTTTTGCCTGGAAGATCTTCATCGGACCCTAGCGAGTATCCGCCAGCAAGTCAGTATACCCGCCTGCCGGCGTGGAATTCAAGGAAAAACCGACTGGCCACTCCCGAAAGCAGCCCTTTGGGAGCCTTTGCCTCTCTTGGATATACGCCCTATGTTCGCCGGCGCAACATAGCGAGGCAAGAGACGGACTCTGAATTGCCTCTCCTGCCAAAATGGCACGAAGCAGTGACACGCTTGGCCTGACCCGACGATCCGACCGCGACGGAAACCCGGACCGGATTTACATAAATCCGTTCTGTTCCTATGGTTACATCGCAAGGCGGCTATCTCCACCGACTGGCACGGGTTTTGCATAACCCCCGGAAGTATATTTCTGTGTGCGCGATTGGCGGAACGCGAAGTAGTGAAGAAAACAATCGTCGGATGCCAATGTTGAGCAAGGAAAGGACGTTGAACATGAGCAAAATCATAGGAATAGACCTGGGCACAACGCTCTCCGTCGTTGCCGTGATGGAAGGTTCGGCGCCGAAGGTGTTGATCAATGCATCCGGCGGACGGCTGACCCCCTCGGTCGTCGGGTTCACGGACAAGGGCGAGATTCTGGTCGGACAGATTGCCAAACACCAGCAGGTGACCAACCCCGAGAACACGATTTTCTCGATCAAACGATTCATGGGCCGACGGCACAGCGAGGTGGATGCCGAGGAGAAGTTGGTTCCCTATAAGATCGTCGGCGGACCCAACGAGCTGGTCAAAGTCAGCGTTCGAGGCAAGGAGTACACGCCGCCGGAGATCTCGGCGATGATCCTGCAGGACCTTAAGAAGACCGCCGAGACGTATTTGGGCGAGAAGGTGGACCGGGCGGTCATCACGGTGCCTGCCTACTTCAACGACGCGCAGCGCCAGGCGACCAAGGACGCCGGCACGATCGCAGGCCTGAAGGTCGAGCGCATCATCAACGAGCCCACCGCGGCCGCGCTGGCCTACGGCCTGGAAAAGAAAAAGAACGAGAAGGTCGCGGTCTTCGACTTCGGCGGCGGCACCTTCGATATCTCGATTCTCGACATCGGCGACAACGTCTTCGAAGTCCTCAGCACCAACGGCGACACCCACCTCGGCGGCGACGACCTCGACGCGGTCCTGATCAACTATCTCGCGGAAGAATTCCGCAAGACCGAAGGGATCGACCTGCGTCAAGACCCCATGGCCCATCAGCGACTGAAGGAAGCCGCCGAGAAGGCCAAGATCGAATTGAGCTCGCAACTGGAGACCACGGTGAACCTGCCGTTCATCACGGCCGATGCCTCCGGGCCCAAGCACCTGCAGATCTCGATCACACGCAGCAAATTCGAGTCCCTGTGCGATCATGTCTTCGAACGGCTCAAAGCTCCCTGTTACCGGGCGCTGGAAGACGCCAAGCTGCGGCCGGCCGACATCGCCGAAGTCCTGCTGGTCGGCGGTTCCACGCGAATCCCGAAAGTGCAACGGATCGCCAAGGAGATCTTCAACAAGGAGCCCAACAAGAGCCTCAATCCCGACGAGGTCGTCGCGCTGGGCGCGGCGATCCAGGGCGCGGTGCTCATGGGCGACG
>CAZLDQ010000361.1:0-3850 GCA_964558295.1 uncultured Planctomycetaceae bacterium | reverse complement strand
TCCTGTTTTACTTATTCTGCCCAGTCGCGCAACATCATTTCAGCCGCACCCCCTTGCCCTGCTCACATGGACCGCCCGAGCGACTCCCGATGAGCCAATTCGTCGTCGGTCAACAGCCGGATCACGCCGTACTTACCGTCGTATCCGCTCTGGCGAATCACTCGCCCTTCACGCATCCGCCGAATCGCTTCGGCCAGCAGCGGCGAGCCGGTGCGAGCGATTTCGTCCAGCGGAATCTGATCGAGAATGAACAGCTCAGGGCCGAGCCGCGTGAGCAGTTCTTCGTACTTTCCTTGCACCTTCTTGGTCTGCGGAGCGGCCCCGACGATTTCTGACAAGACCTCGTCCAACGGGATCAGGCGGTGGAACTGGGCTGCCTTCGGGGGAAGCGGTTCAGGAGGCTCCGGCCGATCGGCCAGTTCACACACGCGGTACATCACCCCCAAGGTCAACGGCTTGCCGCACACCGGGCAAAGCCTTTCGCGGCGCCGACTCTCCTCAGGTTCCAGGCAGACGTCGCACTTGCGGTGGCCGTCGAGATGATACTTCCCTTCCTCGGGAAAGAATTCCACCGTGCCGCCGTAGCCGTTGCCCGTTTGCAGAGCCTTACGCATGGCGAAATAATCCAGCGGCGTGTCGAACACACACGCCTCGCGCCCCAGCTTGGGCGGCGAATGGGCGTCGGAATTCGAGACCAGGGAGAACCGATCCAAGCCCGACAGTCGCCAGTTCATCGGCGGATCGGAGGAAAGCCCTGTCTCTAGGGCGAAGATTTCCTGACTCAGATCGCCGTAGCAGTGCTCGATCGTATCGAAGCCCGACTTGGAACCGAGCACCGCGAACCAAGGGGTCCAAATGTGGGCCGGCACCAGATAGGCCCCTTCGCCCGACTCCAACGTAATCTCCAACAGATCGTGCGAATCGAGCCCCAGGATCGGCCGGCCGTCGGAATTCAGATTGCCGATCCGCGCCAGGCATTGGCTTACACGCCGGGCATGCTCCAACGTGGGCACATAGATCAAATGGTGGACCTTGCGCGTGCCGCCGTCCTTCTTGTAGATCGTCGAGATTTCCACTTCGAGCATGAAGCGGACGGCGTCGTCCACCGGCCAACTCAACTGCCGGTGGACTTCTTGTTCCAGGTCTGGCCGCAAGCGAAACAGCCCTGGTTCGGCGGCAACAAGTTTTTCTTCGATCTCCGTAAACCAACCGGGATGGGTGAAGTCCCCCGTAGCAACAACGCTGATCCCTTTCTTTTGCGCCCAAAGAGCCAGGTGTTCCAGATCACAATCATGGCTGGTTGCCCGGGAAAACTTCGAGTGCACATGTAGATCCGCAAAAAACGCCACCGACCGACTCCTTTCCCCTTCCAGGGCACACACAATCGCCCGCGAAAACAAAAACACGAGAAGATTATACCAACGTGCCCCAAGCCGACGAGGGGCAGACGCCGTTGCCCCGACAACTTACCTTCCACCCGGTACAGTGGCATGCTGAAGATGGAGGGGCTTCCGCAGAATCTGTGGCTGCACTCTCTTAAAAAAAGAGACTTCGCCGATGCCAGGAACGCCGCCGTGGGATGCTCCGCCTGACGCGTGCCGATCTCTTGGGCGATCTTCGCGATCTGCTCATCCCACAGGTTTCATTGGGCCAAAAGTAGATCCATCTCCACGCGATTCACCGGTTCCAGCGTGACCTGCGTCAACCATTTCCTCCCTGGGACGTGTCCAGGCCTTTGGTAGGACACTCTTGCTCCAAGTTGTATTTGCGGAGGCTGTGCTTGTTCCGGTTGATCGTCCGCGTTCGCAGTTGTCCTAATGCCCCCTCCGCCAGAGCTCGCTGGAAGTACTCTTGCAGAATCGTCCGCACGGAGTCCCATTTGGTACTCATTTGGCGTCGGACAGTCCGATCGCCGTTCTCATTTCGGTCTTCCACGGTCAACTGCTTGCGGTATTGGTCGATGCCAAGGCACAACATACTCGGTCCTCCTGTCTGTGGTTTCGATGAGTCAAACACCTACTACATCGTGTATACCACCAGGAGGCCCGCGTTTTCATAGAATCAAACAGCGAAACGGCAACGCGTGGAGCGGCCATGCTTGAACCTAACGCATCGCGTGGCCCAATGGCAAACGAAGAAACACCGGAAAGAAGTTGGTTTACCCAAACGTCTTCTGCTAAACCAGTTGCGACGTCAAAGGTCCACGACCATAGCCACGCAACGGTATGCCAGCTTGGCAACTTACGCAATCTTGGGGGCCGACGCTGTCGGGGAACGCCCTCCGTAGCGTTCCGAGTGAGTGCGATTGCCGGTAGGCAAACCCACCGGCTGAGTGGAGCTACTTGTCGCCGAACACGGCCAGCACCGGGGCGTGGTCCGAGGGTTTTGGGCCTTTGCGTTCCTCGCGGTCGATCTCGGCCTCGCAGCAACGCCGAGCTAAGGGCTCCGTGGCGAAGATGTAGTCGATCCGCAGCCCGTTGTTCTTGGGGAAGGCCAGCATCCGGTAGTCCCACCACGAATAGATCCCGCCCTCGGGATGCTGCTGGCGTACAACGTCGATCAGGCCCCACAACCGCAGGTTCTCCAGCGCATCACGGGCTGTTTCGTGAAACAGCACACTTCCGCCCCACTGGGCCGGATGAGCCACGTCGCGTTCGTCACGTGCCACATTGAAATCGCCGCAAAGCGCCAGGGGTTGTGCCGGCGAATAACACTGATTGAGGTATTCTCGCATCCGCTCGATCCAGGCGAGCTTGTAGGCATATTTCTCCGTGCCGACCTGTTCCCCATTCGGGAAATAGGCACTGATCACTCGCACGCCGCGGACCGTAGCGGCCACGACGCGTGCTTGCAGATCGTCGAAGCCGGGCATGCCGCGCGTGACCTCAGACAATTCCTCACGGCTGAGGATCGCCACCCCATTGTATGTCTTTTGTCCGAAGACGGCCGCCTGATAACCCGCCTTCTGTAAGGCCTCCGAGGGAAACGCCTCATCGGTTACCTTGAGTTCCTGCAGGCACAAGACGTCGGGCTGGGCCTTTTCGAGCCAGTGGAGCAGGCGATCCAGTCGAGCGCGAATCGAGTTGACATTCCAGGTGGCGATCTTCATCCGTGAACTGATCTCGGTTAGGGGCGGCCGTAGGAACCACGGCCAAAGGCCCGGGTGAACAGAAACATCGTCTGGGCCGTGGCGCGACAGGCCACCGGATGACGCGAGCATTCGCAGGCAGCCATCATGTTGTCGCGAAAGGCCAAGTCACAAGAACGGCGGCTCCACAGTCCGGTCCCGTAGCAACTGTCGTGCATCTCACAAGCCGGCCGGAAGTCGGCCCCGCCCACCTGCTGTGGAATGAGCCACTTCAACGGCCCCCGCATCCAACTCGGTGCACAAGGTCGATCGGCCCATCCAGAGTCATAGGGCTGGACCGCCGACGCCGGCTGGACGTCGCCGAGCCCCACGAGCAGACCGACCAAAACCACGACCAGCCAAAGACGGACCAGCTTCACCGGGCACTCGATCATCGTGGAGATTCCTGCGTGGAAAAGGATTGGACGCCGCTCGCACATCCGCCGCGGTGAGCCGCAGGCGGTGCTGACCGGATCTTACTTTACCACAGCGCCGGGCGCAATGCCAATGCGACGCATGCTGCGGGTGTGACAAGATCTTCTGGCGTCCCTAAACAGGCGTCCCGCCTGCCATAGGTTGGGCATCTTGGCTGAGACATGCTCGATAGCCCTCCGTGGCTAAGCAAGACGCCTACTTTCCAGCACACAAGCGAGAAGCTTATGCTGCAACACACAAGCGAGAAGCTTATGCTGCAACACACAAGCGAGAAGCTTATGCTGCAAC
>CAZLDQ010000360.1:0-3902 GCA_964558295.1 uncultured Planctomycetaceae bacterium | reverse complement strand
GTACGCACGGTGGTGTGACAGGGACAGCCCGCGAGGGCTTACCTATGTCGATTCTTGGGATTTAGTGTCGTGCGCTCCCTGGAGAGGAGTGCTGCTGTTCGTGCAATGGGATTGGATGGGGAACTACTTCAAAAAGACTCAATCGACAAAGGGTGACTGGGATGACAAGGCCAATTCGATTTGCGTTTACACTGGTGGAATTGTTGGTGGTCATTGCGATCATTGGAATTTTGATCGCGCTGTTGTTGCCGGCGGTCCAGGCGGCCCGTGAAGCGGCACGGCGGTCGGAGTGTACGAACAATCTCAAACAAATCGGGCTCGCACTGCACAACTATCACGATACGCATAAGACTTTTCCGTCGGGCAATCTCAATGCCACTGCCATCAACGGATGGGCGCTTATCCTGCCATTCATGGAGCAGATGAATATCTACCAGAAATGGGACTTCCGGTTCAATATCGACCATGCCAATAACGTAGAGGCAAAGCGGTCGACTGTGAAGGCATACTTCTGCCCGTCGAGACCTCGCACGATTTACCCGTATGTGAGCGGCAACAATGCGATGGGGGATTACGCGTTGAGTACGGGCACCAGCGCTGTCCACTACGGGACGCCCATCACGAACTTCAAAGGTATCTTCAATACCGATTCTCGCTGCGGTTTTCAGGATATTACCGACGGAGCAAGTAATACGGCAATGGTTGGAGAGAAACGCATTTCTAACTCGGACGGCCAGTATCCGAAGTACAACATGAATACCCATTACCGTTGGGGATATCATGGCTTGCGCAACATGAATTTCCCGATGAACCAGGATGTCATCATCAACGGTACGGTGACCTGGAATGACACCTACGCAAACTTCGGCAGCGACCACCCTGGCGGGGCTAATTTCCTGGTAGCCGATGGTTCGGTCCGTTTTTTGGCTGAGACAATCGACTTCACTATGTATCAGTATTTCGGCGACAAGGCCGACGGCAATGTTCTCAAGCTTGACTGAGGTGCAAGATGCAAGAGCAAATGCTTCCCTCGACCACCGCCGTCGCTGGATGGCGTCAGCCTCGCTTTTGGGCAGTGGTGATCCTTGGTGCAGTCTGGAACGCGACCGTTCTTCTGACCGGTTGCAGTTCCGAGGAAAAACTCCCCCAGGCCACAGCCCAAGTCTCGGGGACCGTCACGGTGAAAGGGAAGCCGGTAGGTTCAGGCGTGATCTCGCTGTTGAATTCCGGGGTGGCTTGGCAGGCGACGCTCGACCGAACGGGGAAGTTCCAGATCGCTGATCCGGTTCCGCCGGGCACCTACCTCGTCTATCTTCGTGCTGTTGGTGGCGGAACGCACCCGACCGTGCCGGTGAAGTATCAGAGCGATACCTCGACCGACTGCACGGTCTCTGTGCAACCGGGACACAACGATCTCGCGGTTGATTTGAAGTAGGCTTTCGGAAGTCCCTCTGCTGCCCGCGTTCAACGTGACGTGGTTGAAGTGAGGACGTGATGAATCAGGTGATTGCCGACTCGTATTCCGCCAGCCTCTTCCTGTGGGTGGTGCTGTTCGGCTTTACAGGGTGGTTTCGGCCCCCGTTTTCCTGCCAGCTCTACCCACCAACTGACCGAAAACCGTACAATGTACGGTAGTTCACTGTCTCTCCGATGCCGGTGTGGTGGCTGGGAGGTGGTGGTGACGGTTCGGTGCAGGGAGGGATTGCGGTGTTTGAACTGGTGGCCCCGTTTCAGCCGGCGGGAGATCAGCCCAAGGCGATCAAGGCACTCGTCGAAGGACTGCGGGAGAAGCGAAAAGAGCAGGTCTTGCTGGGGGTGACCGGCGCAGGCAAGACGTTCACCATGGCCCATGTGATCCAGGCCATGCAGCGTCCCACCCTGGTCATGTCGCACAACAAGACCTTGGCCGCGCAGCTTTACGCGGAGTTTAAGGAGTTCTTTCCTCATAACGCCGTTCATTACTTCGTTAGTTACTACGACTACTACCAGCCTGAGGCGTACATCCCGCAGCGCGACATCTATATCGAAAAAGACGCTGCGATTAATGAGGAGATCGATCGGCTGCGTTTGGCGGCCACCAGCGCCCTCGTCAGTCGACGCGATGTGGTGATCGTGGCTACTGTGTCGAGCATCTATGGGTTGGGTTCACCGAGCGATTATCGCGAGATGATGGTCAGTCTACGCGTGGGGCAGGAGATCGAACGCGACAAGATGTTGCGTCGCCTGGTCGACATCCAATACGATCGCAACGACGTGGCCTTCGAGCCGGGCAAGTTCCGGGTCCGGGGCGACTGTGTCGAGGTGTATCCCTCCTATGAACAGTTCGGGTTACGAATTGAATTCTGGGGGGACGAAGTCGAGCAGCTCTCGCTGATCAATCCGACCAGCGGCGAGGTGATCCAACGCGAGCAGGAATTGTACATTTATCCGGCCAAACACTTCGTCCTGCCGGAAGAGCGGATCCAGAACGCCATCGCGGAGATTCAGGCGGAATTGGAGCAGCGGCTCGATGAATTCAAAAAGCAGGGGAAGCTTCTGGAGGCTCAGCGGCTCAGTGCACGCACGCGGTTCGATTTGGAGATGATGCAGGAGGTAGGCTATTGTCCAGGGATTGAGAACTACAGTCGGCCGCTTTCAGGTCGGGCCCCGGGCTCGGCGCCAGATACGCTCTTCAGCTTCTTTCCGGATGACTATCTGCTGTTTGTCGACGAGTCGCACGTGACCGTGCCGCAGATCCGCGGCATGTTTGCCGGCGATCACAATCGGAAGGTCAACCTGGTGGAACATGGGTTCCGGCTTCCCAGCGCGCTGGATAACCGGCCGCTGAAGTTCGATGAGTGGGAACAGCGGATCAACCAAGTGATTTATGTGTCGGCTACCCCGGGTTCCTATGAGTTGGGCAAGGTTGACGGCAAGGTGGTCGAGCAGGTGATTCGGCCAACTGGACTTCTGGACCCGGAAATCGAGGTCTGCCCGGCCCGAGGGCAGGTGCCACACCTATTGGAACAAATCCGCCAGCGCGCGGCGGTGGGCCAACGGGTCCTGGTCACCACGCTGACCAAACGGTTGGCCGAGGACCTGTCGGCCTATTTCTCCAAACAGGACGTGCGCTGCAAGTGGCTCCATAGCGAATTGGACGCTTTCGAACGCGTGGAATTGCTCCGCGATCTGCGTCAGGGGCATTTTGACGTGCTGGTGGGGGTGAATCTGCTCCGGGAAGGGCTTGACCTGCCCGAGGTTTCGCTGGTGGCGATCCTCGACGCTGACAAAGAAGGTTTCTTGCGTAGTGAGACCTCCTTGATGCAGACGATCGGTCGTTCCGCACGCAATGTGGACGCCAAAGTGATTCTCTATGCCGACACAATGACCGATTCGATGCAACGGGCGATCGAAGAGACTAACCGGCGTCGCAAGCTGCAAGAGGCCTATAACCGCAAGCATGGGATTACGCCGGAGACCGTCCGGAAGAGTATCCGTGCGGGGATCGAGGCGGCTGCGGCCGCGCATGCCCAATCGAACGCAGCCGTGGGCCGGACCAACGATGTCCAATATATTACGGAAGAGTACCTCAACGAATTGGAGCAGGAGATGCTCGCCGCAGCCGAAGCGTTGGAGTTCGAGCGGGCTGCTGCACTTCGCGACCGGATTATGCAACTGCGCGATCAAGTGGGCAAACGGACGGATGAGGTGGAACTGCGCCATTCAACGCGGGCGGAACGAGGGCGGCATCGCAAGAAGGGAACACGCGGCCGTGGGACGGTGCCGAAGCCGGAGCGGCCATAAGTCATTCCTAAATAACGGGTTGCGTCGCTGCGGAGACCTGGGCCGTATTGAATGCGAATCCCAAACAATCGGGTAGGAGGCGGGGTTGCCCCCGCCGTCCTCCCACACCACCGGACGTA
>CAZLDQ010000359.1:0-3941 GCA_964558295.1 uncultured Planctomycetaceae bacterium | reverse complement strand
GCTCAGAGGCCGGAGGGGCCGGGGCCGGAGGGGCCGGGGCCGGAGACTCCGCCGGATCCTTCGGCAAAGGGGGCGGCGGGAAAAGCCTCTCCTCGCTGCCCGGAGGAGGCGGGGCCGGCGGGGCCCCCAACGGAATCGCCTCAGACGCGTCGCCCGGAACCGGCGGAACCGCTTCCGGCTCGTCCAATGCCTCGTAGTTTTCCGCCATCATTTCCCCAGGATCGATCCACATCCCGCGGCCGTCCAGTTGCATCGTCCCTAGTTCAAAGTCCAGATTCATCCGATATGCTTCGTAGTCGATCCACACGCCCAAAAAGGAGTTCTGCGCCTCCAACAGGTCGGTAACGGCCGTCACCAGGTCGCGGCCGACCGTCGCCCCCATGGCCGAGGTCTCATTGGCTTTCGGCGGCCGGAGCAGACGCATCCGGGCCACGTCGACCTTCGTGATCGCCACCAGCACCGCCGCGCGGCGCACCTCGAAGTTCAACTGGGTCAACTGCAACTGGCGGAGGGCCAGCCGAAGGTTCTGGTTGATCCGATCGACGAACGCATAGTAGTTCCGCCGGGCCTGCTGGTAGTTGATCAGTGCCTCGCGATAGTTGTTCCGCTCTTGGAGCCGCGTCAATGGGGCGTCGAATTCCAACCCCATCCGCATCCGGCTCGTCGAGCCGCGAAAACGGAGCGGATGGTTGTCTGTCGTACTCAGGTCGCCGGCCACCGTCACATCAAGCCCCGCCTTGAGGCGGTCGGCCGCCAACTCGATCTGCCGCCACTCGTCAACCAAGGCCGCCCGTGCGTTCATCCAGTCGAGCCGGTGGCGACCGGCAATCGCCAGCGCCTGTTCCGACTTCAGGTCCACCGGATTGATCGTGACCGTATCGAGCCGAATCAGCGATTGCAGCACGGAGAGTTCCAGGAGCTGATCCGACAGGCGAGCGATCAAGTCCTGCAAGACTTCGTCCCGGGCCGGGTCCGTGTGTTGGGAACCGTCGGGCAGGGGCGCCGCTTCCGCCGGACGGTAGCCTTCCAGCGCCGCCAGCGTCGCCTGCAAGGGCGTGGCCAACGCGGCCACCTCTTGGCAGGACAGCTCTACCCGCCGGTTCAACGCCTCGATATCCACCACCATGGGATCGATTTCCCCATGGAGAAACTCCGGCCGCGACGCCAATCGCGCGAGGTTCTTTCGCCGCTGGGGCAACGCCGCCCGCAGGGCTTCAATGTCCTTCTCCACGATGGCCAACTGCTCAGCCGAACGCCGGACCAGTGCGACGATCTGGTCCCGATAGTCCGGCGGGATGGGCACACTCTCATCGAGCAAACAGCGACGGAAACGTGTCACGTCTTCCCGCAACGCAAGCATCGCCGGAGCCATCAAGTCAAACGGTTTGAGCAGATCGTCCTCGATCCGAACCGGCACGTCGGGCGGCAGACCGAGGGTGATCTTGTAGTTGTCCAGCGTGCTTTCGTGCGTAGCGCGCAGCGTCAATAGCCGGCTTTGGGCGCTGAGCAGCGCCTGCCGGGCCAGGTCAACCTGATAGCGGTTCTCAATCCGCCCGGCGTCGTAGGCGGCCTGAAGCATCTCCAGGCTGTCCTCCAGCGAATCAACGTTCGACTGCTGGTTGCGAATCTGGACCTGTTGCTCCAAAAGCCCATAAAACCCACCGCCGACCCCGCTGCTCGTCGGCGGCAGCGCAAGACTGATCCCGTTGCGCACCAGGGAGAAGCCCGAGCTAAGCCCAACCTGGATCTGCCCGTAAAACGCGCGGCGGAACAGTTCCATCTGCCGGATATTGGCCAGCAAAGTCCGCTCCGACGCGGTGAGGTCTTCCAGCGCTACGGCGCGTCCGGCCCCGCGTAACAGGGGCTGCACAAACGAAAAATCCAACAGCGTGAAGGCGCCGTATGAGCCATCCCCGGAAAACTGCCACATCAGCGAATTGGCCACCCCCGCCACCAATTCGCCGCCCGTGGCCAGTCTCCTCCGCATCGTCAGATCCTGGTCCACATCGAGCGTGCTCGTCGATGCGCCGACCTGGGGCCCCGCGCCCGTCTTGCCCCGCAACCGTCCGTCCGCCGTGAAAAAGGTCGTGTGCCCGCCAAAGAAACGCGCGTCGAACAAAAACTGCTCGTAGCTGACATCGAGCGCCGACAGATACAGCAACTCCAATTGCCGCTGATACTCGCGGGAATGGAGCAGCCCCAATTCGACCACCGTCTCGCGGTTGAAAACCACCGCCCCCGTTTCATCCACCGGCAAGTAAGCCCGCCAGTTGGGGTTTTCCACGTACGGCGTGTCGCCGTTGCAATGCCAGCGTTTCCACCCGTCCATCCCGTCCACACAATGCATCAACTGATGCGCCGTGGGATCGTCGGGAGGCATCGGCGGGCGGTCGGGATCGTCCGGATCAAAGAACCGCGATCGGGGATCCGGCTGAATCTGATAGTGTTCCAGGGGCCACCGGGGATCGCACGAGCCCCGTTCAATCAACCCATACGCATCCTGGTCCGCCTGCTGGCGATAAAAGCTCCGGTTGCAGCCGGTCAACAGCAGCACCAACACCGCCGCGACAATCATCAGGCGTCCCGGCCAGCAATCGCAGAGAAACCGATCCTCCGTCGAGGTCATGCGGCCGCTCCTTTCTGTTTCCGAACGAGAAGCGAGAACCCCGTTTCAGCCGACGGCCCCGTTTCAGCCGACGGCGCGGCCCCCGTCTCCTCCAGCCGGGCCGGGCGCTCCAACGTCTCGATCAATTGGGCCATCAAGCCGGAGAGCAACTCCACATTCCGCGTTCCCAGATGGGCATCCAGCCGAGATGCCCCCTCGCTCACCGCATCCAGGATGCGCTCGATCAGGGCTCGCCCCGCCGCCGTGACACGCCACACCTGACGCCGACGGTCGGCCTTGTCCCGATGACCGCTCAGGAGCCGCTTGCGCCGAAGCTGTTCGACCAGCCCGCTGACTAGCGCCGGCGAGACCATCAGCCGTTGGGCCAACTCGGTCTGGCTCATCCCATCGGAGGTGGCCGACAGCGAGGCCCAGAGCAGGGAAAGCTGCGACTCGTTCAGCCCGGCCGCCTCGGTTTGCTCGGCCAAATGACAGCGCAACATCCGACTACATAAGGAGATCTGTTCGGTCAACCCCATCCAACGCCCGGCCGGACAGTCAGGGCCGGTCGCCGAGGGGGGCCGACGAGAAGACAACGACATGACGGGGCCGCTCCAGGGGAGACGCAAGGTGTTTCGGTCGCTTAACGTTTTCGGAGCGGAATCATTCAAACTTGAACGATTATGCGGGAACTAGGAATTAGGGCGGCAACGCGGCAAGTTAGGAGACCCAGGCGAAATGCCCCCGCCTCCCCACGCCCACAAGCCATGGCAAAACCTTGACACCCACTTGCAGGGCGAATAGTATCGACGTTGTTAGGATTCTGCTCGCTTTTTCCTTGTCTGGCGTCACGGGACGATGCCACTTGCGGTGCGATGAACGCCCGTGGGACACCTCTACTCGGTTGACGCGCTATGTGCATTTGGAACAAGATCCTTATTGGGTTCCTCTTCCTCGTCTCCGCGGCATTCTTCTACTTCAGTGCCCGGGCTCTGAAGACCCACCAGTACTGGCGCGCAATCGCCCAAAAGCAGGAACAGCAGCTCCGCCAGGAAAAAGAACGCCGGGAATTGCTCATCAACGGCTCGGAATCCGAACTGGGAATCCGTGAAGCGATGCTCCAGTTGCATCAGCAACTGGTCGATCGCGGCCGGGTCTGGCGCGGGGTCACCGTGCAGCGCGTCGAGCCGGGCAAAGACGAAAAGACCGGCCAGCCCACCCTCGCCCTGACCGTCCAGACCGCCACCCCCCCCCCCCACCAGAACGAAAAAGACGCCAACCAGGGGATCTACGAACAGAAAGCCCCCCAGGACAAGGGGCAATACCTCGGGCGCCT
>CAZLDQ010000358.1:854-3946 GCA_964558295.1 uncultured Planctomycetaceae bacterium | reverse complement strand
CCCACCGCCGCCGATCACCCAGAGCGCAAAGAGGACGCCGAATCCGGTGCCGAACCCCAGCAGTGAGAATTTCAGTCCGGTCCAGCCGCCAAACACGGTGTGCGCCAACAGCCCAATCCCGAACACCGGAACCGTAAGCCAGTTGGGAATCCGCCGCGTGCGCACGTCCCATACCAGGCACACCACGGTGAACGCCACGACAATCACCAGAAACAACACATCGAGCAGATGCATGGCACCGGCAAATCCAAGGCAGATGGCAGAGGGCCCCTATGCGATCATAGGTCAGAATCCGCCGTACGAGGTACAAAAAGAACCCCCTCGCACAAGTCCATGCCGTACGAGGGGGGTTCTAGCCGTAACAGAACATTCGCGTTGCCGCGACGACCGCATTACTGCTCGCCGCCCGGCGGGGTCAGGACCGGCATCGCGGTCTGCGAGATGCCCGCGGCCCACTCGCCCGAAGCCTGGCTCCAGCCCGTCTGGCACCAATCCTTGACGTCGCGGAAGCAAGCGCCGTCGGTGACGGCCACGTCGTGGTGAGCGACCCAAATGCCAGGGTAGCAGTAGGTCTGGCTGATGTTGCCAATGGCCTGGGCCACGTCGGCCAGCTCTTGGACGACCTGGTTGCGGACCATGACCAGCCCAACGATCAGACCGATGACCACAATCGTGGCCACGAGCACCAATTCGGCTGAGATGATGAACCCAGCCTCGTCGTTCCACAACTTACGAAACATACTCACGCCTCCACAAAAGGGTGTTGCAGGAAAACCACACTCCACACAATGGCCCGGTCTCTGGCCAGAAAACACGGACCGCAAAGGACACCGGTCCCTTATTGCCGAACAGGAAGAATTCGCCCCGGTCATCGTGTACCCCCACGTCATGCTTGCGAGTCCACCGGCGATACGCAGTCTCCCGCGTCACGTGCTACGGTCCCACTTGCGATAAATGCGCGCTATGCACAGCTCGCCTTGTTTACGGCATCTACGCTGGTTACGCACTGTGCATTGATTGCAGGACTTAGACAAGCTGGATAATCAGCATAATTGGAATCGCGCACACAGGGAAGCCCCATTTTTCACGATTTTTAAGTCGTTTTTTGAAAACGACTTATGGCGATTGATGCCGGCCGCAGCCCGTGGGGGATGGCAGATCGACAACCCGAAACCGCGGGTCACTTGTCTGGTGGTAGTCAAACGACAGACTATATAGCCGGCAGGGTGGATGGACTTCACGCCCCAGCAAAGAAGTAAAAAACCCCACCCGGAACACTGTTCGGGGTGGGGTTGAAACGCGCGGGTTCGTCGTCCGGGAAACGACTACTCCTCGCCTCCCGGCGGACTCGAAATTGGCATCCAGGTCTGCGTGATCCCGGCTGCCCACTCGCCCGAGGCTTGCGACCAGCCGGTCTGACAATAGTCCTTCACGTCCCGGAAGCACGCCCCGTCAGTCAATGCCACGGGCATCGAACAGTGGTGCTTCACCCAAATCCCGGGGAAGCAATACGTCTGGCTGAGGTTCCCAATCGCTTGGGCCACGTCGGCCAGTTCTTGAACCACTTGGTTGCGGACCATCACCAGGCCCACAATTAGGCCGATGACCACGATCGTGGCCACCAGCACCAACTCGGCCGAGATGATGAACCCGGCCTCGTCGTTCCAAAGTTGCGAGAACCAATTTCCCATGTTGTCTCCCTGAAAGAACTGCTGTCCTACCACCCACACATGCTTGATCCGCCCTCTGGCCAGACGGCACGGATCACACAGGGGGCACCGGTTTCCTCAGTTGGCACCATGACATTCGTCATGGCAAACTGCGCAATCTACATAACTAGGGTAATTAGAACACCCGTTACTTCAAGGGATTACCCTGGCCACTTTGTAACCCCACAGCAAACGGAACCTCATCCCCCGGCATGAATCGCGTGCGATCCATGCCACGACACCCCACCAAGGAACTCAAGCCAATGTCGGCAAGCTGGGCACCATCGGTACCTATGGCAATGGCGGTAATGTGCGCAACATAAGTCGTTTACAGAAAAAAGGTTGCAAGACTTACGCTCTGGGCCTTCTGCCCATTGACAATACCGACGATGCCTGGTATTTCAATTATCTAGCTTGTGCGACATGCGTAGAATATGCATGCTATGCAGACGGCTCAAACGCCTGAGATTCTGTACACCTGTCAATTTTTGTATTCTGGGAAAACCACCCTGCCACCCAGGACCATGAACACCGCATGGCGTTCAACTCGTGCAACATCGCCCTGCCATGGCCGGGGATCAACCAACACGGGACCTACGGACCGCAGTGTCCTTGCGGGATCTGGACTCCATGGCCAGGAGTCGGATCAAAGCGTTGTTTGTCTTTGCAACACCCATTGTTGAGGAGGATCGTATGAGACTGTTCTCCCGGTTATGGAACGACGAGGCCGGATTTATCATCTCGGCCGAGTTGGTCCTGGTGGCCACGATCGTGGTCATCGGCTTGATCATCGGACTGGTGATGGTCCGCAACCAGGTCGTCCAGGAATTGGCCGACGTGGCTCAGGCCATCGGCTCGCTGAGCCAGACCTACTGCTTCCCTG
Source organism: uncultured Planctomycetaceae bacterium (assembly GCA_964558295.1). GTDB lineage: Bacteria > Planctomycetota > Planctomycetia > Pirellulales > Thermoguttaceae > JBDKTH01. Next base: position 1,354 of record CAZLDQ010000358.1, on the reverse strand, counting down.
GCTTGTGGGTCGCTCACCACGACGTGGCCGTCGTCGACGGCTCGTGCTACTGGGACGTGAAGGACTGGTGCCAAACTGGCTGGACCCAGACCTCGGGCGGCTGGGCTGCGGGCATTACGCAGACCACGATGCCCATCACCAGCCCGCCGGCCGGCGAGCAGTAACCGCAGAGAATCCGCCCCGGGCAAGCCGGGCCCTTGGCCCAGCAGCGTCACGGGCGGGTGCGGTTCGCGCAAGAAAAGCACCGAGGGCCGACGACCACCGCGGTTCGTCGCCCCTCGGGTGTCTGTTTCGTGCTTAAGCTCTTGGCAAGCCCGGCAGGGGCTGGGCCAGGCTTACCACGTTTCGCCACCGGGCGGATAGTAGGCACCGCCTTCCGGCCAGATGCGGACCGACAAGCCGCCTGGCTCGTTGCCCGGCGTCTGCCATTGCGTCTGGCAGAAATCGGCCTTGTCGTTGTAGTACGAGCCGTCGGTCCGGCCGAGCCCGCAGGTTTTCGT
>CAZLDQ010000358.1:0-844 GCA_964558295.1 uncultured Planctomycetaceae bacterium | reverse complement strand
TCGTCCCCGCAAACGCGTAGGTTTGGCTCAGCGAGCCGATGGCCTGGCCCACGTCGACCAATTCCTGGACGACCTGGTTGCGCACCACGACCAGACCGACGATCATCCCAATGACGAGAATCGTGGCCACCAGGACCAGTTCGGCCGAGACGACGAAACCGGCGTCATCGGCCCACAATTTGCGCATCCAACACATGCCTCTTCTCCCGAAAACAGAGTCCCAGAAACGAAACCGTTATCCCCTTGGCCCCTCTTGGCTTACCAAGGAGCTTGCACACATCCGTTTTCCGCGAAAGGCCGCCACCAGCGTGTCGACCACGCCCGCCTTGGCCTGGCCCAGCGCCAGCGACACGGTAACGCGGACTTCGTGCGCTGCCGGCGTAACGGTGGCCGGTGGCGCCAGTTTGCCATACTGCGCGGCGGGCCGATGGCCTTGCTCGACGACCACTGAGCCCGAACGTTCGCAAATTTCCAGCCCGTAAGCCCCCAGTACTTCGTTGACCACGTGGACCACATCGTCCAGCCCGGCTCCCTTGCCGGCCACGCGGGCACCGGCGAAGGCCGACTGCGTCACCCCGCTCACCACAATCAGCATCCGCTGATAGGCCATTGCCGCCACAAGCAGCCCGACGAGCACCGGCAAGGCAAACGACAACTCGAGAACTTGCATTCCTCGTCGCCGACTGGCTGCACGAACCGCACGCTGGGTGTTTCTCATCGGATGCTCCGCGGCCGACACCGGCCCGTTGTAGTCCGAGCAACTTGTGTTCTGTTGCGAGCGACCAAAAGCATGACGCGTGCCAACACGCGTCGGCTGGCTGCCGCTGGCCGGCAGTCCGGCCCC
>CAZLDQ010000357.1:0-4073 GCA_964558295.1 uncultured Planctomycetaceae bacterium | reverse complement strand
CCCCCCGGCGCCCCCCCCGGCCCGCGCCGGCGTGGGCTGGGGGGGGTGGCGGCTGCGGTTCTTGCTGCCGAACCGTTTCGTGTGTTGCCGCCGGGAGAATTGCCGCAGGATCGGCGTTTGGGGGAGTTGGTGACCTTGAATGGCTATTTTCCGTTTAATCCTCCGGCATCGCCCGAGGTCTGGGGGGCGAGAGCTGAACGTGTGCGGCGTCAGATTCTCGTGGCGACTGGACTGTGGCCGATGCCTACAAAGACGCCCGCCAATCCGGTCGTGTATGGCCGAGTTGATCGCGAGGACTATACGGTGGAAAAGGTCTACCTGGAGAGTTATCCGGGGCATTTCGTGACCGGCAACCTCTATCGCCCCAAAGGGCGCAGCGGCCGCTTGCCTGGTGTACTTTGTCCGCACGGTCATTGGGCTAATGGCCGCTTCTATGATTGTGGGGAGGCGAAGGTCCGCGAGCAGATCGTGGAAGGAGCGGAGCGTTTTGAACGGGGAGGCCGTCATCCGACTCAAGCCCGTTGTGTTCAACTGGCCCGGATGGGCTGCGTCGTGTTTCATTATGATATGGTGGGGTATGCCGACAGCGTGCAGTTGCCTCATTCTCCGCGTGTGCGCGTTGAGATGAACACGCCGGAGGATTGGGGGTACTTCAGCCCTCAGGCTGAATTGCGTTTGCAGAATATGATGGGCCTTCAGACCTACAATTCGATTCGCGCGCTCGACTGGTTCAGCCAACTGGCCGATGTGGATCCGACGCGGATCGCCGTCACCGGATGTAGCGGCGGGGGCACGCAGACGTTCATTCTCTGTGCCATCGACCCCCGACCGGCTGTAGCCTTTCCGGCTGTCATGGTTTCAACGGCCATGCAGGGTGGCTGTACCTGTGAGAACGCCTGTTACCTCCGCATTGATACGGGAAATGTCGAGATCGCCGGGCTGATTGCCCCGCGCCCGTTGGGGATGGTTGCTGCTGACGACAGGACGAAGGAGATTATGACCAAGGGGTTGCCGGAACTGAAGCGACTCTACAAGATGCTCGGTGCCGAGGACCTCGTGATGGTTAAGCCACTTCTGCACTTCCCCCACAACTACAACTATGTTTCCCGCGCCGTCATGTATCAGTGGATGAACAGGCATCTGAAGCTGGGGCTCCGGGAACCGATCGTAGAGGAGGATTTTCAGCCGCTGTCGGTGGCCGAGATGACGGTTTGGGATGAAGCTCATCCGAAGCCGGCCAGTGGTCCGGAGTATGAACGCTCTCTCCTCCGCTGGATCACTCAGGACAGTGAGAAGCAGCTTGCTTCCTTGGTGCCGACTGAGGCGGCTGCTCTGACACGCTACCGGGCGATCGTTGGTGGGGCCTGGGATGTGATGATCGGTCGCCGGCTGCCGGAGGCAGGAACGGTTCGGGCCGTTGCTGTGCATCCACGGGAGCTTGGCGACTGTCGGATCACGGGGCTGGTGGTCCGACACACTGGTGAAGGGGAAGAGGTGCCTATGGTTCGCATAGAGCCGAAGCAGTGGAACAAGCAGGTCGTATTGTGGATCGACCCTGTTGGCAAGCAAAGCCTCTTTGCCGAGGACGGGCTCCCCAAGCCACCGGTGCAGAGGCTGCTTGATGCTGGCATGGCGGTTGTTGGCGTTGACTTGATCGGGCAGGGAGAGTTCACCGTGGATGGAAAGCCCCTGTCCCAACAGCGTTTGGTGACCAAGGATTACGCCGGCTATACCTATGGGTACAACTCGCCGCTCTTCGCTCAGCGCGTTCATGACATTCTGTCGGTGGTCTCCTATCTGAAGTCCTCTGGGGCACCAGCGGAAAAGGTTCACCTTGTGGGGTTTGGCGGTGCAGGGCACTGGGTGGCCGCAGCGCGGGCCCAGGCAGGGGACGCAATCGAGCGAACGGTGATTGACACGGCCGGTTTTCGCTTTGCCAAGCTTTCGACCCTTGACGATCCCGACTTCCTGCCTGGTGCTGTCAAGTATTTCGACCTGCCTGGCATGTTGTCGCTAGCAGCCCCTGGGGCCCTCTGGCTTGCTGGTGAAGGCACGTTGCCAACCGTTGTTGCACGGACTTACCAAGCCTCGGGCCATCCGGACCGCGTCACTTTGTTTACCGGCGACACGGCCTCCGAAGCATCGGCTGCTGTTGCATGGCTTTTGCAGTGACTGGCGGGAATCGCACCCTCGCAAAATCACGCAAGGTCATTTGACTCTGAGCAGGGCCCCTTTTCATCAACACTTCCGAAAAAACGTTCGGGGAATGTCTCTTGTGGGGGGGGGCCTTGGACCTGGGGCGGTCCTGGTGGAGCGAGAGATTCGTCGAATTGTCAAACAGCAAAGCGGCAGCGCGTGGAGCGGCCATACTTGAACCTAACGAATCGCGTGGCCCAATTGCAAACGAAAAAAGGCCAGGAAGAACTTGATTGGCCAAAATGCCTTTCTCCCAACCACTTACGGCACCACAGTCCCACGCCAATGCGTCACCCAGCGGTACACCCGCTTGGTAACTTGCGTAAACCTGGAAGAGGGCGCTGATGGGGGGTGCCAGACAAAACCTGTCGGGAATCGGAGCCTTCGTAGCCTCATGTAAGGTCAGTTCGCATCACGGCTCGCTTGGCGCAAACAAAAAGGTGGGACCAAGCCAATCGTGGTCCCACCTTTTCGAAGGTGTTGGTATTTCGACGGTTGGTTACTTGGGTTTGCTGGGCTTCAGCGTTGGTTGGCTAATACGGGTGCCGGGGCTACGCATGGCACAAGGGGCGGCGGTGTGAGCCCAACGCTGCACTAGCGTGGCCAGCTGGGTATCGAGCCGATGCTCGAATTGGCGAAACGCTGCAGACTCCACCACCACTAACGCCTCGTGAGGCTCAGTCTCATTACCGCCTTTCTTGCGGCAACGATTGGCCTCGTGCCGTTCTTGCTTCTTCATCTTATTCCCCATTGGCAGACCGCCCAGAAGAAGTGGCTTGTAAACGTCCCACGTCGTGAAGTTTTTGAGGTCCCACTGACCTTTCGAACGCGTGATTTACAAGCTTAACTGCATTCTATACGGAGGACACAATTGGCTAGTTCTGGTTCACCAGCTAGAACAGTAAAAAAATCCCTGATGGAGCGCATGGGAGTTTCACCGATTGGCTTGCGCGAGGCAGGCAGGCCTTCGCCTTTGGTGTGGGGACCGGCGAGAGCCAGCGGTTTTGGTGGTCTGCTTTGGTGGTTGCCTTTTAGGACTCAGGACGCGAGGATGCTTTGCTATCGCCCGATGGTCGCGATGCAAGCAAGTGTTTGACCTGGTGGTCTCCCTGTTGCGCGGATCGGGGTGGACACCTTGGAGGGCTTGATTCTCCAGGTCCGTTCTTGTAAGGGGCGAACCTAGTCTCTTCCAACGGTGGAGAACCCTCTCGGGGTAAGCGAACCGGTGGATGGGCTGGCGATGTCATGTTCTGGCATGGTGGATAGTGATAGTGGGGGGGATGCAATGATCGTCTCGTCTGGTGTCAGGGATGTTCGCCACCTGCGACGCGTGGCCGATCTTGCCTGGCTTCTGGCAACTGCCTATAATCCGCCCCCTGAGAACAGTGTGCAGAATCGGAAGAACCGTTGGCGTCGGTCGGGCGTAGGATCAGCGGTTGGGGGCGAGATTGCGGCCCAGGAAACCGGCTTGGCTTTAGGGGGGGCGGCATGCCATAATGGACAGACCGGATGTACGCCCCAGACCGGCGCCCCAGTCGGCGCCGCCGGGTGATGTTGCCGTTTGTCGACAAGGTCGCCTGGGAACGACACGCGTGGCACAACCTCACCGAACCTATGTGGTTTGGACGCCACACCTTTTCGGCGTCCGACAACCATTCGGTACAGGTGCTACAGGAGGTGAAACGACGCGTTTCGATACGACTAGGGCGCCTGCGCTTTGGTTGAACCTGCGTCAGACGGCGTGACGATGAGACGACAGCAAGCACTGAACGAGCACTATCGTTGCCTGTCTGCAACGCATGAGTAACGTAGAGTTAAACAGGACGGCAACGACTCTTCTCTGGGAGAATTAGGATGCAGATCTACGGTCCGGCTCA
>CAZLDQ010000356.1:0-4073 GCA_964558295.1 uncultured Planctomycetaceae bacterium | reverse complement strand
TCTCAGAAAATCCCAGTATGACCAATCCCAAGTTCTAGCTGTGACAAAGCACTAGGGGATCGGCCTTGGTGGGAGTCTTAGGCTGGCGTTTGGCAGCTATCGCCAGTTGAGTCATCGCCCCCGTGGCCATCTGGCGCACGAAGTGGGGCTCTGCCACGGTCCACAACAGCTTGGCCTCGTCTGAAATAGAAAGCACCTGGGGGATGGCAGACGGAGTTAGGACGGAGAGGCCCCCCAGGGCTTTCTTGATTCGCTTGGCTTGCTGGCAAAAGAACTTTTCGATATCACTTACCAGCGCTTTTTCGGCGCGGCCGTGTTGCCTTAACCAGAGCTTTCGTTGTGCGTCCTTCGCCATCGGTGAGCCGTTTTAGTGTGTAGGGATTCGTGAGCGGATCAAGCATTTTCTCAAGCTCGTCCGACTTCTCGGGTGGAGTGGGCGCGAGCAGGGTGCTTTGGGGCAGCTCGTCCCCGCCCTCGATATCGCCGATGCCCAGCACCGCACGTCTGTATTCGTTGGGCGTCACGTAGCCGAGGCTTCCGGCCGCCTGCCACTGCTTGAGGTGCATCTCCGAGTCCTTCGCCTTGGCCGGCTCAATCCAGACTTGCAACTCCTCACCGAACATGGGAGGTAGCCACTCGGTAAGCGTCAGGCTCATCAGGTGGCAGAGTGGATTGACGGAGTTGGCGACGAAGATTTCATCGGCGACCGTGGCGCTAGCGCGGTTCGCTCCCTCCACTTCGCCAAGCAGGATAGGCGATACGCCGTAGCCCTGGAGAATGCGGCTCTTGGTGAGCTTAGACGAGTCCAAGAAGTCCAACTCGGTGGGGTTGTTCGATAGCTTGTGGATATTCTCGATTAGCCCATCGAGAATGATCGGCTCTTCAAACCTGGACCAGGACTGATAGGCCGACTTGATCGCTTCCACAATCTGCTTACGCTGCGGGGCCGTGAGGGTGGGGCGGATGCCGGACTGAGTGTTCTTACCGACCGTCAGCGCAACCCGAGGAAGAATGCCACGAACGAACACCTGGTATTGGCATTCACCAATGGCGTTGTCCGCCTCAACCGCCGTGGCAATCTGTTGGAGAGGGGAGACACAGCCGAACGGGTCGGCAGGATCGGGATAGAAGAAGTGGATGACTTCCTCCCCAGAAACCGGGAACGATGTTGCGCTGCCCGTGGGCTGGATCTGCCACGCCCCGCGCTTCGCGTCCACGTCAAGAATCCATGTAGACGGTATCGGTAAAATCATCTGCCGGCCTTCCGACGCCGTAACCCACCACAGCGAGCGTCCGGTCAGTTCGAGTGAAAACACCGTAGAGTACATCAGACTCCACGATGTCATTAGCTCGTTGGGATCGGCCAGGAGATCCAAGATAGGATGCTGGTCGAGCGGTTCAAGTCCGTTGATATCCCCAAGACTCTTCTTGCCGCCTGGGCGTTTGCGGGCCTTCGCAATTCGGATCGGCTGCCCAGCAATCCGTTGGGCTTTCAGCCGAACCGCTGCCCAAACCCAGCCCTTGCACGCGGCATACTGCTCCTTGGCGTGGGAGTAGTTTTTGCGCTGCGTGCCGCCGCTTGGCCCACCGGAGATCATTTCCATCACCGACTCGCCAGCCGCCTTGGCCAGAACACGGCTGCGTGCGAGCGTTACCATAGCGTCAGCTTTGTCAAATGCCTTGCGGATGCTTTCGGGTAGCATGGCGCACCTAGTCTTTAGCAATCTGCCGGGCAGAGATCGCGACTTCCGCCTCTACCCGCTTTCGATCACGGGCCACTACTTGGGCGAGTCCTTCGACTTCCAGGGTCAGGAGACGCACCTTGAGTTCTGTTTCCTCCAACTGAACCGACAGACGTTTGTTCTCTTTCAATAGCGCACTGTCTGCCCAGCGTTTCAGAATGCGTCCGATCATGGGACACTCCTATTCAAAGAGGTGCCTGCCGGGGCGATCGGCTGACGCACCCGGCAGGCTAGGCCTCTGGCATGACGGCGGACTAGCCGAATTTCTTTACAAACGCCTCAAGAACCTTGGTTTGGTTCTCGACCGCTTTGGCCATAGCGTTGAACGCTTCGGTCAAGTTGGCGTTGGGGTTGCGCCTAGGATTCGAGATGAAGCTTTTCCGGGGTTCCCCTTCAAGCGATTCGACGGCCGGGAGTTGTCCCTTGATGACGCGGGCGCACCCGCTGTCAACGGCGCGTTGCAGCCAGTAGACCCAAGTGGCGATCGATTCGCTATCAAACTCCTTCCGCGCCGGAGGTAATTGGTATCCGTTGTGCAAGATGCGCTGACGTACCGAGGTGTACTCGTCGTCGTGGAGCGGGTCTCGCATATATTTCTCGCCCGTATCCAGATTCACACCAAGAACGATTCCGGGAATCGGCTCCGGCCACCGCTTGGCTCGCTTCTGGTCGGTGTCCGCAAAGTGGACCCGCCCTCGAACAGGACGCCCGATGGGGCGAAAGAAAAGTTTGCGCCCGTTCTGGGCAGCTACCTCAACCTCAACAAGGTTCTTTGTAGCAACCATATGTGCCTCTGTTCCTTTCTGTTAGCTCTGGCAATCCGTCATGAGAGCGCAGGCTTCCGGGTTCACCAGTTGGCCTGCATAGCGTCCACGGCAGAGAAGGAGAACCGTGTTCTTGCGGGCCAATTCCGCGTCCTCAGACACGACGCGGAACTCGAAGCCAGTGCGCCGCCACAGACGATACATCTTGAGGCAGACGAACGCCAACTTGGTGTTAGCGATGTCGTTCTGGATTCGATGCGGCCACTCAAGCGTGGTGTACGACTGAATGGCCCCCATCCCGAACACCGGCAGTTGGTTCGTGGTGGTTTCGTTCGGATCAATCTTGATCGCCCGCGAACGTTGGTATGTCGTGTCGTTCGAGATGAAGCACGGGTTCAACTCGCGCCGGCGGTACTGTTTGCCAATCGCGAACATAAGCGACTCATAGTCGTCGAGTGTTGCAGGTCCAGCCGCCCCATTGTCAGAGTTGACCGTCCTGGTGCCAGACGAATTGAACAGGCCGAGAGGCTGTTCATTCGCGGTCAGGCCGTTGCAAATGACGTGGTCAAGTTCCTTCAAAAGGACTTGGCCGATCTGCTGTTGCAGAATCGCGCCAATGGCCACGGGAGAATCTGCGAGCAAGTCGCGGCCGTATTCAATCGCCACCGACACGGGATAGACGTTTTGGCTGATTGGATCGCACATGCCGTCCGTGTCGAACAGGCTAATAGCCGACCCTTCAGGGGTCCCCCACTGTACCGTTGGGTTCTGAATGTCCGAGGTTCGCACCTCGTCACGCGAGGTTGTCTTGAGATCGACGTAAGGCGTGATCTCGCCGTTAAGTACGGCATATGTCACGATGGCATCGTCGAAGTCATACGGGACCAGCGCGTTTCCACCGCTCGTGGCGTCGTTCAAGAGGCTCTTGGTGCTAAGTCCGAGTTCCTGAACGCTAGCGCCGTTGCACCAATCACCGTCCGCCTTGATGCCACACCACTTGTCGGTGACAAGCATTTCGGCAACGAGGTGTTCCTCATGTTCCGTCAACTGGGGAATCGGCATTCCCTTTGCCGCAAGGATCTGGGCATTCTTGCCGCTGCGCAGCGCATGCTTGGTCCACGCGCCGATCTTGGCCAACTGCAATTCAGAGGGCTCAAGAAGTTGCCGCCCCTCAAACGTCACCGGCTCGCCGGACTTGATATGTCGCCCAACGCTCTTGGTGCTGCGGTACTGTTCGGAGGGCTTCTTGACGCGAAGATGCTCCCCGCCGCCCTTGCCCGCCTCGTTGACCAGCTTGTAAACCTCATCCATATTTGCCTTCTCGGCCATCTCTTCGTCTCCAGCGTAGTTTGTTTCGTTGATTATTCGCTGCTTATGCTCTTCAATGCCAAGCTTGGCGAACCTTTTGAACTGTTCACCAGACAACTCGTCATTGCAAAACAGGACCAGCGTTTTCTCCCGGATCTCTTTATCCGTGGCGTCGCCAGGTACCTTGCCCTCGCGCACGAGAAAGGTGTAGTGTTTCAGCCCAAATGGCACAGCGGCTAAGGTAGGTGACGGCCTCCTC
>CAZLDQ010000355.1:0-4088 GCA_964558295.1 uncultured Planctomycetaceae bacterium | reverse complement strand
TAGCAACAAGCAAACCAAGCGGGCTCGACTGCTATGCTAGCTTCAAAGGGGTGGTAACCTACACGGCACCGGGAACGGGCGGATCAAATCCGGCGGGCCCCTTCTGGCGATGCGGCTACTCAGCCTCGATCAACTTTGCTGGCATTAGTGACGGTCTTTCCAACACGATCTTCTTTGGCGAAGTCAGTGTCCGATGCACCCGAGCGGCACGCACCGGCTGGCATCATACGGAGGGGATGAATGGGTTTACGTTCACTATTATTCCCATCAACTATCCGACTTGCGAAGAGGTCAACAGCGGCTGCCGGTCCAACCTGTCTTCGGCCTCCTGGGGCTTCAAGTCGGAGCACCCAGGCGGAGCCCAATTCGCAATCGGCGATGGATCGGTTCGCTTCCTCTCCCAGACGATCGATCACTGGACCTACCAGTATTTGGGTAATCGAGCCGACGGCCAGCCGGTTCAACTCCCTTAGGAGACTGTTGCAATGAACCAATTCACGATGCGCCTGCTGACCGGTTTGATCGGCGGGCTGTTGCTCCTGTCAGGATGTGGCAAGGATTCCCAACTGCAGCCTGTGGAAGGCGCGGTCACCCTGGACGGAAAGCCTGTGGAAGGCGCCACGGTCAGCCTCCTTCCCGATCAGGGGCTTCCAGCAACCGGCCTAACCGATTCGCAAGGCCACTTCACGCTATCGACCATCGGGGAACCAGGCTGCAAACCTGGCACCTATGCCATTATCGTGACCAAGCTCAAGCCCTCGCCCGACAATCAGTCTGCCACACTAGGCTTGCCGAGCGATGTGTCCCAAGAGCAGAATGTTCCAACAAGAAACCTGCTGCCGAAGAAATACGCCGCAGTCGAGACCTCCGGCTTAAAAGCGGTCGTTGACCAGAGCCACTGCTATCTTGCCCTCGAGCTGTCGTCCCGTTAGGGGGCGAGCGTGGTGTGTCGCCCAGCCGCTGGCTGCAAAACGCCTCTTGCCGTTCGGCCGCCGCCAGGCAGGCTCAAGCATGGTGAAGCAGCCCTTCGCCGTGCAGTTGTCTGCTAACATGGCCGGGGGAACGTGGTGCGTTGGGCTCACGTGCCACGCCACGTTGTCCTCCTTTCGGACTTTTGGGCATTCCTTACCTCATTTGATCTCTCGACATTCTTCATTGACGCTTGCAGACGCCACGGCCAGAGCCCACAATGGGGGTATGAACACCAACCATCGAATCCTGGCCGTGGCGTTGATAGTTCTGGCGTTTCCTTTGGCCGGCGAGGCCGAGGATTGGCCGCAATTTCAGGGGCCGAAACGCGACAACGTGTGGCGTGAAACGGGAATCGTCGACCGGCTTCCCGCAAAGCCCACGTACCGTTGGCGCACACCAATCGGCGCGGGGTTTTCCGGACCGGCGGTCGCGGGGGGCCGGGTCTATGTGTGCGACCGAACTGGGGCCTCTGAAGACGAGCACGGCGAGTTCCGCTGGAATAACAAGGACCCGGTGCGGGGCATGGAACGGATTCTCTGTCTCGATGCTGAGACGGGGGCCGTGCTCTGGAAGCACGAGTATCCCTGCCGCTACGCGATCAGCTACCCATCCGGCCCCCGGGCAACGCCGACCGTACAGGAGGGGAAGGTCTACACGCTGGGCGCCATGGGTGACTTGGTCTGTCTGGATGCCGAGACGGGGCGGGTCGTCTGGTCAAAGAATTATGTGCGCGACTACCAGACCGAGATCAACCCTTGGGGAATGGCCGCCGCCCCACTGGTCGACGGCGAGAAGCTGATCGCCTTGGTTGGTGGCAAGAATGGGGCCGGAGTGGTCGCTTGGAACAAGGAGACGGGGGCCGAGCAGTGGCGAGCGCTGGACTGTCCTGATCCGGGCTACAGTGCGCCGGTGATCGTTGAGTGCGGTTCCCGGCGTCAACTGTTGGTCTGGTGTCCGATTGGTCTTTATTCGCTCGACCTGGATTCGGGAAAGGTCTTTTGGCACCATGCAACCGAGCTCAAGATGGGCCATTCGATTGCTTCGCCGATCTTCGATCCCGAGCGGCGGCTGGTGTTTGCCACCTCGTTTTTCAATGGGCCGCTGATGATGCAGCTCGATTCGCTGACCCCCACTGCCCAACTCCTGTGGAAAGGGGAGAGCACGAGCGAGCTACCGACCCGCACGCAGGGGCTTCATGGCCTCATGGCCACGCCCGCATTTGCGGACGGCTATCTCTACGGCGTGTGCAGCTACGGCCAATTGCGTGCGCTCGATCCACAGACCGGGCGCCGGCTTTGGGAGACCTTTGAGGCCACGGGCGAAGGGCGTTGGTCCACGGCGTTTTTGGTGAAGCACCAGGACCGGTTCCTGTTGTTCAACGAACACGGCGAGCTGATTGTGGCCCGGCTTTCTGCCGAAGGCTACAAGGAGTTGAGCCGGATGCCCGTCGTGGAGCCGACGATGAAGGCGGGCCGCCGGATGGTCGTCTGGTCCCCTCCGGCGTTTGCCCATCGATGCCTGTTTGTGAGGAACGACAAGGAAATTGTCTGCGTCGATCTGGCGGCCCCGATTCAGACGGCCGCCGGTTCTGGATGTTCCCAGGGAGCTCGGTAGGGACGGCGCAGAAGTTTCGTCGCCTCGGGGTCGCCGACCACCTCACGTTTGACCGGATCGTAGGTAAGTGCACGTCCGACCTGCATCGCCAGATTGGCCAGGATGCAGCTAGCCGTGGAGATATGGCCTTGCTCGATGTCGGCCACGGGCCGGCTCCGCTTGTCGATGGCCGCGAGGAAGTCGAGCATGTGGCGGCGCGTGGCGGGGGCGGCGTTTAGCTCGATGCGTTTCTCCGTCAAATCCTCGGGATACTGCTCGCGTTCGTAGAGGCACTCGAAGTGGATCGGTTTGGCATTCTTGTCGTAAGGGATGAAATCCGCCCGCAGGGTGCTGGCCTTGAGCAGTCCGTTTTCGCCGTGGAGGAATAGGGCCCAGGGATAATCCGGATCGTTGGGCTTCCCCCAGGTGCGGTGTTGCCAGACGGCGTTGAAGTCGTCGTATTCGAAGGTCGCCGTCTGCGTGTCGGGGATGTTCGACTTACCTTCTTTCTGCACGAAGATCCCGCCGGAGGAACTGACCCGTTTGGGCCAGCCGACTCCGAGCATCCAGCGGACCGTGTCGAGCAGGTGGATGCACATATCACCCATGATGCCGTTACCGTATTCCATGAACGTGCGCCACCAGCGGATATGCGGCAGCCCGTCGTAGGGACGCAGCGGTGCAGGGCCGGTCCACATTTCATAATCAAAGAAGTCGGGTACCGCTTGGACTGGCGGATTGCCATTGGCCCGCATCGGAAAATAGCAGCACATTTCCACATGGCCGATCTTGCCCAGCAAGCCGGCTTCCACGACCTGCTTTTTTGCGTCGATCAGATGGGGCGTGCTCTTGCGCTGGGTGCCAACCTGCACAACGCGATTGTGTTTGCGTGCAGCGGCGAGAATTGCTTCGCCTTCGATCACATCCGCGCTGATCGGCTTTTGGAGGTAGACATCCGCGCCGGCCTCAATCGCGGCGATTGCGTGCAGCGCGTGCCAGTGGTCGGGTGAGCCGACCAGGACGATGTCCAAGTCCTTCTCCCGAAGCATCTCCCGGTAATCCGTATAGGTGCGTGGCTTCTTGTGGGACTTCTGCCGCTGAACGGCGATTTCCACGGCCTCGGCCAGCAACTGTTTGTCAGGATCGCAGAGCGAGACGATTTCGACCGGTGCGACCTGTACGAGCCGCCACAGGTCGCTTTTCCCATACCACCCGGTGCCGATGAGTCCGACCCGTTTGGGTTTCTGGTTGACCAGGTCGGCCCCGTAGGCCCCCAAGGTGGACATGGCCAGCCCTGCTGCGGCGGTTTGAAGGAAACGGCGGCGAGCGATGGCGAAGCGGGGCGAGGTCGCGTGGGCGGGAACGTTGGGCCGATGCGGTTGGTTCATGGATGGCATTCCTCAGGTTGAGTCCATGGCGAAGGCTCCACCGAGCCGGTCGCACGTTGTAAGTACCAATAGGTCTCCTCTCGGAAACTAGAAGCGAGTGTTGCCACTCCAGGGCGTCATGTCAACTGTTCTCGT
>CAZLDQ010000354.1:0-4102 GCA_964558295.1 uncultured Planctomycetaceae bacterium | reverse complement strand
ATGACCCCCTGGATCTCGTCCAGGGGGTGGCGTGCGGCCTTGGCCAGATCGGCCAGGCTTCGATGATGAAGGCGGTCTTGTCGAGGACCTTCACTGGTCCTGGATCGACGGGATGGGCAAGCCTCGCGCAGCGGAGTTGAGGATTCACGAGACCATCGGAGGTTACAACAACCTCAGGGTGATTTTCCATGTCTCCAAGGAGGCTCTGCCGATGGAACCAATGCCGCGAATCTGGGTTTTGTCTGTTTTGCAGAAGAAGACTCGCCGGTTTGACCATTATGATTTGAAGACGTTTCACGCTCGATTGGTGACGTTGCTCAAACGATACTACCCTTGAGTACAGCCCTTGAGGCTCTCGGGAACACAAGGATTATGACGATGTCCACCCCCATACCGATCGTACGGCCAATTTGCTGGAAACCAATATCCAAACGTACATTCAGGTCAAGAACGCGTACGACGAGTGCGATCCAGGGATTCGGGAACAGATCGACGAGATGTGCGCGATCATCTCCAGCGACGACGCAAGCCCCGAGCAGAAGCAAAGGGCCATGCATACGGTGCTGGAGGCCCTGTTTCCTGCTTTCACGCCGGATATCACCCAGGTTCTCCAGGGCCTTCAGGCACTTCCCGAGTCGAAGACCTACGAGCAAGAGTTGGACGCGCAAGAGGCGACATTTGCGGAACGGCTGCGCGCTGTCATGCGAGCGAAAGACATGACCCAGGAGCAGCTTGCCGAGAAGATTGGCGTCCGGCAGTCTGCGATCTCGAACATGCTGAATCGGCAGAGCCGGCCGCAAAGGAGGACAGTGAAGCGGCTTGCCGAGGCATTGGGCATAACACCCGAGGAGTTGTGGCCTGAGATTTCCAAGGCTGAGTAGCCGCATCTTGCAACGACAGCTCCGAAGACGTCGGCCAGGTAGTGGCCTCCCTCCGTTGTCAGGCGGCCAAAGGTCTTGTTAAGCTACCGCAAGCTAATGCCCTTATGGTTCCATCAAGCGTCAACCGCGGGAGTTGTTGCGATGCCCGTATCCGCCAATTGGCCCTTTGTCGAAGGAGTCACCCTCGGCCATCGAGTCGTCTGCTGCGATGGCTGCCTCGTGATCGACGTACTGCAGGATGGGGAACGCATTGACGTCATGTCTCTTGGCCCCTGCCCCCACTGTTTGCCGGCTTCTCCTCAGGAAACTCCTTTGCCAGAATCCCCTGAATAAGCAGGGCGCCAGGCGCTGGCGGCTGTCCCGGCGGCAACCCGTACAGCCTGCAATACAGAGCGTAACGCTCCAAGTGGGCCATCTGTTGAAGCTCACGTTCGCGCTCCTGCCGATTTGTTGCCATGACCTCTGCCGTCATTTGGGTTGTTATTTCAGCCGGATAAACGGCCTGTCCGCGCCATGAGCCGACCAGCAGAGAAGACTTTCTCCCCCTGCTCCCTCACCGCTGGCATCCCGTCGGATCCTTGCCTATCCAAGCCCTCGCCCCGTTAGCGGTCTGGTCTTACGTGCTCCGCGGACGCTTACCCTTATCGCGTCCTGCCGCCATTCCTCCGGCTCTCGGCGGAGGCACTCCGGCTCGCTCAGAGGATTGCAAACCGCAAGACAGTCATTATGGTAAACGGTGACGCATATCGACGGGGCACGGGGCTTCGTCGTGGTGGCTTTTCGAAGGGAGGGCAACATGTCTCAGCGGTTGGCTACATCGATTACTGCGGTCGCTCTTCGCGTGCGTCGTTCGCAGGCTTTGCACCCGACATCGATTCTGGCCTTTCCGCCACAGCCGTGGGACGTGATACAGGAAGCGACAGAGCCCATGGACCAGGAGGACGCGAAACGAATCTGTGAACGCGAGAACATTGATGCGCTTGTCTCTCACAGCTCGACGTCGTCAATTGCCGTTCGTCCGCCAGTGTGCATTATTCGGAACTAACATCTAGCACTACGATTAGCTACAGTGAGCCTTGGAGCCTGCATGATGGCGGGCGGAAAGGGGTCAAGATGGGATCTTCCACGAGAAGGAAGTACGCGGTCGTGCTGGTGAGACGCCCTAACGGCTGGATTCCTGTCACACTGCTATCGGCTCCGGATGTCATTGTCCGGGTTGGCGTGCTTGTCGACGGCAAACCACTAAGGCAAGCGCACCGCGCGGCCATCCGGCACAACAGAGCATCGCGGGATGGGATATGGGCTGTCGTCGCGGCTATCCCAGCCGCGCCATCGCATGCACAGCCTTAACAAGGTCGGCCTCGGCGTAGATCTCTGAGGTGACCGCGCTCGAATGCCCCAGGATCACACGGGCGAGCTCCAATCCGAATGCGGCACGGATCCGCGTGGCTGCATTGTGCCGTAATTGGTGAGGGTGCCAGCAGTTGGCGGCTCGCCACTGCGCGGCCTGGGCCTTGAGATCCGCCTTGGCCTCGTCCGTCGCGTCCTTGGGGATTCTCCGCAGATCGGCCGGCATATCGAAGGCCTTTTCGCAGGCCTTGCGAATCGCGTGTCCGTAGGCGCTGACGGTGTAGGAGGCCGTCGGGGCCCGCCGCGGGTTCGCTTTGCGGGTGAAGTTGCGGCGATGCGACTTCGCCGCGGCTTTCCGTTTGCGCAGGTGCCACTCCTTGGCCTCGGCTGGAGAGAAGAGAAACGCCTCGGGGTCGTCCGGGCGTAGCCACGGCTCCAGGATCTTGCGGGCCTGGGGGCCGAGCAGGATCAGCCGGTCCTTGTTGTGATGCTCGGTCTTGTGCGAGCCAGGGCGGTATACCCAACAGACTCCCTGCACCTCGGCCGGCAAGACTGGATCGCTTTCCTGAATGTCCACCGTTCGCATCTGGCAGACTTCGCCCGGTCGGGCGCCGGTCCAGAGTTGAAGCTGGACCATCGCCCAGATCGGTGGCGTAACGTACTTCTCAATCGCCGCAATGCGGTCCTCAGGGACCGGCATCACCTTGGCCGGCTCCTTGCCGCCATCACCCCGTCGCAGGCCTTCCACGGCCAGCAAGGCTCGCCACACTGTCTCCGGAACCAGTCCCTCCACGACGCCCCACTGAAACGCACGGCGAATCCTGACGACATGCTGATTGATCCGCTTCCGCGTGTAGCCAGCCGCAATAAGATCCTCGCGGCATCGCAAGAGGTGCTTTGGCTCGAACTCGGACGTCAGCAGATCCATGTAACGCGCGGAGAGTGGCTTGAGCGCGACGGTGAATGACCGCTGCTCGCTGGTCGGCTTTCCGTGCTTGACGTACCGCCGCCTGACAAAACGCTCAATGAACGCGCGGACGAGCTCGCCAATCGTTGTCTCGGAGGAGTCGCCGCAACTGGTGGGAATCTTCCCGGTAGCGAGGTATTCCGCAAGGAAGCGTTGATAGGCCGCCTTGGACTCTGGAGAGTTGTACCCACCAGGGAAGTAGATGGGATGGCCGTCAATAACCACCTTGCCGCAATTCCGCGGCTTGTGATAGCGGTAGGTGGGGACGTCTTTCTTTGGCCGGGCCATGATTGCGGTTCCTTTGGTTGAGGGTTTCCGGCTACATGTAACCGGAAACCCCTTTGTCCATTGGCCGCACACAGCTTTGACTGTGGTTCGCAAGTATTGCGCCCGGCGAGACTTATGTCAGCTCCCCGTGTGCAACCCTCTTCATAACCGTTCTCTTTCTCCCACCGTTAACCGAAAGCCATCAATATCAACGGGTTATCAAAGAGCGCGCTGTTCCCTGTGAGGCGGAAACGGCATCAAGTTAAATTTCCTGGCCACAGCGCCAATGCGCTTGTCGCAAAGGATGTCGCAAACTTTGTCGCAAACCTGTCGCGAAGATTAATCTCCCTCTGCCAGTCGGTAGAGCAGTTGGTGGGTTTCACCCTCGGCGACGATCAATCCTCGGTCCACCATCGCTTTCAAGTCTCGTTGCAGAGACCGACGGTTGACATCGGGGCATAGACCCTCGAAATCCTGGATGGTCAGGCTGCCATGCTCCAAAATGTGGGCAATGGCTTTGGCTTGGCGGTCCGAAAGCCGGTGCTCTTTGGCCAGCACGTCCCGTCGGATGGCCTGCTCGCTGCGCTCTCTGACTTCGGTAAGCTGGGCGGTCAGCCCCTCGACGAAATATTCGAGC
>CAZLDQ010000353.1:2619-4104 GCA_964558295.1 uncultured Planctomycetaceae bacterium | reverse complement strand
CACATGGAAGACCGTCGAGGTCAATTCGCCGGCGATCTTGAACATGTTGGGGATCATCAGCAACAGGCCTTGGGAGGCCGTAAACGTGCTGGTCAACGCACCGGCCTGAAGCGAGCCGTGTACGGCGCCGGCGGCGCCGGCTTCACTCTGCATTTCAACGACGTGCGGAACGGTGCCGAAGATATTCTTGCGGCCTGCCGCGGCCCAAGCGTCCGGCATCTCCCCCAAGTTGGACGAGGGAGTGATCGGATAGATCGCCATCACCTCATTGCACAGGTGGGCAATATTCGCCGTCGCTTCATTGCCGTCGAGCGTCACGAAGCGTTTCTCTGCCACTGGTCGTCTCCTCTTATGTAAGTGGTCGAAATCTGAGTCGAGGGTTATGCCAGCTTCACGTGGAGAAAAACATCCCCCCCGGAAACTTTGGCGATCTGTACGTCCGGCAAAAGCTTGCCTCCCAAGAAGGCAGACCATCGCGGAAAAACCGAGTGGCCGTGGCGCGCGTTCCACTGATCTTCTGGAGATGGAATCGCGAACAAGCGGGGCAGGGGGCTGACCGCAGCGACCGGCTCAGGCGGCTACGACGCGCAAGCCCTGGACTCCTGCCAATTGCCGACTCCAGAAGCCGGACTTTACCGAACAGTAAGGGTAACGGTTCCCCGGGGTCCCTGCAAGGACCCTTTCTAGGGGTTTTCCGAAAAGGAAAAAGGAATTGCAAATGGAAAAACACCCATTGGAAATGGAAGAACAGGGGAAAGCGGTTTGACCGCAGAAAACTCGGGGAAAACGGTTGGTTGGGCGACATCTGGGTCAACGAAGAATCACCTCCAGCACGGCCGGCCGATCGTGGGTGCCAAGCGGCGGTCAGTGGCCTGGGCCGAGATCCTTGAAATTCGGCAGTCTTGCCCCAGAAATCCATCTCAAACGCCAGGTTTCAAGAACGTGCAAACTGCCTAGCTTGCTAAACTTACCAAGTTGCTCAGGGTTAACCGCCGAGAGGTCACAACCACGTCCCAACAACAGTCCGGCGCAAACGAATCGAGCCACCTCGTGCGAGGGGGGTGATTGTACGTCGTATTGAGTGCCGCGTGTCACGCCCCAACGTGACCGACGCGCAGTGCACGCCACGGTGGCCACGCAGTTGTGTGCCGGCTTCTCTCTTGCCTCCACCCTCCATTCACTCGTCCGTTCGTCAACAATTTGCGAAAACCGTTGGGGAAATGATTCTCTCAGGGGGAGCCAAAACCTCCTATTTCTCCGTCAGGGGCTGACGCTTTGCGGTCTGGTCAAGTTTTCAAACAACGGATGGCGAGGCGTTTGCCGCCTGGATTGAACGGATCGGGTTTGGCAAGGTTTTCTGGCAGACGTCTTGTCTGCCGTAACTTAGGCATCTTGCTTGAGCCTCCTCTGCCCAGGCAGAATGCCTGGTCTATATCACACAAGCGGGACGCTTGTGCTACGGTGCCGGCAGGATGCCTGGTCTAT
>CAZLDQ010000353.1:0-2519 GCA_964558295.1 uncultured Planctomycetaceae bacterium | reverse complement strand
TATATCACACAAGCGGGACGCTTGTGCTACGGTGCCGGCAGGATGCCTGGTCTATATCACACAAGCGGGACGCTTGTGCTACGGTGCCGGCAGGATGCCTGGTCTATGTCACACAAGCGGGACGCTTATGCTACGGTGCGGGCAGGATGTCTGGTCTATGTCACACAAGCGGGACGCTTGTGCTACGGTGCCGGCAGGATTCTTGGCTCGGCGGTTGCTAGGAACATTTGCCACACGCAGTGTATCCGGCCGGCTGGCCCAATTTCTAGTTTTCTTTAGGTGGGGCGTGTATTGGCTATAAAGGGGGACGCGGATAGCGGGGATGTGGCGGATGAATTTGGGGAGCGAGGAGAGTCTGAATGCTCATTCGTAGCAATACCGTCGTCATGCTTGATACTTGCTGTCACGACATCCCCTGGCGTGCGCGCAGGTGCAAGAAACGTTCGAGAAGAGAAGGAGCTGGCCGACAAGGCTTTGTACTGAATTGATCGTTTTGCAATCAGCCGCAATGCGGACACAAGTGCCGCGGCTGAACGGGGTGCGTTGTATGTTGGCTGGCTTCCAGGCGAACACGGTCGGGATCGCAGACGGTGACAAGACGCCCCCCGGTTATGAGCCAAACGCACCGATGTGCTCGCCGTCGCGCACCCTGCAGCCGACAACCGCGATGCGGATTTCGTCGTTGGTTCCCAGGACACGCTGAGGGGCGAGCATTGGGAACCCGGATCGCCATCGCGAGTGTTGCTGTTTGCTTTGCGAAGTGTCGCCGAGTGAACGCCATGGTTGCATTTCTTTCCTGTCGCCGGTTTCGTGAATAGACGCTCCGCGATGGCGGGGACGGTTTTCCCTTTATCATGGGGTTTGGTGGCCGGGGGCGACAGGTTCTCTGGGCAAACAGGACAGGTTTTGCGCCCCTCAAAAGATTGGATCACGAACCGTGGCACGACTTGCGACGGGGATAGGCTCCGTCGAAAGAGCGTTTCGTGTCCAGGGGGACTTGAGAGAACGGTATTCGCGCGGGGCCCAGGTTTTCTACAATTCGTCCCTGGTGCGGTTTGACATCGTGGGGATTGACCGCCGGATCAGTGCTGCCATGTTTTCGACCTACGGATTGGGGAAAGTGTGTCATGACCTCTTCGTTCGCCCAGCGTACAGGGCGTTTGAACACGTTTCAGCGGGTGATGATCCAGTGGAGCGAGTTGCACCCGTACAATGCCACACACGTCTACCGATTGGCCGGTCCCTTGCGGCTCGATGCACTCAAGGCGGCGATTCAGGAGGCCAATGCGTTGTGCGGGCTGGGAATCGCCGAGGTCTCGGCCGACAGGGGCAGCTATTGGTTTGAGGTGGACGAGGAACCGCCGCGTATTGAAGTCCTCCGGAAAGAGGACGGGCAGCCGGAGCACTTGGCGACGCACCTGACGCGCCAATTGAACAGCCCCTTTCCACGGCCGCGATGCCGGCCGGTACGGTTTAGTGTGGTGCCGGAGTCGGCGGAGAGCCACCTGGTGTTGGCCACTTACGACCATTGGATTGCCGACAGCGTCGGCGCGCGGTTGATCTTGCGTCATGTGCTGGGGCGTTACCTGGGGCTGGAGATCCCCGAGAACGACCAGCCGTTGCGCCTTTATCCGGGCACGTATCGTAAGGTGTTCGCGCACGAATGGGGTGTCTGGCGGATCGTGGGGGCGGCAGGGAAGTCGGTAGGACGTTGGTTGTACAACCAGTTCGGCTGCCGGGTTGCGCGAGAGTATGCCTCGCCGATGCAGGTTGGCGTGGCGTTGTACCGCACTTCGCCCGGCGCGGTTCCTCGCCTCCTTCAGTTTGCCCGCTCGCTGAACGTCACGGTTCACGACGTGCTTCTGGCGGCCTTCGTCCGGGCGTTGGCCGAGCGGCTGCCGGCAGAGGCGTTTCGACGACGGCCGGAAGTGGCGATTGGATCGATTGTCAGCACGCGGCAGGCGGCCCAGGAGGATTTGAGCGAGACGCTGGGCGTGTTCCTCGGCTTCTTGATGACCCGTTGCCGAGCGGATCGGCATGTTGGTTTTGAGGAGTTGGCCCAGCAGATCGGCCGGGCGAATCGGGCGATCAAGGCCCGGCACGGCTACCTGGACTCGCTGATGAACTTGCGGCTGTTTAGCACCATTTGGCCTTTGTTGGACGATTGGAATCGCCGCGAGTTTGTGCGCAAAGGGATGCCGATGACGGCCGGGGTTTCCAACGTGCGGGTCAAAGACACCTGGATCGACCGTTACGGCGCCGACCAGGTGCTTGACTACTTTCGCGCCGCCCCGGCCGGCCCGATGTTGCCCCTAGTGTTCGCCCCCACGACGTTCGGCGATCAGATGACCGTGAGTGTGACGTACCGTGCGGCGTGTTTTTCCCAACGGCAGATTGCGGGAATGATGGCGATAGTGTTGGGGATGTTGGGGTGATGGGAGTGCGGAAAGCGGAAAGCGCAATGCGGCAGGCGGCGGGGGCTGTGGGGGGCGTGCCGGATTACGGACCGCGTCGCGGCG
>CAZLDQ010000352.1:0-4139 GCA_964558295.1 uncultured Planctomycetaceae bacterium | reverse complement strand
CCGCCCCAATCCCCCCATCTCCCCCGCCCTAAAATGCAAAAGCTGACGTGCACCCGCAGGGCGGGGGGAATTGCAAACAGCGACAAATACGATAGGATCCCCGCGCCCAATCGCCCCTTAGCGCTGGATCACGACGCGCGAACCGATCGAGAGGATATCATAGACATCCTCGATATCGCGATTGCTCAGGCGAATCGTGCCGGGGCCGCCGGTTCGACCAATGCTTTGCGGGTCATTGGTCCCGTGAAGGCTCAGCCGATTCCCCAAGCCGATCAGGCGTTCGCCCAGTGGATTATTGGGATCATTCGCATCAATCACTTGGCCGCTGCCATAGTAGGTCGGGTTCATCATCTTGTCCTTGACCAACTGCAGCCCGGTCAGTATCGGCTGGTCCTGACCAATGCCGATCGGGAAACGACCGGCATACCGGCCGTGAAGCATCAGGGTCAATTCGTAGCGGTCCAGACGGATCACCGCATTGAATGGGCCTCGTACTACTTTGAGTTCCTGGCCAGGCACAAGACGGTCGGGTTCGCGGATCCCATTGATCTTGGCCAACAACTGCCAGGGTACGTCGTACCGATCGGCGATCTGCTGAAGCGTCTCCCCCGGCTGGACGCGATAGGCCGGTTCCAAGTAATGCTGACGCGAGTAGATCACCGTTCCAGCAACCTGATCGAGCAGCGATGTCAGTTGCTGGTCTTCCTCGGGGGTCAATCCCGGGTTGGCATAGAAGAGACTCAGTCGTTCGTGGGCTTCGGCCAAGCCACCTTCATCGAGCTTTTTGAGGGCAGCCTGGATGAACGCGGAAAACTCGCTGCGCACCCCCGAGGTTGCCGAGGGAGCAGGCCCCGCCGGAGCCGTCCCCAGAGGCGGAAGCGTCGCCGAAGGCGCGGGCGAAGCAAAGGGGGGCGATGGACTCGCCGGTGCGAATCCCGTGGTCGGATTGGCAGACAAGCCTGGGTTGACGGGAGGAAATGTACTGGCGTTGCTGTCAAACGGAACCGTGTGGTTCGTCGGGATATTCGGGTGATTGTTGCCTGCCGACGGGGAAAACGGGGGAGCGTCACTTCCGCTCTGGAGAGCGGCGGCCGGAGGTGTTGGCCTAAACGGCGGCGCCTCGCCACCCGGGGCCGCAATGCCCGGTGTTGGAGAACCAAACGGTGGGGCCTCCGAAGCTCCTGGAGCAGGCTGGGGCATGCCAGACATTGGTGATGGCGTTGCCGGCATCCCCGGCACGGCGTTCATGCTCAGCGAGCCGCCCGGCATGGAGTAATTGGCCGCTGGCTGCGCAGGCATTTCAATCTTGGGACCATTCGTCTGACTTGACCAGCCCTGGTAACCCTCGGGAGCCTTAGTCTGGGGATTATTGGTCAAGAGGATGTACACCCCACCGGCCACCACCGCCAAGGCCGCGATGAACACGAGGTTTTTCAACAGATCCATGATCGTCCTCCTTGACGGATCACGCCCGGACGTGGTTTGCTTACAGCGTTGCTAGTTTCGATCGCCTTTGCGGGGAAATAAGATATCTGATCACGATCACTGGATGCAAGAATCGGACGACGAATTCGACGAAGATGAGTTTCCTGACGAAAACGACGACGGGCTGACCGAGACAGTCCCCTGTCCTTCCTGTGGTGCTGACGTTTATGACGAGGCCGAACAATGTCCCTACTGCGGCAATCACATTACCAGTCCCACTAATCCATGGGGAGGTCGCTCCGCGTGGTGGGTCGCCCTTGCCGTCCTGGGCCTAGTCGCCACGGTTCTCGCGCTCTCCGGGGTCCTGCTCTGACCACCGACAAAGCATCCCAAGGCCGGCGAGCCACCGAGAGAACCCGTCGTGCGAATCATAAACCAACTTGCCAATTAATGCTACACCAACTCGGGGAAAAGATGCCCAAGCCCCCGGCCAAGTTTCGCCGGCCTACCCCCCGGCCCCCTCATCACCGGCGCGCAACCGTGCACGAATCTGTACTAACCGCTCGGCCAACTCGCGTTCGAAGCCGCGGTCGGTTGGACGATAGTATTCCCGCTCGATTCCCAGATAGTCTTGTGCGGCGATGCCCTCCGGGTGGTCGTGAGCATATTGGTAGCCTTGCCCTTGGCCAAGCCGCTTGGCACCGGCATAATGGGAGTCGCGCAGGTGGACGGGGACTGGCAGAATTCGGCCCTCGCGCACGTCCTGCCGGGCTTCGCCGATCCCCACCGTTGCGGCGTTGGATTTGGGGGCACAGGCCAAGTAGGTGACCGCCTGGGCCAAACTCAATTGGCACTCCGGCAGTCCAACCAACTCGCAGGCCTGAGCCGTGGACACCGCCAAGGGGAGGGCGGCCGGATCAGCGTTGCCGACGTCCTCGCTGGCCAGGATCACCAACCGCCGGGCCAAGAACCGTACGTCCTCGCCCCCTTCCAGCATCCGGGCCAACCAGTAGAGGGCCGCGTCCGGATCGCTGCCGCGAATGCTCTTGATCAGGGCACTAATCGTGTCGTAGTGCGTGTCACCGTCCCGGTCGTACTGAATTGCCTTGCGTTGAACGGATTCTTCGGCCAGTTGCCGGGTGAAGAGCACGGGCGAGTCTGTGGCCGAGAGGACGCCGATCTCCAGGGCCGACAGGGCCCGCCGTGCGTCCCCGTCGCTGGTTTCTGCCAGGAAATCGAGCGCATCCTCCTGCATCGTCACCTGATAACATCCCAGCCCACGCTGCCGATCGGCTAGGGCCCGCCGGAGCAATTGCTTGATCTGTTCATTCGTGAGCGGTTCGAACTGAAAAACCCGGCTGCGGCTGACCAACGCGCTATTGATCGCGAAGAACGGGTTCTCCGTCGTGGCGCCGACGAACGTTACGATCCCGTCTTCTACGTCCGGTAGCAAGGCGTCCTGCTGGGCCTTGTTGAAGCGGTGAATTTCATCGATGAACAGAAGCGTTTTCCGACCCGCGGTCTCCAACCGCTCGCGGGCTTCGTTGAGCACTTCGCGAAGGTCTTTGACCCCGCTGGTGACCGCACTAAGCTGGCGGAACGTGCTGCGGGTCTCGGTCGCCAATAGTCGGGCCAGCGTGGTCTTGCCGGTCCCTGGCGGACCGTAAAAGATCAACGAACCGAGGCGATCTGCCTTCAACAACCGGCGCAGCAGCTTTCCTTCGCCGAGGAAGTGTTCCTGACCAACAAACTCCCCTAAAGATCGGGGCCGCATCCGTGCGGCCAGCGGCTGCGCCTGACGCCGATTGGCTTCCTCACTCGCTTCAAACAACGACATGGCTAGAACTCCGGCTTCCGAGGGCCGCCCTCCGGGAGCAATTCGGCCAACGGACACCCCTTGCACTGTGGCGTCTTGCCGCAATGCTCTTTGCCCACGCGGACCAGCAAGGCATGGTATTCATTGTAAAGCGCCACATCCGACTCCAGACCACTCTCAAAAAAGTCTTGGAGCTCGTGATACTCGGTATCAAAGCCGACCCAGCCGTGGCGGGCAAATACCCGGAGGGTGTAGGTGTCCACCACAAACGAGGGCAGATTCCCCGCGTAGAGCAAGATCGAGTCGGCCGTCTCTGGCCCAATTCCGTTAACCGAGAGGAGCTCTTCCCGGAGTGTCGCCAGACTCGTCTGGAACATCCTCTCCAAGTCGCCGTCATACTGTTCGACGAGTAGCCTCAGCAGGTTGCGGAGCCGTTTGGCTTTGACACGATAATAGCCGGCCGGCCGGATCAGTTCCTCCAACTCTTCGACGGAAAGTTGATAGAGTGAGTGGGGATCCAGAAGTTCCTGCTCGCGGAGGTTGGCAATCGCCTTTTCCACGTTCTTCCAATTCGTGTTCTGCACCAAGACCGCACCGAGGAGGACTTCAAAAGGGGTCTCTCCTGGCCACCACTTCTGTCGGCCGTAGGCTGTCAACAGGCGTTGATAGACTTCGTTGAGAACAGTCATTCGCTTCGAAAACTGGATTAGGCGGAGAGGTACCAAGAATATCAATGTAGCCGATCTGACGCAGTTGCCCAGCCCTGACATGCTGGCAGTTCCCCGCCGGGCCCCCCGCAAGCCGCACTGGGTGCGGCTGAAATGATGTTGCGCGACTGGGCAAAATAAGTAAAACAGGACGTTAGGGTTTCAGCGTCAACCGAAGGTCCCCAACGTCC
>CAZLDQ010000351.1:0-4189 GCA_964558295.1 uncultured Planctomycetaceae bacterium | reverse complement strand
GAAGTCCAGATTCCCGCTTCGCTGGCGACCTTCGCCGCTCGGGCGGGCATTTCGTTTCGGCAGGCCTTGACCCTGCTCGACATGCAGCAGCAGATCATCGCCCACCGCAGCAGCACGAAGAAGGAAAGCCTGGACAAGGTGGATTGGCAGAGGTTCTACGAGGCCGTGAAGGATTTTCTGTGATGAGCCGGCTGGACCGAGAACCCGATGTAGTCGCTCTCGCCAGGGAGCTTGGGCTGCGCGGCCATCCGGTCGAGGCCGTGGTCCGGTTCTGTGAAGAGAGGATTGGCTGTTGGGCCGCCGATGCCGGCGGGGTGGAAAGCGTGGCGGCCTTGGAGCAAATGGTGGCCGAGCGTTTGCAGTTGGCTTTTGAGGCGGTGTGCTGCGACGACGACTTGGAGCGGGTCATCCGCAGATACGTGGCTCAGCGAGAGTACGTGTTCGCCACGTTGCGTGACGAGCTTGGTCCCATGACCTTCGGCCTCACGATCAAGCGGAAGCATCGGCGGCCGGAGTCACGCGACAAGTACGTCGCCGTGATTGATTGCCGAGGGGAAAAGGCCGCTCGGCGATTCTTCACTCGTTGGCACGAGATCGCCCACCTGCTGGTCCTGGAAAGGGAACTGGATGCGACCGTGCGCCGATCTGCGCACGCCCCCATCGAGCGGCTCATGGACGAGATCGCCGGCCGCATCGGCTTCTACGAGCCGCTCTTCGGCCCCATTTTCGCCCGCGAGCAGACCACGCCTCTTCTGGAACTCAGGACCGTTGAGGCAATCCGCATCGCCTATTGTGACAGGGCGAGCTTCCAGGCCACCTTGTTCGCCTGCCAGCGGCGCATGAGCACGCCCGTCGTGTACGTTGAAGCGGAGATGAAGTACAAGGTGGAAGAGGAACGTCGGCTTCGCTCTAGGCAGCGGATGTTCTTTGCCGACGATCCGCCCGTGGCCAAGCTGCGGGTCGGCCTAGCAGTCCCCAACCAAGCGGCCAGCGACGAAGATTTCCGCATCGTCCCGAACATGCGCGTGCCCGAAGGGTCCATCATCCACAAGCTCCACTCCGACGTGAGCGCCGAACAGGCGTCGGGCAGCGAGAACCTTGGGGCGTGGGAGTTCTCTGATGGGGGCAGCTTGCCCGACTGCGAGGTCTGGATTGATGCCCGAAAAGCAGGAGATCGCGTCATCGCCATCGTGCAACCAGCGAATTGAGAACCATGATCTGCCGGGCGGAAATGCGATACAAGGCCGACATCACCGCAGGTTCCCTCAAAGTACCTGAGAGCCGTGTCATTGCCGACTTGATGCTCCGGGGGCTGGACGCACGCGGCTGGGAAGAGGCCATTGTTGATCGCAATGTCCTTCAGGTCCGCAATCCAGCCACGGCCCGGCGTTTGGCTCGGCTGATTCGTGGCCGTCTGAGTCTCATGGAGGCTGACCTGTGGCGGCTCGTGCGGGATGGATCGGGTACGGTCGCCGTCCACGCCTGCCTGGCCGCCGCCGTCAAGCACAGTGCCCTGCTGGGTGATTTCCTCGATCTGGTCGTCAGGGAGCAGTACCGCCTCTTCAGCCCGGCCCTGTCCAAGAGCCTGTGGGAGGGATTCCTGGACGACTGCCGAGGGCGCGACCCCGACATGCCCCTGTGGAACGAATCAACCCGCCGAAGGCTGCGGTCCAGCGTGCTCCAAATCCTCGCCCAGGCGGGTTACATTGATGATACGCGGTCGATGAAGCTGCAAACGGTCCATATTGCGGCCCAGGTGCTCGACTACCTGCAAGAGCACCAGGAACAGTACGTCCTCCGCTGCATCCAGGTGGCACCATGAGCGATGCCCTCACCGAACGACTGAACGAAATCCTGCCGAAGATCATCTCGGACGGCTTCCTGAGCGGAAGCGGGATCGGCAAGGAAATCCCGTTCTACATCTTCGAGTACCCGCCCGAGCAGGAGCTTCGGGTTCGTGACCATATCCGATTCTTGTTAGAACACATACCCAAGCAGCGTCCCGACCTGCGGGTGAAGCACGTCAACCTGTTCGACTTGCTGATCGACTACTTGAAGGACCGCAAGCTGCTGGAGCGGTCCTTCCAAATGCAGCAAGAGAAGGGGGACGAAGCCCTGCTGAAGGCACTGCGTGCCCCGCTGCATGAAGACAAGCTGGCCCAGGTCTTCGCTAGGGCCGCCCAGCCGGACCAACACGACTTGGTGCTCGTCTCCGGCGTCGGCAGCGTGTGGCCGCTGCTGCGGTCCCATTCCTTGTTGAACAACCTGCACCCGGTCATGGGCAAGACCCCACTGGTCATGTTCTATCCAGGGCGATACGACGGCCAGTCCCTTCGGCTGTTCGGGAAGCTGAAAAGCAACAACTACTATCGGGCCTTCAAGCTAGTTCCGTAAGGGAGGCGGCACATGCTCATCCAGAACCTCTTCGTGAAGGACATCTTTCGCTCGATCAACGGCGTGGTCAAGGCCCACCAACTCGACCCGTCGTCGGTCTGGCAGGAGTTGGACGAGTTCGTCCTGACGAAGGAACTCGACAGGCATTTCCGCCAGTTCCTTTCCGCCTACCTCGAATCCATCGACCACCGTGACGACCCGAACATCACGGCGCGGATGGCGGTCTGGGTGTCGGGCTTCTTCGGCTCCGGCAAGTCCCACTTTCTCAAGATGCTGTACTACCTGCTGCAAAACCTGCCGCACACGCACGACGGCCAGACGAAGCAGGCAGTCGAGTTCTTCGAGAGCAAGGTGAAGGACGCCATGCTCTTCGGCGACGTGCAGCGTGCCGTGGCGTCCAAGACCGACGTAATTCTGTTCAACATCGACAGCAAGGCCGACCCCACCGCCGGGCGCGAGGCAATCCTGGCGGTCTTCCTCAAGGTCTTGAACGAGATGCAGGGCTACAGCGGCGACCACCCGCACATCGCCCACATGGAACGCTACCTCGATAGCAAGGGCAAGCTGGGCCAGTTCCGCGACGCCTACCGGGCGATAACCGGTAGCGAGTGGGCCGCCGAGCGCGATGTCTACGAGTTCAACCGCGACCAGGTTGTCGAGGCCCTCGGGCAGACTTTGGGCCAGAGCGAAGAGTCGGTGCAGAAATGGATCGACAACGCCGAGAGCAACTTCAGCCTGAGCGTGGAGAACTTCTGCAAGTGGGTCAGGCAGTACCTTGATTCCAAGGGGCCGGACCATCGGCTGGTATTCCTCGTGGACGAAATGGGCCAGTTCATCGGCACCGACGGCCATCTGATGTTCAACTTGCAGACCATCACAGAGAACTTGGGGACTACCTGCAACGGCCGGGCCTGGATCATCGTCACCTCTCAGGAGGAGATCGACAAGGTTATCGGCGAGCTTCGCACGGCGGCGGCCAACGACTTTTCCAAGATTCAGGCCCGCTTCAGCACCCGGCTTTCGTTGTCCAGCGCCAACGTAGACGAGGTAATCCAGTCCCGCCTACTCGCCAAACGGGACGAGGTGGTCGCCGACCTGCAAGACCTGTTCACGGCAAAAGGGGACATCCTCAAGCATCAGCTCACGTTCAGCCAGTGCGGCATGACCCTCAAGCCGTACAAGGACGGCGAGGATTTCGTCAAGAACTATCCCTTTGCCCCCTACCAGTTCCAACTCATCCAGAGGATTTTCGAGTCGATCCGGCGGGTCGGGGCCACGGGCCTGCACCTTTCGCGGGGCGAGCGGTCGATCCTCGATGCCTTCCAGTCGGCGGGCAAGAAGGTGGCCGTGAGCGAGGTCGGGGCGCTGGTGCCGCTTTACGAATTCTACCCGTGCATCGAGAGCTTCCTCGATACGGCAGTCAAACGCACCATCGACCAGGCCGCCGAGAACACCAGCCTGGACCCGTTCGACGTTCGACTGCTGCAAGTCCTCTTCCTGATCCGCTACGTCGAAGAGATGAAGGGCAACGTGGACAATCTGGTCACGCTCTGTATCGACCAGATCGACGCCGACCGCCTGGCCCTGCGCCGCCGCATCGAAGAGAGCCTTGCACGGCTCGAAAAGGAAACGCTTATCAGCCGCAGCAACGACAACTACTTCTTCCTCACCAACGAAGAGCGGGACATCGGCCGGGAGATCAAGCAGGTTGACCTCAGCAGCGCGGAAGAGGCAAGGCTGTTAGCAGCCCGTTGAAAAAGTCCGCTAAGCCAGCCTTCCCAACGCGGTGGGCTGG
>CAZLDQ010000350.1:0-4224 GCA_964558295.1 uncultured Planctomycetaceae bacterium | reverse complement strand
ACGCACGGTGGTGTGACAGGGACAGCCCGCGAGGGCTTACCTATGTCGATTGCGCTGCGCTAGCCAGAAAGTTCGGTTTGCGGTACAACAGGAACCATCGGTCGTCTTGGACGAGACCTCACTTTCTGAAGGCCTATGATGCTTCGGACCTGGGAATTCCAGCTCTCTCCGCGCGTTCTCTTCGGCCGTGGCCTCCTGCGGAAACTGGGGGATGTCACCCGCCCACTCGGCCAATCGGCACTCTTGGTCGGCTATGCCAAACCCGATGCCCTGGAGGAGACCTATGGGCGGGCAACGATCGCCCTGCGCGATGCGGGCCTGACCGTCACCCGGTTCTTCCAGGTCCCCTGCGATCCCGATGCTGACTTGGTCATCGAGGGGATGCAGCAGGCCCACGATGCCCGCGCGGACGTGGTGATCGGGTTGGGGGGCGGCAGTGTGATCGACGCCGCTAAGGGGATTGCCGCCGTCGCCCGGATGGGTGGAAATCCTTGGGATTACACCAGCGCCAATAAACAATGCCGTCCGGTCACCGACGCCCTGCCGGTGGTGGCCGTGCCGACGACCGCTGGGACAGGGTCCGAGGTCAGTGCCGCGGCCGTGCTCACGTTTCACGGCGTGGGGGCTTCGCCACACCTCCCCTTGAAAACGGCCCTCTTTGGCCCGGCCATTTGTCCTCGCGTGGCTCTGGTTGACCCCGAATTGAGCGTCGGCTCACCGCCATCGCTAACTGCCGCCAGCGGGGCCGATGCCTTGGGACATGCCATCGAGGCCTGCATGAGTCGCCGGGCGAACCCCCTCTCGTCGCTGCTTGGTGCCCGTGCTGTGGCTCTGATCGTCGCCAACCTCCGCCGCGCGGTGGAGAACCCCATGGAGCCCGAGCCCCGCGAAGCCCTGGCCCTGGCTGCCACCTTGGCCGGTGCTGCGTTCAACGAAGCCGGCGTCGTGGTCACCCACGCGATTGCCCACGCCTTGGGTGCCTTGTTAAACACTCCGCATAGTCTGGGGGTGGCTGCCGCTACGCCGGTCAGTCTCCACTTCAATGCCGAACGCTGCCAGGAGCCCTACGCCGCTTTGGCTCAGGCTTGCGGCCTAGCCACCTCTTCGCCCGAGGAGTCGGCCACCCTGTTTGTCGAGCGGATTGTCGCCTTGCTCCGCTCCGTCGATCTTCCCTCGCAGATTCCTGTTCCACCCAACGCTCCACCGGATCTTCTGGACCGTCTGGTTCGCAACGCCTTGGAGAGCAGTCCCGGCTCGATCACCTTCAACCCCTGCAAGGTGACTGAGGCGGCACTAAAAGGGCTGTTTCACAAAGTCTTGCGGTTCGAACACTAGTCCGTGCTTCTCGTCAACCGAATGGGGTTTGACAAGCAACGGTAGTGCCCTCCGGGGTTCGACGTTCGACATTCTTCTACCCGTTTCTCTAGCCGCAGCCGGCTGGGCTGTTGGGTGGGTTGACGCTCTTCTGACATCACGGTATTCTACGCTCCCTTTGGCTCGACCTGCCCACGGCAATAAGACAGTTTTCCTATGGCCGAGTTTCGTGCTCAGCGTTCTATCAAGCGTTCGATCCAACATCTGTGTGCCCCACCGGCGAGAGTCTTTCCCCTCCTTTGTCCTACGCGGGAGTATGACTGGATCGCCTTGTGGCAGTGCCAGTTGCTCTACAGTGACTCGGGATTCGCCGAAGACAACTGTATCTTCACGACCTCCTCGCCTGATGGCGACGGGGAGGAAGTCTGGGTTGTCAGCCGTTATGAGCCAGACCGGACGATCCAGTTCGTCCGTTTCCACCGCACCCATACAATCCGCTGCAACATCATTCTTTCGGCCAATAGTGACCGCACCACTACGGCGATGTGGGAGCAGATCGTCACTGCCCTGAATGAGGAGGGCAACCAGTTCGTCGCCGCCTACACCGACGAGAAGTTTCGGGCCGAAGTCGTTCGCCTCGAAAAACTTCTCAATCACTACCTCCAGAACGGCAAGGCCCTTCCGGCGGAGAGGTGGTAGCCCCTCTTCCGACCTCGCCTGTTGAGCCGCTCCGGGCGGTGTGGTACAGTAGCGCAGCAACTGTCTCCCTGTCCTGAGATTCCTGGGTGAGTCCGATGGTCGAGCCCCTGCGTCGCTTGAAGCCTGAAAGCGTGTTAACCGGCTGGGACTTTAGTACCGGTGCGGTGAAGTGTCTGGCATTTGATCTGGACGGTCGGGTACTGGCCGAGGTTCGCTTGCCCACCGATCTATGGTATGGCAATCCGGTGGAAAAAGGCCTCTCCGAGCTCAACCTCATGCAGTTGGAAGGCCAAGCCCGGGCAAGTGTTCGGGCGATTGCCGCGAAGCTCCGGCGGCTCAAGCGGTTGGACGACTGGGTCGCCGGCGGTATCTCGGCCACCCATCATACAGCCGGACGGATCGACGCCGACAAGGTACAGGTGCGCCGGGCGATCTGCTGGAACGACAGCACCTTAGCCGAGTTTCACGCCCAGGGACTGGCCCGGCTTGGCGGTCAGGAGCGGGTCAAAGAACTGATCGGCGGCCCTTGGGCAATCCGCTACAGCTTGAGCCATCTGGTCAAAGACGAACAGCAACTCGA
Source organism: uncultured Planctomycetaceae bacterium (assembly GCA_964558295.1). Classification (GTDB taxonomy): domain Bacteria; phylum Planctomycetota; class Planctomycetia; order Pirellulales; family Thermoguttaceae; genus JBDKTH01. The sequence goes on along the minus strand of CAZLDQ010000350.1, from coordinate 1,631 downwards.
CCCGAAGGACTGGAAACGCACCTACCGGATGTTGCCACACGGCGCCTTGGCGGCCGGTTACCTGACCGGCAATTTTGACGTGGCCAGCGTCTCGGTGGCTGCCTCGACCGGACTGATGGACCTTCGCCGCTGCAAGTGGTCCAAGGGCATGCTTGATGCACTCCAGTCGCCCGACTATCGCAAGCTGGCCTGGAAGCAGTTGCCCAAGATCATCGACCATTGCGAGCCGATCGGCCCGCTGGCCGAGCACGTGGCCATGGAGGCCGGCCTGAAAGCCAAACACCGCCCGCTGGTCTTCCCCACCTCCGACGATCAGCAGGCGGGCCTCGTCGGCGGCGGAGCCGTGGACGACGGGCAGATGGCCATCGTTCTGGGTAACTCGGCCGTGGTCAATTCGTCCTCCAAGCACTTCCCCACGCACGACCAACTCGATGTGATGCGGCTCAACTGGGGGCCGTATCTTTGGATGCGATGCTACAACAACGGGGCACAATTCCTCGACGAAGTCGTGGGCACTAATCCCGACTGGAAAGAACTGGAACGCGCAGCCCGGCAACTGGCCCCCGGCTCCGAAGGAACGGCTGTGATGCCCTTCACCCGGCCGGAGCCCTCGCTGGGGATCGACGCCAACGCGGCCCGCCTCCAGTGGTTCCAGGCCGAAGGGGCCTCGGCGGGTAAACGGTATCGAGCCTCCCTCGAAGCGTTGGCTTATCTGATCGCCCTGGGCGTGCGAGCCCATGAAGAGGCCGGTCAGAAGATTACCCGAATCACCGTCTCCGGCGGCATTGCGCGAAGCGACCTGATGTGCGAGATCCTCGCCACGGTCCTCGGCCATCGGCTGGAACGCCTGGAGTCGGACGAAGGCCCCGCCCTCGGCGCCGCCGTCACGGCCTTGGCAGCCATGGAGTCCTATCTCCGCAACAAGCAAGGTACGAGCAAGACGCCCTTCACCGTGGCCGACGCCGTGGCAACGATGGTCCGCTTCCGCAAGCCGGTCAATCCCAACCCCGCCTGGTGCGAAGCCTATCGCCAAGAGCTTGCCACCTTCGAGCAGCGGTTGGCCGTATTGCAGAAACGGGCGTGAAGGACTACTATCCCTCAGGATTGTCGCAGCCATGTCAATGAACACTGGGCGGCATGCTCAGGGGCGGAAAGATCACGCCCCCCTTTCTTGACGGCACCGAGTCGAGGAATTTCGCCTGCTCCTCGGCGTCGGCCTCCTGCGCGGTCGGCGGTGCGACTCCCCGCAGCCCCAGTGGATGCTTCCCTTCCAGGAACTGTTGCCCGTGGCCCCACAGCAAGTGACTCCGCGTGCCCGCATCGCGCTGGTCCGTCTTCTGACAATCGCGCTGCGTCGGCTGGACCACCACCGTTTCCCGGCAGCCGTACTCCCGGAGCATCTCCAAGAGCCAAGGGTTCATCCCGCAGACCTCGAGGATGGCGAGAAACCCGGCTTCCGACCGCGCCTTTTCGGCAAGATCGGCCAAGAAGGCATGCCCCCTCTTCCCCTGCACACTCACTTGTCGCTTGAGGACCACCGATCCGTCTTCGCGACGCAAATCCCCTGTCAACTGTCGCTCGTGCTGGTCGATCCCGAGGTAAAACACGCTGGGATCTTGGGGAAAGAGTCA
>CAZLDQ010000349.1:0-4225 GCA_964558295.1 uncultured Planctomycetaceae bacterium | reverse complement strand
CCCATGCCACCCATCATGCCCCCCATGCCGCCCATGCTACTCATCTGCCGAATCGGCAACACGAGGTCGGCCACCGGGTACACCTTGGTCGACAACTGGGTTTCGGCTTCTTCCGGCGTGGTGATCAGGAGCACTTCATCCCGGATCAGGTAGGTCAAATCGAGGTCGCGCAGCAAAAGCCGCAGGGCGGACCGGAGCGTGATCCCCTTCAGGTTTCGGGTGATCGGCGTATCGGTTCCGATTCCCGCGTCATCCAGTGCTTTCTTGTCAATCTGAATTTCGATGCCGTGAAAATCCTTGAGGAAATCGATCACGTCCTGCAGCGGAGTCTCAATGAACTCCAACTGGGTCGGCGACTTGAGCGCTTCGTTGATCTTCCGCTCCGCAGGACCGCGCTGGGCAAGGTCCACCGCACTGTAACGTTCCTTACGGCGAGCGCTGAGTTCCTGCCAGACTTCTGCGTCGGGATAGACGATTGGCGGATCGTCCGGGAAGGGAACGTGCGCCCGTTCAGCCTGATAGAGCGTGTCCACCACGCCCTTCTGCCGGGCCACGCGAAGCGCCATCGCGTCGTTGTAGTAGCCGGCCAAACGCGCGTTGACCGTTGCCGACGTGGTCACCGGATTGGCCGGCGCCAACTGCTGGGCCTCCTTGGCTGCCACATCTTCGGCCAACTGATAGCGTCCCTCTTGCATCAGCGAGTTGAACCTTTCGAGCAACTGGTTCAGCTTCTGCTCGCGAACCATCAGATTCTCGTAAACCAACTGCCGTTCCTTGGCCGCCGCCAGGTTCTCCAGCCGTTCGCGACGACGTTCGTTGACCTCGATCTGCCGTTGACCAGCCGCACGCAAAGCAGCTTGCAACTGGTCACACAACTGATCGCGAACCACCGGATCCAACTCTGGAGACCGACGCACCCCCTCAAGCTTCTGCTTGAGTTCCTGGATCGCGGCTTCCGGGTCAACAGACATCTTCTCCCGAGCCACATTGAGCGTATGTTGTACCTCGGCCGTAATCATCTGCGCGATGACCTGGCGCTCATGCTCGATCGAGTTCATGAAGGCGCCATCCGGAGGAGCCACCGGCGCCGGCGAAGACGCCGCACCGGCTTCGGGAGCTGCCGGCCCCACCAGCTCCAGGCTCTCCTGCTGGTTGTTGGCAATCGGGACCATGCTGATCCCCCCTACCTTGCCCGACGCTCGCCGCTGGGCCGCCTCTTTCAACACACGCTGCGCCACGGGATCCTGCGGATCCATCTCCAACGCATTGCGAGCCAAGGCTTCCGCCCCGTCCAGGTCGCCCATGTTCAAGGCCTGCCGCGCCAATTCGCTCGAATTGCGGGCACTGATAAACGTCTCACTGCTGGCCTCCTTCAGGCTTTCCGAATCAACCAACGGGAGAGTGATCCCTCCGGTCGCCTGAGCGGTCTGCACCAACGTGGTCAAATAACGGTTCGAAGGCTTCGACGGAGATGCCGCAACAGTCCAAGCCAGCCGCTGCGGACCGGCCGAGGTCGTGGCCGTCATCTTGATCTCAAACGGCCCCGTGCCCGTATACTTGCCAATCACCACTGAATCCCGATCGGTCCGCAACGGCGGAGCCACTTGGGGATAGACGGTGAAGTTGGCCGGCCAGGCAATCGACGCCTGATCGGGCCACAGCACGACGCCGCGTGCCGAAGCCGCCAGATCACGTCCCACCTCGGCGGCTGTCCGGGGAGTCTTCGTAGCCCCTCGAACCATCAAAGGCATATCGTCAATTAGGCGTCCGCCCGTCCGACCCGCCAACGCGCCGAGCAACTGCAGATCCAGCTGCGGGCCAACCGGAAAACTGCTCACGGCGATCTTCGCGTCAACCATCAAGCGAGTCAGCTCTTCAAATTTCTGCGGCGAAAGAAGGTTCGCTTTGCTCGTCCCGTTACCGATATAGACCATCGCACGGGGGTTCGTTGAACCGTTTGGAAAACAGGCCATGGCGCCACGCAAAGCCTTTTCCATATCGGTCGCTCCAAGCGGCACGCGCCGTGTCAGCTTTTCAAGACCGGCCTTCATCTCCGGACTCTTGGGAGCCACGAAGCCCTGCGTCATCGGAACAGCATTCAGATCGACTGCCATCAATTGCACGCGGTCTTGCGGCCCCAACCCTTCGAGCATCGCGCCCAGCGTGGCCAACGCCTTGTCGCGGAAATCGCCGCCCTGACTGGCCGACGTCTCCACGAAAACCACCACATCGTGCGCAGCCGCCACCGGCAGCGCAACTTGCGGTTTCAGTGTCAAGGCGAAGTAATTCGCGCCATCCGCATCCGTGTAACAGTCGAGCCGGGCCGCCTCGGGACTCGGCTCAACACTGATGGCCACGGTAGCCATCATTGCCACGGTGACCGTCAAGGTCAGCAGCAGTGCCAAGGGATAGGGAGTGGATCTGGACATGATCGTGAAACCTCCGACACGGAAAGGCGTTGGGCCGTCGTGTTCCGTAGCGATACCCAAACACGCCAAGAATAGCCTAGATTACGAGCATTCCTCGGGTAGCCTCATTTTAATTAAGCCAGTAGTGATTTAGCAACGAAAAACCCCGCGGAACCGGAAAATCCGCGGGGCTGCCGAACACACAATCCATGGAAACGACTCGCAAACCGCCCTCAAGCGAGTCCAAAACAAACGGCCCGGGCGACAGACCGTCACCCGGGCCCTAAGCTATTAACCAGCAACACCTTATGCCGCAACACCAGCCTAGCCGACCCCCTAGAAGGCATCGTACGCCGAAGCTTCGCGGGCCTCGGCCAAGCGCGACTGAAGCCCGGAGAACCAAGCCTCCCACTCAACAGCCGTCAGCCGATCCACGGCTCCAAGGCACGCCCCCTGGATCTGCCCCCAGACAACCTGTAGGGAGATCGTCACGGCCCTGACCACCGAACCTGGCAAGACAGTCGATCCGGTAGACGCCTGGGGCTTCGCGTTGACCGGTCCACGACGTCCTTCATTGCTGCGAGCGGCAATCTCGTAAACCGCCTCAATCCAAGCCTCCGACGGCCCCTCTAAGGTCCGCCGCAACAGGTCCACCGCCTCATCCATGCCCAACTCCCCCTGTTCGACCAGGCGGTAGCACCCCAAAAGGGCCGCCACCCCCGGCAGATCGTCGGCCAGGCTCAGCGACTCCATCCCGGTCACATCCTCAAACCGGGCCGCGAAGTCAATCGCCACAAAACCCAAGCCTTCCAGGTAGTCGTTCAGGATCGAACGCCGTGTCCCCGAGGGCTCCTCGCAGAGCAACTCCAGCGTCTGCAATAGCTCCTGATCCGAGATCCCCAACAACTCGCGGGGATGCCGCGCGAACGACTCCAAACCGCTTTCAACCAGCGGCGACGCCGTCACGCGATACTCGCCGTAGCAGTCGCCCGGTTCGGCGCATTCGTGGGCGAACGGCTCCTTCCACTGCGAGTAGTCAATCAACTCGCCCGGCTCTCCCTCATAACGTGAATCGAAGTCGTATTCGGCCTCATAATCCACCTTGGCCGGCTCGACCTCGCTGACTTCTGGTGAGTAACCGTACTTCTCCTGGGGATAGGAATACTCGTATCCGTAAGCGCCCCACGAAGCCTCGTCCCGGGCCTCCGCCGCTCCATCGCAGGCCAAACCCTCGTCGGAGCAGTCGCTCCGCGAAGAGTCATCACTGAACTCTTCCAGCGCCGAATCGTAATCCTGCGGGTCGTAGTCGCCGAAGGTCGACTCCGTCGGGTAATCGTATCGGGCTTCATCCAGACCAGCCTCATTGACCGGTTGCGCCGTTTCTTCCTCAGCCTCCCCGGCGTTTCCCTCGTCAGCGTCCTCACCGGCCTCATCCCCGTCGGCGACGTCCATCGCCTCACCGTTCATCTCACCTGCACGATACTCATCGCCGTCCTCCTCTTCGCCGTAGGAGTCGTCGTTGCTCCAAGCGTCCATCGAAAAATCCTGACTCGATTCGACCGCCTGATCCTCGTCTTCACCAGAGGTCATGCCGGTATAGCCGTCCCCATACGCCGCGTCCATCGAGTCCATCGTGTACCCATCGGCGTACTCTGCCTCCGCGTCGTAGCCATGCGCGTACGGAGACGAAATGTCCGCGTCCCAGGCATCAACCGCCGGAGCGGCAGTCGCCATAGCCACCTCGCGCAGCTCGGCGGTCGTGCCATCGCCGAATTCGTAGGGGGCATTCTCCCAGTCGCGCTCGTGGCTGAAGTTGG
>CAZLDQ010000348.1:0-4227 GCA_964558295.1 uncultured Planctomycetaceae bacterium | reverse complement strand
ACCTGATGTCCAAACGCCTCGCAAAAGCTCAATACTGAATTTCAAAACACGTTCTCAAGCACGCTGCCGCGGCACTACGTCCCGGGGGCAAACTGCTCCTGACCACGCTCAATGCACTCTTTCCTCTGTTTCACTCTGTTAAGGACTTTCTCAATGCCGGCGGCTCCAGCACGGTAAACAAGTTGGCCTTCGACTGGATGACGTTCCGCGAATAGGCCGAACTGACGTTCACCGACGATGCGGGTATGTCGCAGACCATCGCGACCAACGAACGCTATTACACACCGCCCGAATTGCGTTGGCTCCTGCTTTCAGCCGGATTTGCCACGGTCGACATCTTCGGCTGCCGCTTGGGCCAGTTCAGCCGCGAACACCCGCTTACGCCCGAAGACTTTGAAATGCTCGTTGCGGCGGAAAAGGGGAAGTGACGGTCTACACCTAGCCATAATCGGCTGGTCATGGTGCAGATCGTTTTTCCGAGGAAGCCCTGGAGAAGCACGTGGCCAACGCATACGTTCGTTTCGTGTCCTGTTTCTCCGGCGGCGCAGCACCGGTCGGACGGCTGTGCCACCAAGTGGCCAAAACTGATCCGGAGGTATTCATTCATGGTCCAAACAGCGCAGCGGCCAATGCGGCTTTAGGGCTGTGAAGCATATTTGTCGCCAAACCCGAGGCCATGCCAGCGTTTTGGATCTGAATCAGCGGAACGATCGGCCCTTTGAGATCGTAACCGAACCAAGTCAGAAACATGGGCGGATGAACCAGCACGCCGCCCACAAGAACGGCCACCCAGGCGGTGAACGCGTAGCTCCGGAGTATCGCGTGAGTTGCCATGCGGACGGCGGCTCCAGCCAAACAGGCAAGCACGGCCGGCCCAAGCACCCTTAGCCACCCGAACACGCCAGCCCCTAACGCAGTGCCGAGCCCAAGCACGGTCATCATCCAGGCCCATGCTCGAAAAACCCGGTCACGGCAACTCGTGACATCGCCTCTCAAACACCTTCCGCGACCGCTGCGACGTCTCTCCCGGCCACTACCGGCAAGAGATGCGGATGTGTGGCTCTTGAGTTTACATTTGCTGGCGCACAAGCCATAATTGAGCCTATGTGCATATTGCGTCCGTCACAGGTACCGGGTGCTGAACAAATCGACATTTGTAGCAGAGAGACACCATGCTTGACCACACCGTGAGTCGCCGCCAGTTTCTGACCGTTTCCGCCGCCACACTCGCGGCGGGTTTGGCCCGACATTCCTGGGCCGCCGGACTTCAAGTGGCACCCAAGATCGAGGGGCAAACGGCCTGGTACGACGTGAGCCAGTGGGGCGTCGAGGGCAAGGGATGGACGGAGACCGAGCGGTATTACGACCGCCTGCCGACCAAGGCCAAGGGCATGGTTCGCGACGCCGTCTGGAACCTGAGTCGGCATTCGGCCGGAATGTGTGTGCGATTTGCGAGCGACGCTCAGACCCTCTCGGCCCGCTATACGCTTTTGTCGCCCAACGTGGCCATGCCACACATGCCGGCCACCGGCGTCAGCGGGTTGGATCTCTATGCAAAGGACGACCAGGGTGTCTGGCGGTGGTTGGCCGTCACCCGGCCCACGGCCAAGACCTTCCAGGGACCGTTTATCGACGCTGTCGCCCCGGGGAAGCGAGAATACACAGTCTACCTGCCGCTCTACAACGGCATCGAATCGCTGGAGATCGGCGTTCCGGCCGGAACGGTGTTTGAACCCATTGCCCCGCGTCGCGACAAGCCGATCCTCTTCTATGGCACCTCGATTACCCACGGGGCTTGCGCCTCGCGCCCGGGCATGGCCTATCCTGCCATCCTCGGCCGTCGGTTGGACCGGCCGATCATCAACCTAGGTTTCTCCGGCAATGGCCGGATGGACCCCGAGGTCGGCGCCTTGCTCATCGAGCTCGATCCGGCCGTGTACGTCATCGACTGTCTGCCGAACATGAACGCCCAGGCCGTCGCCCAGTGTGTCGAGCCCCTGGTGCAACAGATCCGCCAAGCCCGATCGGCGACACCGATCTTGCTGGTCGAAGATCGCATCTTCACCAACGCCCCGTTTCGGCCTGGGCAACAAAAACACCATGCCGACAACCACGCTGCACTCAAGGCGGCCTACGAGCATCTGGTCGCCGCAGGCGTCAAGAATCTCCACTATCTCGAAGGCGAACACCTCCTGGGCGACGACAGCGAAGCCGCCACCGACGGCTCCCATCCCTCCGACCTCGGCATGTTCCGCATGGCCGATGCCTTTGAAAAGGTGCTTCGGCCGTTGGTTGTTGGCGGTAGGTAGTGGCCTGAGGATTGGACAAGGCACGCAGTACGCAAAGGAAGGGGACTCGCCATCCACTTTCCACAACATGCTGTGTCCCCCCATTGCGTGACGTTTGAGCGGGCGCGGTGCGGACTGGAGTCTTTTTTTTGCCAAGGCATGCGTCTCGCTTTATCCCACAATGTGTGGGGGGCGGCAATTGTATCGCTTTTTGCGCAAAGACGTATGTCATGCTGTTGACAGACATGCGACGCCCAACCACACTGGGGGGAAGCATCGGGCGTTTTGTCAGATGAGTGAAGAAGGCGTTGAGCCTTTTGGCGACACCGTAACAAGGTTCTGTGTGTCGGCATTGCGCGGTCCGGTCTCGGAAATCCGAAACGAGAACTCGTCCGCTGCCGGCTCGAAGGAACCCCATCCGTATGAGGAAGCCCCATGAGTAAACTGAACAACAGTGACACGTCGCGTCGTGAGTTTCTCAAGAACACCGGTCGGGTAGTTGGGGCTGCGGCCCTGGCCAGCGTGACCGTTCCTCACGTCCATGCGGCAGAGAACAACACGATCCAGGTCGCCTTGATCGGCTGCGGCGGACGCGGCACCGGCGCTGCCGCCGATGCGATGAGAGCCAAGGGCGGCCCGGTCAAGTTGGTGGCCTTGGCCGACGTCTTCGAAGACCGCGTGAAGAATGCCTATGAGAGCCTCAAGAAGAACTTCGGCGACCAAGTCGATGTGGCCGACGATCGTAAGTTTGTGGGCTTTGATGCTTACAAGAAGGCCATGGACTGTCTGAAGCCCGGCGACATTGCGATCTTTGCCACCCCGCTGGCCTTTCGCTGGGTACACTTTGGCTACGCCATCGACAAGAACCTCAACGTATTCATGGAAAAACCGTTGACGGCCGACGGCCCGACGTCCCGCCGGATGTTCCAACTCGGCGAGGCGGCCAAGGCGAAAAACCTTAAAGTGGCCGTCGGCTTGATGTCTCGCCACAGCCGGGCTCTCCAGCAGTTGCACCAGCGCATCCAGGACGGCGAGATCGGCGATATCCTCACGATGCGTGCCTACCGGATGACGCCCCCGGTGGGTTCGGCCTTCTCGGAAAAGTGGCCGGGCAAGCCGAGCGAATTGCTCTGGCAGATCCAGCGGTTCCATAGTTTCATCTGGGCCAGCGGCGGCTGCTTCAACGACTTCTATATCCACGTTATTGATCACTGCTGCTGGCTGAAGAACGCTTGGCCGGTCAAGGCCCAGGCTCTCGGCGGACGTCACTATCGCATGAGCCCCCAAGGCAACCCGTGCGTCGACCAGAACTTCGATTCTTACGCGGTTGAGTATACCTTTGCCGACGGCACGAAGCTCTTCTTGGACGGACGCTGCATCGCCGGCTGTACCCAGATCTACTCCAGTTATCTGCACGGCACCAAGGGGTTGGCGGTGGGGTCCAAGTCGGGCGACTGCGGTGCTCCGTCGAGCATCCACCGCGATCAGAATCCGGTTCGTTCCAGCATGATCTGGGAATCGAAGATTCCCCAGGGCGAGCAGAACCCCTATCAAAACGAGTGGAACGATCTGATGGACGCCATCCGTAACGACAAACCCTACAGCGAGTTGGAATACGGCGTCACAGCCAGCCTTGTTAGTTCGTTGGGTCGGAAGGCGGCCCATACCGGCGTGGAAATCACCTTCGACGATCTGCTCAACTGCCAGGATGAATACGCCCCGAACGTCGACAAGCTGACGATGGACTCCCCGGCCCCGTTGCCGGCCGACGCCGAGGGGAAGTACCCCGTCCCGCAGCCCGGTCTGGTTACCAAGCACGAGTATTGATTCGCCTCGCGAGTCTGGAACGACAAACGCCCGCGGTGGGCCTTTCCACCGCGGGTTTTCTTGTGTGCCTGGCATGTTGTGAATCTTGGAGGTGAAAGTCCTCTGCGGACCG
>CAZLDQ010000347.1:0-4250 GCA_964558295.1 uncultured Planctomycetaceae bacterium | reverse complement strand
CTAAAACCCAAGGAGACACCTATGATCGACCTAACTGGACGCGTGGCGTTGGTAACCGGCGGTTCTCGCGGGATCGGGCGGGCGTGCTCGCTGCGTCTCGCCGAAGCGGGAGCCGACGTGATCGTCAACTATGTCACCTCGCAGGCCGCGGCCCACGACGTGGCGCGGGCAATCCAACAGATGGGCCGCCGTGTGGCGACCGTCAAGGCCGACGTCAGCGAGCAGGACGATGTGGCCGCGCTGATGGAATTTATCGACGCACAGTTCGGCCAGCTCGATATCCTTGTGAGCAACGCGGCCAGCGGCGGCTTTCGCCCCCTGATGGCCTCCACCGCCCGCCATTTCGAGGCGACCATGAAGACCAACGTGCTGGCCTTGATCTACCTGGTCCAGTCGGGACTGAAGCTCCTCGAACGAGCCCGCGGCCGGGCCAAGGTGATCGCCCTGTCCAGCCACGGCTCCCACCTGGCGCTGCCGATGTACGGCATGATCGGCAGTTCCAAGGCCGCCCTGGAAAGCTGCGTGCGTCATCTGGCCCTGGAATTGGGCGAACGCGGAATCAACGTGAACGTCGTTAAGTCGGGCATGGTCGACACCGATTCCACGCGCAAAATCCCCCGCAGCGAAGAACTGTTTGAAGCCGCACGCAAGCTGCGCAGCATGACCGGCGAGCGCTACCTGACCCCGACCGACGTGGCCGACGCCGTTCTCTTCCTGGCCAGCCCGTTGAGCGACATGGTCCAAGGCGAAACCCTCACCGTCGACTGCGGCGCCGCCGTCCATGCGTGACGGGGCCAGCACGTTCCGCCGGGCGGGGCACGACCGAGTCCCCTACTCCTGCGCGGTTTTGCGGACGATCCAGTCCGCGGTCTCCGCAGACACGGACGGGGGGAACACCCAGCCAACTACCTGGGGAGCATCTTGCTACGCACTCCGGCTACCGCCGACGCATCATTGCCCGGGCGATATCCCGCTTGGCGTCAGCCTTTTTGAGGGCTTCGCGCTTGTCGTGCTTCTGCTTGCCGCGGCAGAGCCCCAAAAGGAGCTTGGCCCGGCCTTCCTTAAAGTACATCTTCAGAGGGACGAGGGTCAGTCCCTTTTCGAATGCCTGGCCGGCAAACTTCTTGATCTCCCGGCGATGCAGCAAGAGCTTGCGTGGGCGCTTCGGGGCGTGGTTGAACTGGTTGGCCTCGCTGTACTCGGGGATGTCGCAGCCGAGGAGCCAGACCTCCCCCTGGCGAACCCGGCCGTATGACTCCGAGAGGGAGACTTTACCATTGCGCAGACTCTTCACCTCGCTGCCGACCAGAACGATTCCACACTCCAAGGTGTCGAGGATCTCGAAGTCGTGTCGGGCCTTGCGGTTGTCGGTGATCACACGCTCATTGTCGTGCGAGGCGTCTTTTTTCTTCGTCTTGGCCGTGGCCGTGTCTCCTTGCGCTGCTCTTTCCCTCGTCGGACGTGTCGGTCATAATCCGAGACCTCTTGTTCTTGTACCCGGCAAACCGACCAAACTCAAGCTCCAAATCGTGGTAGATCCCTTCGACTTCCTGATCGGCAGCCCCGCCGTAGAGGCCCACTTCTGCGGCCAGCTCGATTTCGACCGCTGCCAAGCCCTCCAGCAGCGGCTAGTCGACCAGGTGATCGGCCGTCAGGACGGTCAGATCTACCTCCTCTTGTGCGAGCATCCGGAGCTAATCACGATCGGGCGCGGCGGTTCGCCGGCCGACGTACAACTCGATTCCGGCCGGATCCGCTCCGGCCAATTGGTCGTGCGTTGGGTCAAGCGGGGGGGAGGCTGTTTGGTTCACGCCCCCGGGCAATTGGCCATTTACCCGATCGTCCCCCTCCATTGGTACCGGCTGTCGGTCGGTGCCTACCTCGACCGGCTCCAGACGGCCATTCAGCGTTCCCTCCACGCGCTGGACATCCCAACCGAAGCGCAGCCCGGGCGCCACGGCCTTTGGGGCCGCACCGGCCAGGTGGTAGCCCTCGGCGTCGCCGTGCGCCACTGGGTCACTTACCATGGGGCCTTTATCAACGTGAACCCGCCGATGGGCCTCTTCCGCCTCGTAGAAACCGACCGCCGCGGCCTGACCCGAATGAGCTGCCTGGTAGCCGAACGCCAGCGACCGGTTAAAATGACCGATGTTCGCGCCGAACTGGTCCGCCACCTGACCGACGCCTTCGGCTGCGACCGCTACCATTTGTACACCGGTCATCCGCTACTGAGAATTGGAGAGGGGAGGGGAAAAGGAATGACGAATGTCGAATGACTAACGGACGAAGGAATGACGAAGCACAAATGCCGAATGGCTGTTTGGCCCTATCAATTCAACATTCGTACTTCGTCATGCGACATTCTTTCGTCATTTCGTCATTCGACATTCGTGATTCCCTCTTCTCCATCACCCTCGAGTCCTCCATGCCCGAAACACCCATCCACCCCCATCTCCCCCGCTGGCTCAAACGCAATGTCCCCAAGGGGAATGCCAACCACTTTACGGCAAACCTGATCGGGGAATTGCGTTTGGCAACGGTCTGCGACCATGCGCGGTGCCCGAACCGGATGGAGTGTTATGCACAGAAGACGGCGACGTTCATGATTCTGGGCGACGTGTGTACGCGCCGGTGCGGGTTCTGCAATGTGGCGAAGGGAAAGCCCCGGCCGGTCGATCCGAGCGAGCCGGCCCGGGTGGCCGAGGCTTGCCGGCGGTTGGAGTTGAAGCATGTGGTGATTACCTGCGTAACCCGGGACGATTTGCCCGACGGCGGGGCGGAGCATTTTTGTCAGACAATCGCCGCGGTGCGCGAAGCCACCCAAGCGACGGTCGAAGTGTTGCCCTCGGATTTCGCCGGCAATCGGGAAGCGGTCGATCGGTTGGTGGATGCCGCGCCGGAGGTCTATAACTACAACACGGAGACCGTGCCGCGTTTGTATCGCAAGGTACGTGGGCGCAAGCCCAGCTATCCCTGGACTCTGGAGATGTTCCGCCGGATCAAAGCCCGCAATCCGGCAATCAAGACGAAATGCGGCCTGATGCTCGGTCTGGGCGAGACGACCGAAGAGGTGTTGGACTTGTTCGCCGATCTGTTGGAGGCCGACGTAGAGATGCTCACCGTCGGGCAATACTTGCAGCCGTCGCCGGAGCACTTGCCGGTGGACCGCTATGTGACCCCGCAAGAGTTTCACGAGCTAGGCAAGGCCGCCCGCCGCATGGGCTTTCAGCACGTGGCCAGTGCGCCGTTTGTACGGTCGAGCTATCACGCACGGGAGATGGTCGCGCCGGCCTGATCGCCGCTCCAATTACCGCCCGCCACGCCCGCGTAGCGCCCGGGGCTCGCCCCACGCTTCCTCTGCAATCACCACCGCCCGTCCAAAGAACCGCTAGACTCTCTCACCACGCTTAGCTATTCTGAGGGGGCAGGGCACTTCAGGCAACGGGGTACCACGCCTCTCTCTTCGGCCGCTCGGCTCATCACGAATCGAGAAGGAGGCATCCATGGCTTTTCAGCGCAATCGCTCCGGGTTTACGTTTGTGGCACTGCTCGTGGTGATTGCCATTATCGGCCTCCTGGTGGCTCTCTTGCTGCCGGCTATCCAGACTACCCGGGAGCCAGTTCGCGGGACGCAATGCATGAACAACCAGAAGCAAATCGCCCGGAGCATGCTTCACTACGAGAACAGCTACCACGCCTTCCTGGGCTATGTGAATCGGGTGGGCAGCGTGGAAACGGAGACAAGACTTCTTGGCAGTTGGGTCGTCCCCCTGTTCCCGTACTGTGACCAGAACGACCTCTGGAAAGCCTGGTCGGCGGGCAATGCGGAGCACCGCCGGGTTTCGTGGCTACTCTGCCCCAGCGATCCTGCCCTGCAAGGACAGCCCGAGGATACATCGCTCAGCTACGTGGCCAATCGCGGGCCAATCTGGCGGCTTGAAATTGGGCCAGCCGATCCGCTAAGTTCAAGCATGGCCGCTCCACGCGTTGCCGTTTCGCTCCTTGACAATCTGATGATCCCTCAGTTGCTTGAGGAAGACCCCAAGGGTCTAACGCCCCCCCGGGAGAAACATTCCCCAGACGTTTTTACGAAAGTATTGACGAAACGGGACTTGCCGAGCAAACGGTTGCCTCGTCGATGGTTTGGCAAGGAAAGGTAACAAGACGATTGGGAACGAACTGCCTAGGCAGGCCGCGGGCAATTACCTACAATGCGGTCGTGCTTTTTGCCCCACCCTCTGTGAGTGCAT
>CAZLDQ010000346.1:0-4261 GCA_964558295.1 uncultured Planctomycetaceae bacterium | reverse complement strand
GGTTGCCGCGGATGGTTCACTCAACGAACTCGGCCTTGCACCTCTCATCGAGGAAGACACCGCCGCCATAGGCGGAATACCAGCGATAGTCACCGACGTAGGAGCCGCCGCCGATCGTGGCATTGTCGCCGCCGAAACTGACGTCCTGGTTGGCGAACGCCTGCTGAATCTGCATGGCGTAATCCCATTCCCAGAGGGTCCACAACTCTTCGTCGACCACTTCGGCCCCCAGGTTCTGGGGATCGATATTGATCGGCAACGACGGGGTATAGTTTCCACCATAGTTGGCCAGCCCCCCGTTGGCGACTTCGTTGCCGCCGTTGCCGCCGTTGCCGCCTTGAGCCGTGTTGTTTTCGATGATGCAGTTGATGAACAACGGGTTGGTGTCGGAAGCGCAGTAGATCGCGCCGCCGCGGGCCCAGCCGCCCCAACCGCCGCGACCGGCGTTATGAGTGGCGTCAGCGTCGGCGCCGTCGCCACCGTTGCCTGCGGTGATCGAATTGTTCCGGATCACGCAGTTCTTGATCGTCGGGCTGGCGCCGGGCAGCAGGATCATCGCCGCGCCTTGAATTGGGGCGCCGTCGTAACCGTTCGGATGGCCGTTAGCCCGGTCTCCCGCCGTTCCGTTGATCGCGGTGCCGCCGAAGTTCTCCAATGTGAATCCGTTCAGAACCGTCCGACGGGTGGTGTCGCCGGTGAACAGCACGCCCACGCGACTGACTGTATTGCCGTTGACATTGGCAGGACCTCGGATCACGGTGGCAGCCACCGTACACGGATCGTGCGGATTTCTGGATGTGATGGTGATCGCCTTGTCCACAATCAACGCGATCTCGTCGTACCCGCTGTAGTAGGTGCCGGAATCGACCACGATTGTGTCGCCGTCCTCCGCAGCAACAACTGCCTTCTGGAGGGTGGTAAAGTCGCCCGGAATCGTCACCACGCGAGGCTGACGCTGTTCGAGCGTCACGGTCACGCGGCGATCCGCCGTCAGGGTGACGTAGTTCACCCGACCCGTCAGGGCGTCGTTGTCGGTGCCCGTCCACTTGACGACCTTCCAGCCGTCGTCGGGGAAGACCTCCAGTCGGATCACGTTGTTGGACGAACCTTCATATACCAACGCAAATGGCGGATTGATCGTACCGTGAACCATTCCATCGACGGCGGACGGCAAAACTTGGGCGGTCAGCGTGTAGAGCGTCACACCTTCTCGGTAATGGTAGCCCATATCCACGATGCCGGCGTCGCCCTTGCCGTCGGTTCGAGTCGTGCGATCGCCCAACCCAATGCTGGGCAGGTCGGCCGGACCGCTGCCGGCGTCGACCGCCGGGCTCTGACGTCCCTGCCCGGAGGCGGTTTGACTCAGATAGTAGCCAGCGATGAACATCGGATCAGCGCCGATATTACCGGTGCTCGGACTCCAAACCTCTTCGACCGGGTTCCAGCCCGGCAGTCTCGAGCCTTCGGACACGTAGATCGCAGGCCCGGAGTCGGTGAACAGGCGAATGCCGGCCAGGATGCCCGCGATCGCCTGATTGGGTTCGGACGCCTGGACCAGGGCCCCGCCGGCGCCGCCGACCAGGGTACGGAAATAAGCTGCCGTGGTCGTGGCCTGCCCAAGCTGGACCGCAATGATCCTCTTGCTGGGCGCCCGCGTCGCTGCGGAAGCCACGTCGGATAGCGTGTAGGCGTCGACGCCGGGCTCCGGATCGTGCGGCGGCGCGTCGCCGATCAGCACGATGACGCGATCGACCTCGCCGCCCCGCCAGCCCCCCAGATCGTTGCCGTCGATCGTCCTCATCAGGGCATAGTAGACGGAGTCGGGCGTATCGCCGCCGGAATCAGCCGGCGTCGTAATCGAATTGATCGCGCTGACGACGCGGTTGAGGTTGTCGCTGAACGGAAGGACGGCGCGATACGGATAATCCGAGGCGGTTCCGTAGGGACCGACCGTGCTGTTGAAATCCTTGAAGTCCACAACCGCGATACGATAATCCCGCACCTTCTGCCCGACCAGACCCACGATATCCGTCGCTGCGGTCTTGATCTCCATCATGTACCGCTGCATGGTACTGCTGGAATCGAAGACCAAAACCAGATCGAGCGGAGTATCACTGAGTGAGCATGGATCGGATGTCGGCTGCACGTCGCTGTAGGTCAGACGCAGAGACGATGGATTGGAACCATAGAGGAACCCATGGGTGACCGCGATCTGAGAACCTTGGGTATTGCTGCTGTTGCCCCAGATGATGGAGTTGGTGACCACCGCGTTGGAGTCGTAACCCACGAACAGACCGCCACCGTAGGCGTCGCCCAGGCCGTTGAGCACAACGTTGTCCGCGATCGTGCAGTTGGAGACGGAAATCTCGTCGCGCCAGACGGCCAGACCGCCGCCGTCGTGACCTGCGGCGTTGCCGTAGATCAAACAGTTGTGCAGCAGAGGCTCAACCGTCACATCCTGGTCATACCCGGTGAAGTAGATGCCGCCGCCGGAGTACATGGCGCGGTTGTCCGCAAAGACGCTGTCGCGGATGTCCAGGATCGAGTTGACACTGCACAAACCGCCGCCCCAGCCCTTGACGCCGCTGAAGGGGAAGGCCGCATCCAAAAGGATAAGGTTCGGATCGACGTTCGATTGGAATGCGCGGTTGCGATGTACGAGGGTATCGCTGATCGTGCCGGTCGAATCTGTCGCGTACAGACCGCCGCCGTGATACGCCTCGTTGTTGGCGATGTTGCAGTCGATGATCGTCAACTGCGACCTGGAGGACCAGATGCCGCCGCCGATGGCAGAACGGCTGTCCTCGATCCTGCACCGCAGGAACAGCGGGGCACAGTCGGCCTCGATCGCCACCGAGCCACCGTAACTGATATAGATGTCATCGGGCAGCGCCGCGGATATGTTCGTGTCGGCCACGTTGTTCTTGAAGACGCAGCCGATGAACTGCGGGTTGCTCGCGCTGCCGATGTAGACGGCGCCGCCGAAGTTCTCAATGTCCAAGTTTCGACTGGGAATCGGATCGGAGCCGCCGCCGACGCCGGAGACGCCGCCGTAGGTCCTATTGTCGCTGAAGTTGCAGTCGATGAACCGCGGTGAGCTGTAATACTCGATATACACCGCGCCGCCGTAACCGCTATACTTCCAGTAGTCGTCATAGTAGGTGCGAGGATCGTCGACCACGGTGTCCACGTCGGCCAGCAGGATCAGGTCGCCGTTGGCGTTGAACTCGCCCCACTCCCAACCATCCCACCAAGTGCGGATGTTTTTCTCGACCGATTCGGACATCATCCAGTTGCCGCCGCGTCCGCCTTGGGCACCCTGGTTACCGTTGCCGCCGTTGCCGCCGTTGCCGCCGATGGCGACACAGTTCTGGAACAGGCAGTTCTCGAAGGTCGGATTACTTCGGAAGCCGATGTACGCGGCGCCGCCGTAGGCCCAGCCGGCCCAGCCACCGTCGAAACCGACGGGGTGCTGTGTGGTTCCGTTGGAACCGTCGCCACCGTTGCCGCCGGTGATGGCGCAGTCGACAAACCGGCAGTTGCGTATCGTGGGTGAGGCACCGACAATGATCATGACGCCGCCCATGATGGAATCGCCCGGCGCGCCGTCATGGGGAGGAGGCGGACTTGTGATCGCATCGCCGTTATCACCGTTGGGACCGACCCAATTGACGTCGCCGATCGTCAGACCGTCAATCACCGTCTCGCTTCCGACGTCTACGATCTCGAACCGGTACCCGCGGAGGATCGTCGCAGCCACCACCTCGGGATCGGCGGGGTTGGAGCCGGTCAGCGTAATGTTTTTATTGCGAATCCGGATGTAGCTCCAGGGATAGATGCTGTTGGTGATTACCGGCCGGTACGTACCCGTCGGAACAACGACCACATCACCGTCGGCGGCAGCATCCACCGCGTGTTGGATGCTCATGTACTGTTGTTTACTGCCGACCACGATGACCTTGGGCTGGCCGAAGACGACCGAAACGCGCTTGTCCGGTCCGATGATCACAGTGTTCGTGGGACTACTGGACACGTCATCCGTGGTGCCGGACCACTGATTGACCCGCCATCCGGCCTCCGGTACCGCGGTGAGCGTAACCGCAGTTCCGGCGTAAAACTCGCCCGAGGTCGGAGACACGGTCCCATGACCACCGATGACCTCCACGCTCAGGGTATACTGGGGCCTCGACGTCTGCTCCTGGAAGGGGTGGCCCAGGTGCGCGCCCTGTACGATGGCGCCGTCGCTTCGGCCGACGACGCG
>CAZLDQ010000345.1:0-4282 GCA_964558295.1 uncultured Planctomycetaceae bacterium | reverse complement strand
TCAGGTTGGGAGAGGACTTGCACCTCCAAACCGTCAAACATGCTCGGCATACAACGAAAGAGCCGGGCCACCTTGACCCGGCTCTCTGATGCTCTCCGTCCTGCCTACCGCGTACTGTGTACTGCCTACTACTCAATAAACCGTTTCAGCAGCACGCAGTTTCCGGAATTCAGGTCTTCCCCCCGTTTGAACCCGACAGGGATCGACCGATCGATGATAAAGAACGCCCGATGCCGCTCGACTTCCCCGGTGTCGGAGCCGAGTTCTTGGGTTAGACGGTAGTTGTCGGGGAACTTGGTTGTGTCGGAATTGTATTCAACTTCGAAGTAACCCACTGTAATCCAGACGGCGTAGACGTTCGACCTCGTCGTTACGAGATTACTCAACCGCATCACGTCTTGGTAGCGGAAGAACGGATTCCGGTTCGTGTTGTTGTAATTGCTTTCATTGGCGTCCGGAATCATTGGCTGGAAGAGGGCGTATTGGCTCTCGTGTTGGGTCCCGTCGTTCGGCGGGATCAATAGACTTCCGTCTGCTGCCAATGTATTCGCACGGAGTACCGTGGCATTGATCTCACTGCCGATTTGCGTCTGCATGTTAACCAATGGAACCGAATAATAGCCGCTGAAAGAGCGGAACGGATTCACAAAACAGGTAGGATAGTTGTCATCAAAGGTCACGATACCCTCGGCTAGAGCGCCATAACCACGGCGACTTTGAACAAATCGCTGCCAGAGCGAGGGATCAGCCGTATTCGGTGTGAGGTTGGTACGATTCAACAGACCAGCGAGGACATCCCTGCTGAAGATCGTGTTCAAGTTGATTCGGCCAGGTTCGCGGTAACCTGAGATTTCCAAGAACGGAGCATGAAATTCGTGTGATCCATTATCGGCGTTGGGATCGGGAGAGCGGAACGTCTCTACGCCAAGGAACGGTGAAGGTGTTTGTACGAACTCGAAGAGGCGATACCAGCGGGGTGCCTTGTTCGAATGAGCGGGATCGTCGGTATGGAAGAAATTGAGGAGGTGGGGGAACGGGCATTTTTGTGGGGCATCGACAGCATCGAACCGGTACTGTTCATATGCCTCCTCCCCAGCCTTCCGAATTCGATAGGAGTGGTGATATTGGCGGGTATCAGCAACATTGGCTCGCGGGGTATAGTCATAGCTGAGCAGCTTGGAAGCACTTAGCGCGGGCACAAGCATCAACTCAAACGGGTTGACAAACGGGCGATTAAGCCAAGTGAGCCAAGGATAAGGCTTTTTCGGACATCCCGCGGGGGTCGTGCGAGGGGCGAAGTACTCGTAATTCACATAACCGAGACTCTGCTTGAGACGCTTGGAGAAATTATGTGCTACGGCACCGGTGGTATTGTCGGCTGTGATCTCTCTTGTGAAAGGTTCTTGCTTCCAGAGGTTGTAGTCGGCTGCGAAAGTCGCTTCTTGGGGATCTTCAGCGAAGTTGTGTTCGCCACGCTGACGAGCGTAGAACATCACGTCCTTCGGATTCGGATTCAAGGGAGTGCCGGGATCGCCTACGATGCCGGGAGCTTGATAGTCGGGATTTGACGTCGAGTTCGTCACTCCATTGAAGCAGGTCAGATCGACAGACATGGAGTCAATCGTCCGGTAAGGATTCGTGGTTGCATCGTAGGGAAGAAGGGGGTTCGCCAGACGCTGTAAATGAACGATGCGATATCGTGCGGTAGTCCTATCCTTCCCGAGGACGTCATTCCAATCTGTTGAGCGGGAGTCGACGGGCTTATCCTGAATAACACTGTACTGGCCATTGGACGGATTGTATGTAACACCCACGAGATGTTGAGCGTATCCATCGACAGGCTCGGAGACGCTCAAACGCATCGGATGCTGGGAATTGTTGGGATCTTTGGGCCCATCGATGACGATCGCAATCGGATTTGGGGCGGTGGGGATGATTGTTCCGGTGTCATTGAGCACTTGAACTTGTGGAGAACCGCCTGGATCAAGAACGATGCGCCGCGTATCGTTATCTCCGCTGCCGAACCCGTTCCGAAAACCGATATACGTGGTAGTGCTGCCACCACAGTCGGGATGCATGCCAGGACCAATCACGGCGTAGCGGCCCGGCAAAATTTTGCCGCCAATCTTGGCTGCACTGCTCGGCCGGTACTCGATGTTCGCATCCCCGGGAAGGTGAATCTTCGTGTTGGTGTCCATCATTCCCTGATCACAGAAATAGACCGTACGTTCGGCTGCAGCATCGTCGGGATCAGGTTCATCTTCAGGATTCGTCGCGGGCACGACGATCTTGAGCCGCCACACGGGCGATTGAACGGCATGGCGATCGGGAGTCACTCTTGCCAAGTCAACTCCACCGGTTACCGTATCGTAGAATTCGGCGGGCCGAGGTTCGGTCGCAGTCCAGGGATTGTACAGTTCGACGAAGAGGGAGCCCTCCGGCCGGTATCGTTGATCGAGGTCCTTAATGTTGTCTCCCGTCTGTTCTTCCTTCGGATCGCCCGGCGTAGGGGGCTTGGCATAGCCAAAATTACTGAGATCTTCCGTTCGCCGGTCATGAAACGCCAACGTCTCGCTGATGAGCAACTCAGGGCGTTCACACCCCCAAACAACCTCAGTAGGCGACCAGCCATCAAAGGGGTTCGTGTCGTAGGCGAAACGGGTCATGATCGAGTCGGCGTCGCGAAAATCAACGACGTTCACGGCCCACTGGGCGACGAGCTTTGCAGTGGCATTTGGGCTGCCAGTAATCGTGTCGACATAACTCCGATCGATGAGCGACAACATCAACACGTACAGATGTCGGGCATACAACTGCCGCGGGTCGATCGTTGCGCCCTTCGTCTCGTCGTTGTCCTGGTCAAGCTTGGTGGTGACATTACCGCCG
Source organism: uncultured Planctomycetaceae bacterium (assembly GCA_964558295.1). Lineage (GTDB taxonomy): Bacteria > Planctomycetota > Planctomycetia > Pirellulales > Thermoguttaceae > JBDKTH01. The sequence continues at coordinate 1,396 of CAZLDQ010000345.1, read as the reverse complement.
CCCGCCGTCTTGTACGACATCGTCTCGGCACTGGCCGCATCGGTCAGCAGTTCATCCGGGTCATCGATGACCCCGTCTCCATTGTCGTCCGAACCGTTTCCGAAACGGCGATTGAGGTTCATTCGCAAGCCGGCACGCAACTCGGGCGGGAGCAAGGCGCGTGCATAATCCGGGTTGGTCAGAAGCAATCGCCGAAGATGCTCCGGTGGCTTATCGCCGCACTTTGAACGCAAATCGGGAATTCCGGCGATATTGGGGCACGGCAGGTCCCAGCTATCCGTGGTGAATTCATGCCGGCGCTGGTAGAGGCAGGAATTACTAATGTCCGTCTTACTCAAATCGGTGAAAGTAAGCCTCGCCAGACGATTGGGCCGGCTGCTGCTATCCACGTCAAACGGGCGCAAGAAGCGTTCCAGTTCAATCAAACTGAACGGGGCGTCGACTGACGTCGTCTGCGTTAGATTGATTCGATACGGATTGTCAATCGCCAAATTGCCCCAAGTACCAGACATCATCGCATAGAGCGGCTGGCCGTAGAGATCGAGGCCCACGGAGAGAATCCCTCGCATATCCGACGGACTGCGGTATATGCCATAGGCGTTGGTATTGGCAAAACTAGCTGGATGGTCGAAAAACTTGTTGACGAAGGGATAACAGACCGCACCCGTGGCACCGGATCGCGGTGACGTCTCGGTCACCTCGCCGTAACGTCCGTTGAGGCTTTCAGAACTCAGGCCGCAGAGAAGCCGCTGATACTGAGTGTTGTGTACAATGGCGTCGTCACTCCGATCTCTGAACAGGGGACGAAGGTTGATGTCGGCAGGGCCGAAGCCCTGCCCGCGAGCAAGGGTGGCACTGGTTAAGGGCGTTGCTTCCAAGGCCGTGCTGGGACCGCCTGCGAAGGCGGATGAGTCGAGGGTGTCGGCCGTAGTATCTGTGGCACTGTAGTAGCTTGCTTGTGTTTGTTCTACCGATCCATGGGCGTTGACATTCAGGCGCCCATCAAGATCCGTGCAAAGGATCGCAAACAGCGGCTTGTACAATCGCCCGTCGGTAGTCGCGCGCGGGGGGAAGCCCAAATCGACCCAAACACTGTCGGTGATGCTGTCGCCATCGTTGTCGACATCCCAGGTGGGGCCAAGCGGGTTGAAAGCCTTCTCGGGGACGCCGGTCTCAAAATGATCGTTCGTATTCGGTCGAAGGATAACCTGACGCTGCAGAGTAAGATTCGTGCTCCAGTCCGTGGCGCGGTTCATCCAATAGTTGACGAGCTCCGGACGGTGAAGCGATGGAATAGGGACCTTCCCGGTGCTTGGATCACGAAGCGCCAAGAGCATATTCTGGTAGTCGGGAGCGTCGTAGTCCTCGTTGGCTCCGCCGAGGGAAGTCAAGTTAG
>CAZLDQ010000344.1:0-4302 GCA_964558295.1 uncultured Planctomycetaceae bacterium | reverse complement strand
CTGCGCACCGACTAGCGGTTCCTTTAGGACAGCAACAAGCTGCCGTTTACCAACGCCCCCGAGGCCAACGCCTGGCTGGCGCGAGAGTCTCGCCCAGGCCGGGGCCTGTAGCTACGCGGATTGTAGAGGCTAGGGATTACGAATGGGGAGCTACCTTCCTCTACCCCCCCCCGCACCAGTACCCGCCCCCGCCCCCCCTCCATCCCCCATCCCGCGCCAATTCCTTGACTCCCCCGGCAGCGCCAGCTATAGTGAGCGCACCATGGAGCTCTTCCTGTAGAGGGGTGCCTGGAGGGTTGTGTGATGTCAGGTAGCCAACGGTGGGCCGGGGCAAAAATGTGGCTGGCGTTCGCGCTCGTCTTGGGCACAATCCCGGGGTGCGGCGGAAGCACGGCTTCGCTGTCAGGAAAGGTGAGTTTTGAGGGCAAGCCGGTAGACAACGGCTCGATTCGCCTCGATTCGATCGGCGACACCCAAGGCCTTCCCGCGGCCTCGCCGATTCAAGCGGGCCAGTATGCGATTCCCGCGTCGGCCGGTTTGGTGCCGGGCGAGTATCGCGTGACGATCTCCGCCAGCCGTGATACAGGCAAAAAACGACTAGACCCGGAAAGCGGGCAGCAGGTACCGGTGATCCAACAGCTCATCCCCGAGAAATACAACTCGGCCTCCACACTGACCGTAAAGCTTGAAGCGGGCGAAAACACCAAGGATTTCGATCTGACGCCCTAGAAGCCTCTTTTGCGATATTGATCTCGGTTTTTCGATTGTTCTAGTGCCGAAAAGTCCGTTGTCCCGTACTATGTCGAGGAATAATCCGATGTTGTCCAAAAGTAAGTCTGGTTTCACGTTGGTGGAATTACTGGTGGTGATTGCGATCATCGGGATTTTGATCGCCCTGTTGTTGCCGGCCGTGCAGGCGGCCCGCGAAGCGGCCCGGCGCTCGGAATGTACCAACAAGATCAAGCAGATCGGCATCGCGTTGCACAATTATGTCGATACGTACCGGGTGTTCCCCTGTGGGAGCCTGCGAATCGATTGGATCTCCGGCCTGAATTCCTGGGAAACGCAGCACATCAGTTGGCACGCTCGGATCCTGGCGTTCCTCGAACAGCGGCAGATCTACGACCAGATTCCGTGGGGCGTCTATTTGAGTTGGGATGCCTCGCGGTCGACGATCGGCAACCAACTCTATAAAATGCACCTGTCCACATTCCGCTGCCCAAGCGATCCGGCTTCGCGTTGGGATGACATGTCGAAGGAGGGACCGACGAACTACGTCGGCTGTTCGGGCTCGGAAATCTATATGGGCCGGCCTGGTAGCGATAGCAGTATGAACCCCTTGAAACTCGGTTTGGTGCGAGAAAACTTCTTCCCCACGTTCGCCAACATCACCGATGGTTCCTCGAACACCATGGCCGTCTCGGAATGCCTCGTCGGCACGCCGTATACCTGCCGGTCGTCGTGTACCAATGTCACAGCCACCAACGCGGGGACCGATGGAGTGACCCTTACGGCAGACCAAGACACCACGCGAGGGGGGAGTTGGTACAAGGGCTACGGGGCCAGTTGGCCCTACAACACCTTGCTGGGCCCCAACGACAAGCTGACCCAGAACCACGAATACATGAGCAGTTCAAACACCGGCTCCTACGCGGCCCGCAGCAAACACCCCGGTGGGGTCAATGTAGGGATGGCCGACGGCTCCGTACGGTTCGTCAGCGATACTATTGACAAAACGATCTGGCAGGCCGCTTCGACCATCGCCGGCGGTGAGCCAAAAAGCTTGGATTAGTCGGGCCGTGCAGGCGGCCCCGGGAAACGCCCCACCGAGCGACCAGCGGCAACCAGAGAACAGAAGACAACGAGAGTGCGTCGACGGCAAGTGGTGAACCACGGTTCACTGGATAATATGCTGGATCCGTGGTTTTCGCGTCTCGTCGTTATCAGGTTTCCGAACCCAGTGTTCTTGGGAGGAGGGTCGCCATGCGGGAGAAACGTGTTCGCGGTTTTACGCTGGTGGAATTGCTCGTCGTCATTGCGATCATCGGTATCTTGATCGCCCTCCTGCTGCCGGCCGTGCAGGCGGCCCGGGAAGCGGCCCGGCGCTCCGAGTGCACCAACAAGATCAAACAGATCGGTCTGGCATTGCACAACTACGTCGATACGAACCGGGTCTTTCCCTGCGCAAGCCTACGGATTGAGACGGTTTCCGAGCATTGGAACACCCAGCACATCGGCTGGCTGGCCCGAATTCTTCCCTATCTGGAGCAGCGGCAAATTTACGACCAAATCCCATGGGAAGTCTTTCGGAGTTGGGAAGCAGCTAATTCGGCGATCGGCAACCAGATGTACATGACGAAGCTGTCCGTCTTCCGCTGCCCCAGCGATCCCAGCCCGAACTGGGCCTCAACCAGTTGGCCGGGGCCGACCAACTACGTCGCCTGCTCCGGCTCAGAAGTGTCGTTGGGCAAACCGGGCTCGAGCATGACCTACGTCGGTCTGTTTCGGGAATCGTACTTCCCCAGCTTCGCCAGCATCACCGACGGCACCTCGAACACCATGGCCGTCTCGGAATGCCTGCTCGGCACGCCCTATTCCTGCCGAGCGTCGTGCCCCAGTTACCAAACGACCAACGCCGGGACCGACGGAGTGACCCTGACGACGAATGAGAACGGCGCGCGAGGGTACAGTTGGTACATAGGTCTGAACAACTATTGGGCCTACAACACCCTGCTTAGCCCCAATGACAAACTCACCCAAAACCACGAGTATTCCGGCAGTTCGAACACGGGTTCCTACGCGGCCCGCAGCAAACATCCTGGCGGGGTCAACGTGGGATTGGCCGATGCCTCCGTACGGTTCGTCAGCGACACGGTAGACAAGACTCTCTGGCAGGCGGCCTCCACGATCTCCAATGGCGAGCCGAAAGGTCTGGAGTAGCAGGGTTCTCCTTTCGCGCAATGTGCGGGGCTTCACACTCGTTGAACTGCTGGTGGTAATCGCGATTATCGGTATTTTGATCGCGTTGTTACTCAGAAATCCGCGAAGACTCGTGCGTTCGCCTGCCCCTCAGACGGCAACGGGATAAATCAATCCACCTGGGGAACGACGAACTATAGCGGCTGCTACGGGGACTCGATCAACAACAACCATTCCAGCGGTACACGCCGCGGCTTGTTCTGCACCGGCAGGTACAAACATTTGCCAGCCTCACCGACGGGAGCAACAACACGGCCGCCTTTTCCGAACGGGTGGTAGGCAACATCAGCCAGCGGTTTATCAAGGGAAACATTGCCAATAACCCCGGCATGACGCTCAGCGGCAGCTACGCCCTTCCCTCAGCCTGTTCAGCCACCAAGGAGACCGATGGCCGTTCCTACGCCACGAGTACGGGTGTGTTGGGCGGTAGCAACGAGTCTTGCAGCGGGCGACGCTCGACCGATGTCGGATCGCCGAGTAACAACCGGGAAGCCCTGCTCCAAAGGCTATGTGCGGCTGTTCAACACAGAGTCTACGCCACAGCCGATCTGCACGGCCTCCCGAGAGTACCAAGTGCTAAGGCTGCAACAACTCGCCGAGACCGATCTGCCCGAGGAACAACGCAACGCCTCATGCAAAAGCCTGTTGGCCAAATCATGCATCTGTCATGACCTGGCCGGCGGGGCCACGCGCAAACATGGGATCGACCCAGCGGCCACGCCCGCGGTATGTTGCGGGCGGAACATCATGAACTTCTCCCACGCGGCTACGCTGGAAGAAATGGTCGGACACATCTACGGCCGCCACTCGCTGTTAAACGACACAAGACGCCCCCACATGCTCCTGACGGAACTGGCCCTCGATATTGCTTACCGCCGCGACGAACGGGCGAGGCAGCGTTTTGGACTCCCCGCCAATTCGCCCGCCTATCTGGCCGAATACCCCAAAAAAAAGCTCGGCGGCATCGAACACTATCGACGCCTCACCGAGCAATTTCCTGCGCAGATCCGGACCAGTTTTCTTGACGAGCTGGGACGACTGCACCAGACATTCCTGGCGACGATGGCCAATCCATCGTCCGCCGTCTAGAAGAGCAGCCGAAAAGGCCGACGCTTAGTAACGCCCACCACGTCCGCCGCCGTAACCACCGCCACTGCCACCGCGTCCACCGCGACCGCCGCCATAGCCGCCACGTCCGCCACCACGATCTTCGCGAGGCTTCGCTTCGTTGACCGTCAGCGGCCGACCATTGTGGTCCTGGCCGTGAAGCCCTTGGATGGCCGCCTGCGCTTCTTCGTCGGTGCTCATCTCGACGTACGCAAC
>CAZLDQ010000343.1:0-4308 GCA_964558295.1 uncultured Planctomycetaceae bacterium | reverse complement strand
GGCTTGGCGATCTGCTCCGGGTCCACGTTGTCGGCGGGAATCGGCACCTGGGAGAAATCGTAGAGCAGGTTGTTCGTGAGAATCTGGATCGGGGCCATCGGCAGGTAGGGGACGAAGGCGCTGGCCCCCAGCACGCTGAACATATTGCCGAAATTGGAACTCGCCCCCATGCGGATGTACTTGAGGATGTTGGCGAACACCTTGCGCCCCTCCAACACGCCCTCCTCAAGCACCAGGAGACTCTTTTCCAGGAGGATTACGTCCGCCGCTTCCTTGGCGATGTCCACCGCGCTATCAACGGAAACGCCAACATCGGCGGCACGAAGCGCAGGCGAATCATTGATGCCGTCGCCCATGAAACCCACTACATGCCCCTTGCTCTGGAGCGCTCTCACGATGCGTTCCTTGTCGGCCGGGGAAAGCCGGGCAAAGAGCGTAGTGTCGTCGGCGGCCTCGGCCAGTTCCGCATCCGACATCGTGGCGACATGGCTTCCCAGCAGTACGTTCTCCGAGGGGAGGCCCACTTCGGCGCATATCTTGCGACTCACCAGTTCGTTATCGCCCGTAAGAATCTTGACGGATACCCCGTGCTGCTTCAAAGCCGCGATGGCGGGTGCTGCGGTTTCCTTGGGAGGGTCCAGGAAGGCCACGTAACCCTTGAGGATCAAGTCGCGTTCGTCGTTACGGGAGTAGGTCGAGCGAGGCTCGAAGTCGGCGTAGGCAATGGCGAGCACGCGAAAACCATCCTTGCTGAGGTTGTCGTATTCTTCTTTCAAGTCCTGAATCAGTAACGGGTCCATCGGGTGGACCGTCCCTTCAAGCTCGAAGCGATTGCAACGATCGAAGATTGCTTCCGGTGCTCCCTTACAGATCAAGCGGTGTCCGCCATGAGGGGTTCCGACGACCACGGACATGACCCTTCGGGAGAAATCGAACGGGATTTCGTCCGCCTTCTGGTACTCGGGAACGGCGAAAGTCTCGTGAATCTCTCGGTGTTGAAGGATGGCGCGGTCCAGTACGTTCTTGAGCCCCGTCTGGAAATGGCTGTTGAGATACGCGAACAACAGCACTTCCTCGTCGTCCTGTTGCACCACGTCGCAATGCCGTTCGAGAATCACGCGGTCCAAGGTCAAGGTTCCGGTCTTGTCCGCGCAGAGCACGTCCATTGCCCCGAGATTTTGGATCGAGTTAAGACGTTTGACGATCACCTTTTTGCGCGACATGCCGATGGCCCCGCGCGACAGGCAGACCGTCACGATCATCGGCAGCATTTCGGGGGTCATGCCCACGGCAACGGCCAGTGCGAAGAAGAAGGCTTCGGTCCAGTCGTGCTTGGTCAGGCCGTTAATCAGAAAGACCACAGGGACCATGACCAGAATGAAACGAATCATCAGGTAGGTGAAGCGACTGACGCCCTTATCAAAGCTCGTCTGTACCGACTGGGCGACAATCGACTTGGCCATCTTGCCCAGATAGGTCTTGAAGCCCGTCTCGACGACCACGCCAACGGCGGTGCCGCTTTCCACGCTGGTCCCGAGGAAGCAGACGTTTGTCAGTTCGGCAATCGGCCGGCTGTTGTTCGCTTCTGGGCCGTCAAATTTCTCCACGGGAAGAGACTCGCCGGTGAGGCTCGATTGGATGACGAACAAATCCTTGCACGACAGGATGCGAAGATCGGCAGGGATCATGTCGCCGGCCGACAGCTTGACCACATCCCCCGGCACAAGCTCCGCCAGGGGAATCTCGCGCGGCCTTCCCTCGCGGACCACGGTGGCGGTGACGGTAATCATCGCCTTCAGCTTGGCAGCGGCGTCATCGGCCCGTGCCTCCTGCACAAACCGCAGGACCACGCCCAGCACCACCATTATCAGCATCACCACGCCTGCGCGAACGTCGCCCGTCAAAAACGAAACGGTTGCCAACGCGAGCAAAAGGATCACCAGCGGGTTGAGGCACGCCCGGCCGAAGAGCTTGAGTTTGGTGTGGCGGGCCTCCTCGGTCACGACGTTTGGGCCGTGCGTCTCCAATCGCCTCGACGCCTCCTCCTCCGAAAGGCCGGAGTTGCTTGTCCCAAGCCTTTCCAGCACGCTTGCCGGGGCGGCAGATACTGCGTCCAACAAGGCCGGCGAGACTCCGATATGGTTGGTTGACCTTCGTAGCGTCGTCAGGACGTTCTTGGGCAACACAGCGGTCGGCAAGACAGGCATAACAAGTTCTCTCCAACAAATCTGCTTCGCAAAGTGATCTTGATTTCGGCGTTATTCGTCAGCCGGCGGATGGGAACCCAGCTTGATGCCGCCGTGGTACACTCGCGGTCGATCATCTGCCACGCGCAGCCGACCCATTTAGCGCCTCTGGTAGTCCAGAGCCAGATCGTGGTGGCGCGACCTCTTTGGAGAGCCGCTGCTCACTGCGACTTGGCCGATCAATGGATTGCCTCGATTCCGGCAGGCTGTGGACCGGCCGGAGACCCGAGGTTAGAGAGACTACGGGTACGGGCGGGCTATGCTCGTAGCGGTATTCCGGCTCATCGGCGAAGGAGACGCGCGGGAGGAGAACCGACTGGGCCAAACTGGCACACCCCAAGACAAACTTTGCCGCGAGTGGGCCGGGAAGAAGATTTGGGTGGAAGATGCAGTGGCCGCCGCTGGCCGATACGCGCCGGCCGATATCGGACGACGAACATCGCCAAACGGCAGCGGGGGCGGCGAAGAAGACCTGGAGGGGCATCAAGGCTCCAGGCCAGAAACGACAGGGCGGACTGTTCATCTTCTGTCCTTCTGATCTGTCCGGCCGCTGGCCAAGCCGGACGAGTCGGAGGGCAGCAGCTTAGCCTCTACCCCTCCCGTCTAGTCCGCAAGCGGCGGCACAATTGCCGTGGGAATGCGTGGAATCTTCAATTCTGAGGGTGTCGTGCGGCGCACCTTGGCGGGCACAACTACCACTGGGTTCGTTCACCAAAGGATGCCTCCGGGAAACAACAGACCGCTCGCTTGGTACCTCCAAGCGGCGGGCTAAACACACTAGACTCGCAAGTATATCGGCACCGGCCGCGCTGGTCAATCCATCAAAAGCGGAAATTCCTCTAGACCGCCAAACTGACTCCGCGCAGTCCAAGTCCAAGATCGCACAGCCGGGTCGCTGGTGCAAATTCGTCGGGCAACGCGTCTCTCGACGATGGTCCGCCAGCGCACTCGCCATCCGGCTGGATCGGGAGCGAGTGGTCAAGGCGTCCGTTGCCCGCAAGTCATGCCTCGACGCTCGATTCCCGACGCCGGTAGCGTTCGATGATCTGCGTCTCAAACGGCAGCTTCCGCAACCGCGGCACCCGCAGCTCGACCTCGCCGGCCGGGGTCAACAGCTTCCGCGTGTAGTGCCCCGCCCGCGTGTCCAGCCGCTCCGGGCTCCGCTCGTACCGCGTCGCCCCGCAGATCGCGTCCGCCTCGGCCTCCAACAGCCCGTTGAGCGTCTCCTCCACCGACTGCCGCACCACCTCCGCCACGTGCCCTTTGAGCTGGCCCTCGTCGATCCGAATCACCTCCCGAAATTCCCCAACCTTCGTTTCATCTGCTACACTTGTCATCGCGGTTCTCCAGTTCTGGTCGTGACATTACACAACATACATCCACTACCAACTCTAGAACCGCTTTTTTCGTTTGTACGCAAGACTTTCTACGTTATCGGATACCTCCGGGATTCTTGGCTTTCCTCCTCTTCACGATTCACTCGCCCATTATACTCGGTGGCACAATTTCTAGAGGCAGTACGCGGTACACAGTACACAGTACACAGTACACAGTACGCGGTACACAGTACACAGTACGCAGTACGCAGTACACAGTACGCAGTACACAGTACACAGTACACAGTACACAGTAGGCAGTGAGCGGTGGGCGGTGGGGGATGCTGCCGGAGTTCTCCGCTTCTTCTATCTTCGCATTCATCATTCAGCTTTCAGCATTCCCTCTTCCCTCTCCACTCGCTGCGGTTTTTCGTCAACAGGCTGTGGAAACGGGTGCGGGAATGTTTCTCGCGGGGGATGCTTCGGGCGGCTGAACGGGGCGGCAGAGGGATGTCTGCGTTGAGATTTAGGTTTGAGATTTCTGGTTGGGAAATGGCGGGGCTAGGCCACGTTGCTACGCGGGCAGACGCTTCGCTTCTCCCACATCCATTCATCATTCACTCTCCCATTATACTCGATGGCACAATTTTCAGAGGCAGTACGCAGTGGGCAGTGAGAGAGATAACGTAGCAAGTCTTGCGCACAAACGAAAAAAGCGGTTCTAGAGTTGGTAGTGGATGGGTGTT
>CAZLDQ010000342.1:0-4319 GCA_964558295.1 uncultured Planctomycetaceae bacterium | reverse complement strand
TCGCCCCCCCGCTGCTCACCGTCGAACACCTCAAGACCTCGTTCTTCACCGACGAAGGAGCGGTCCACGCCGTCAACGACGTCTCCCTCGTCATCCCCAAGGGAAAAACCCTGGGCCTGGTCGGCGAGTCGGGCGGCGGCAAGTCGGTCACGGCCATGTCGATCATGCGTCTGATCGCCCCGCCCGGGCGGATCACCGCCGGCCGGATCCTCCTGCACGACAACGGCCAACCGACTGACTTGCTCCAGGTACCCGAGCCCGCAATGCGAAAAATCCGCGGCGGCACGATCTCCATGATCTTCCAAGAGCCGATGACCTCGCTCAATCCGGTCTTCACCGTCGGTGGTCAAATCATGGAAGCGATCCAGCTCCACCAGGACGTCGACAAGGCTGAAGCCCGCCGCCGGGCCATCGAACTGTTGCGCAAGGTCCGCATTCCCGAGCCCGAACGCCGGGTCAACCAATACCCCCACGAGTTCTCCGGCGGGATGCGTCAACGGGCGATGATCGCCATGGCCCTGTCAAGCAATCCGCGGCTCCTGATCGCCGACGAACCGACCACGGCCCTCGATGTCACGATCCAAGCCCAAATCCTCGATCTTCTCCGCGCGCTCCAGGCCGACGTGGGGATGTCGATCCTGATCATCACCCACGACCTGGGCATCATCGCCGAGATGGCCGACCACGTGGCCGTGATGTACGCCTCGCAGGTCGTCGAATATGCTCCCGTGCAGGAGCTGTTCTCCACGCGGCTGCACCCCTACACCCACGGCCTATTCAAATCGCGTCCCGAGGTGGGAAAACCCAAAACCGAAAGGCTCTACACCATCAAAGGCATGGTCCCCAGCCCGCTCCGCTTCCCGAAGGGCTGCAAGTTCCACCCCCGCTGCCCCTACCAGCAAGCCCGCTGCCAATCCGAAGAGCCGGAACTGCGCGAGATTCGACCCGCCCATTCGGTCCGCTGCCACTTTGCCGGGGAACTGAACGATGAATAACGTGGCAACGATGAAACCAGAAACGAATAAGGCTTCGGACAAGGTCCTCTTGGACGTCGTCCACTTGAAAAAATACTTCCCCATCCGCCGGGGATTGATGTCCCGCGTGGTCGGCCATGTCAAAGCCGTGGACGACATCAGCTTCCAGATCCGCGAAGGCGAAACACTCGGCCTGGTCGGCGAGTCGGGCTGCGGCAAGACGACTGCCGGGCGAACGTTGCTCCGCCTCGTGGAACCCACCGCCGGCGAGATCCGCTTTGCCGACATGAACGTGATCGAAAGCCAGGGGGCCCAGCTTCGCACGCTCCGCCGCAATATGCAGATCGTCTTCCAAGACCCCTTCAGCTCGCTCAATCCGCGCATGACCATCAAGAGCATCGTGGAAGAGGGGCTCATCGTCCACGGCCTGGGCACGAAGCAAGAGCGGCTGGAAAAGGTCCGCGAGACGCTCCGCCAAGTGGGCCTCGACCCAAGCTACATCAACCGCTATCCCCACGAATTCTCCGGCGGACAACGCCAGCGGATCAGCATTGCCCGGGCGTTGGCCCTTCATCCCCGCTTCATCGTCCTCGACGAGCCGATCTCCGCCTTGGATGTCTCGATCCAGTCGCAGATCATCAACCTCCTGGTCGACCTGAAAGACCGCTTCAAGTTGACCTACCTGTTCATCTCCCACGACCTGTCGGTCGTCGAGTACATTTCCGACCGCGTGGTGGTGATGTACCTGGGCGAGATCGTCGAGACGGCCACGAGCAAAGCCCTCTACGCCAACCCGCTGCACCCCTACACCCAAGTCCTCCTCTCCTCGGTGCCGAGCATGAACCCGGCCAAACATCGCGACCGGATCATCCTCCCCGGCGACGTCCCCAGCCCGATCAATCCGCCCTCCGGCTGCCGGTTCCATCCCCGCTGCCCCTGGGCCCAACCCCTCTGCCGCCAAGATGTCCCCCGCGAGCTGAACCTCGACGGCCACCTGGTCCGCTGCCACGCCGTCGAAAAAGAACAGCTTGGCACTGGCGCGTATGAGTTGCCGAAGCAGAGAGTGGGAATGACGAATGGCGTATGATCCAATGACGAACGAATGACGAAGTCCGAAATCCGAAACGGACTTCGCCCATCGTTCATTCGTGCTTCGTCCATCGTGCTTCCTTCGTCATTGAGTCCTTCGGCCTTCGGCATTCGTCATTTCCCAAACCTCCTCGCCCGACTCGCCATGTGCCGAAAATCCCTCCCCTCCGGCGACGGCTCCTCCAGGGTCAGAAGCTGCTCAATCATCCCTTCCGTGTCGCTGGTGACGCGGGACATGCGCAAAAGCCACGTGGTGCGCAGCAGGCCGGTCGAATCAAACTGGCTGGCGGGAAAGGCCGAGAGCACACTGCTGGCGATTGCCGCGTTGAGATCGGCATTTGGGACGATCGGGCTAAGCCCTGTGCGAAAGGCGGCGCGGAGTGAGGCCAACACCAAGGGCCAGGCGTAGCGCCCGCCGGGACTCTTACGCTGCAAATCCAGGTCGTCGGCAAAATCCTGGGCTCGCGCCGGGTCCATGGCAAACTCGCGGATGTCACAGAGCCCGGCCAGATAGCCCACAAGCATGTCCGTCCACCGCTCAATCCGCCGGCGCAACCGGTTCAGTTTGACCGCCTGTTCAGCGTCGATTCCCGGTCCGGAGACCAAAAGCGTCAACACGCGATGCCGGGCTTCCAATTGCCCGATCAATACGCTTCGGGCGATCGGCTCCATCTGATCCGTGGAACGATGACGATCGTAAGCACACAGGACGGCCGTCCAGACCCGAGTGAGCACCTCGCCCGTGAGAATCTCTTCGAGCGTGGCCCGAACCGTCTCCTGATCACCAGGCCCCAGAGGGCGTTTGGCCGTTGTCGCCCGACTGGCAAAGTCCTTCAGCGTCCGCCCCCAACGGTCCAACCGACTCTTCGAAGCGGTCCAATAGGCTTCAATCGCCTCGGCCGGGATCGGCTCCTGACTGAGAATCAGCCCCGGCCCCTGAACCGCGGCGAGTGCCGCCAATTCGAGAAGTTGACGAGCGTGCATGGCGAAAACCGTTCGCTGGGGAAAGACCATACCGTGGAGCCCCGACACTCATGCCGGGCGCGTCCCAAACGTCCGATTCCCCAAAAAAGCAAACCGGGTGCCAGCCCCCCGCAAGCCCCACGACGGCGGCCGGACAATGCGTGTATCCCCTCATGCCACCAGCACTTGCGGCATCCCGCCTGGCGTCGTACGGACGCCCTGATCCGCCCCCGGTGTTGCTCAATCGCAACACTCCTCGTGGGCTTCGCACAACGCCCCTTTCCAGTGCGGCCCCTTCAACGCATGGTTCGGGCCATACGTCTCGCCCACGGATTCGCCCGACGGCTCCCCGCGCCGTCGCCCAACGCGAAAATGGACCAACAGCGGCGCCAGGGCCGTCGCTCCCCAGACAAACGACATCGGCTCCAAGGGTATCCGGAAGCGAACCGACGTGATCACCAACGTATGAAAGAGGGTCACCAGGCCGAACACCGCATAGGTCGGCCAAAACCTGCGCCAGCGACGCCCACTGGCCATCAGCCCCACGCCCGTCAGCACCAGCCAGGCAACCGTGGCCACCCGATACAGCCGATTGGCCGCCTTCGGATTTGTTTCGTCAAACAGCAGGAAGTAACGCAACCGCTGGAGACACAGCCGCGCGTAGCGGGCCGGCTCGGTCCGAATGAACTGCCAAGCTCGCGTCCCCAACAGCCGGCTCCGCGCCGGCTCCCCAAGCCCGGCAAACTCGCGATAGCCCGTGGGCTTCAGCAGCACATCGTCGATGTACAGTGTCTCATGCCGGGCTTCCCAAAGCGCCCGATCGATACCGGCCAGCGTGCCATCGTGAGCCTGTCGGAGCGTCTCGGCAGAGCCCTTGGGGATCTTGTCGGTTCCCCAACTGCTCGGATTGTTCCCCTGCCAAAAGGCATAGCCGAAGCTCGACTTGATGAACACGAACTCCCCATGGACCACCCAGTTGCGCACCAGCCACGGCGAAATCACGCAAAGCGCCACCCCGGCCATCGCTGCCACACGTCCGATCGGGGCCCAGCCAAACCGCGTCTTCCACCCTCCCGCCCCGTCGGCCAGCCAGAAGGCCAAGGCCCCGATCGGCAGGGCCAGCGCAAGGATCGGTTCGACCAACAGGAGCAGTCCGGCGAGCAGACCTGCCAACACGGCCCCCCGCCAGGTAGACCGCCAACGTGGGGAGACAACCACCGCCAAGAACGCCGTCAGTCCCAGCGACGCCCAAAGCGCCACTTGAAGATGGGTAACCATGTAAAGATGGGTAGG
>CAZLDQ010000341.1:0-4437 GCA_964558295.1 uncultured Planctomycetaceae bacterium | reverse complement strand
AAACCGCCCCGCGCCTGTCCGTCAAGCCCCGTAGCACTAGCATCTTGCTTGTGTCATAGGTGGCATAAGCATCTTGCTTGTATCAGTTCTCGTAACATAAGCATTTTGCTTGTTCCCCCTTGCGGCACAAGCAAGATGTTTGTGCTATGCATGGCACAGGCAAGATGCCTATGCTACGCACGGCACAAGCAAGATGCTTGTGCTACGCATAACACAGGCAGGATGCCTATGCTACATATGGCACAAGCAAGATGCTTGTGCTACATACGGCACAGGCAGGATGTCGAGGCGACACGCAGACTGGATTGCTTGCTCGGGCTCCGTGCGGAGCATTAACCGCTTGCCCGTTCACCGGATTTGTAGCTCGCCAACCAAAAGATTCCGGTCCTTCGGCGGGTCGTAGAAGTCGTTCGTGAACGTCAGTCCCACCTGATGTTCCCCGGCGGGCACGTCGACTTCCAGGTGGAGGAGTTGCCAGTCGGGCCGGCTCAATGCGACATTGCCCACGCGGCGCCCGTCGAGGCTCACGGCGATGGCGGGGAACTCGCCGCCGGCTTCGGTGCCGCTGGCGCGGATTGTGAAGCGGTACTTGCGCGATTGGGCAAAACGGACCGTGCAAAACACTGTGCCGTTAGAGCCCATGCGCATTGCCCCCTCCTTGTTCGGCGAGAACTTGCCCGCTTTTTCCGATGTCAACTGCGAGCCGGGAATTTGGAGCACGCCGGCGGTGGTCGCGAACTCGGCGCCGAGGTTGGTCAACAGATTGGAGAGATACCGCGACGTTTTCTCCGTGCTCGGCCCAGCGTCCCAATTGACCTGGTCCAAAAGCACGAAGCCTTGGCCCAAAGGCACCTTGACCAGCGCGGCCGGATGGAGCAGCCGTTTCGACTGAAGCGGCGGCGTCGGCCCGAAGGACAGGCAGTCGAGCCACACATTTCGGTCTTCCTTGGTCACCGGGTCCCAGAGATCATTGACGAAGTCCAACGTGACCGCATGGGAGCCTTTTTCCACGGTGGCCGAGATCGCGTAGCTGCCCCACTCGCGCCCGTCGGTGGTAATGCTCCCGCAGGGACGCCCGTCGATCCGCAGTTCGATCTCGGGATAGGTGCCGCCCAGGGGAGTCCCTCGGCCGCGGATCAGGAACGTGTACTCGCCGCTTACGGGGAAGTCGAGCGTCTTGGTCAGCGATCCGCGGGTTCCCAAATAGACGCAGTCTTTTTGGAAGGTCACACGGCTATCCCGGTCAACGGCCATCGTCTCCGCTTCGACAACCGTCAGCCGCTCCTTGTCAGGCAATCCGGCCACGATCACAGAGGTCGCCACATCCTTCGCAAGCGGCGTCCGGTCGCGCCCGGACAATCCTTTACGGCTGCCGTACCAGTAGAGGTCCTGATTGGTCAGGCCGTTGACGACCGGATCGAACTCGACCAGGCGAATCGGAACCGCATTGTTTTGCCGGGCCATCATCGGCTCGGGGAAGAGCGGCGCCAGACGCCTAAGCGCCTCGGGGGTAGCCCCGTGGAGAAGCACCCGGCCGCCGGCCGCGGCAAACGCCCGAAGCTTGGCCAGGTTGGCCGTCACTTCCGGCGCACTGGCCTCGGCCACCAACACGCCGAACGAACCCAGGTCGCTTACGGCCAGCTTCCCGGAGAGATTGGCGTACACCGCGCCGACTGCTTCGAGCTTTTCACCCAGCGGCAACTTGTCTTGTACAAGTGCCAGTTTCACCGGCGCCGTCTTCTGGCTTACCGCATAGCGGATCAGGTTTTCCAACAACACCTGGGCGACCGGCTCGGTGGCCAACTTCTCGCCCACCACCATCTGCGACAGCAGATACCGGCCGCGTCCGTCGAGCACTTCTAGCATCGGCAGATAGACCAGCCCCTTCGGCCCTCCGGAATCGACCAGCACGCGGAAGCGTCCCTGGTGCGGTTTGGCCAACGTTTTGCGGGCCACCACGTGATCGCCGCGCCAGAACCGGAAATCGTCCTCAATCAACCCGGCAAACAAGACGTCGTCCTTAGCCCGGGGAAAAGTAATTGTCGCCCCACGGTCTACCAACTGGCCAGGAAGCAGACCACACTCGTACGAGTCTTGTTCCAAGGCGATCACCGAGCCCCCCTTGTGAACAAACGCCGCGATCTGCTGCCGTCGGCCCGACGCATCGCCAACGACCAGGCTTTCCGTCTCCGGCTTCAGGCCGTCGAGGGCATGTGGACCGATCAGGAGCACGTCGGCCTCGGGCAACTGCCGAAGATCCGTGACGCGCGACACACGAACCCCCGCCTCGCCCAACGCCCGGCTCAGCGTGTGGTCTGCCGCTTCGAAGAGGGCAAGACGCACGCTTTGCGGCACGCTCAGCTTGCGCCGCGGGAACACCCAGTAAGTCTTGTTCCGCTGGTCGACCTGCTTGCCGTCGTTGGCAACCGTCACCTGCCAGGGCACCTCGGTCCGTTTGGCGACCTCGGGCATCGGGAGCGTCAGGCCAAACTGGGTCATCCCGGCCGGCGGCAGGTCAAACGACTTGGTCGTCACCACGGGCGGCTCCGGCCCAGCCAACTGCGAACGGACCTGGAGCTTGGCCGCATGGAGCGTATCATTGTAGAGCATCATGGTCCGTTCGACCGGTTCGCCGGCAAAGAAGCGGCTGTCGTACTGTCGGACCAGGGCGGCGTTCGGGGCGTACGCCCGCTTGACGGCCAGGTAGCGGGGATTGTCGTTGCTGGGGAAGTCGCCCGTCTCGGTCAACGTCCAGGGGCACATGCCCGACACGCCCGCCGCGCGGTAGGCCTCGATCTGCATCTCCCAGGCCATGGCCTTGGTGCGGCCCATTGCCTGCTCGAAGCTCCGATAGGCCTCGTCTCCCAAGAACACCGTGTACGGATCGACTTCGTTGTAGTGCTGCAAGTGGAGGAACTCGCCGAAGTAGAGCGGTTTCTTGCGGTCCCATTTCCAGAACTTGTGTGGCCAGCAGGCCACTTCCATCCCGGTCTCCAGCCAATAGCCGGCCTCCGGCCAGAGGTTCCGCTTGTCGAATGGCTGAGGATAGTGGAGATTCACCACATCGGCTACCCCCTCGGGATCGCCGTCGCCGTCGTAAAGGATCGGGCGCGTCGGGTCGAGCCGTTTGACGAACCGGCCTGCTTCGGCCAGCCGTGGGATGGTCTGCGGCTCGCGTTCGCCGCCGCAATGGAGAATCTCGTTTTCCAGGCTGGTCATCACAATCGACGGATGATTGCGATGGTCGCGGACCACCGCCTCCAGATGCGTGTGATAGTTCTCCCAGAACTTCGGTTTCGACAGGGCATAAGCCCGCGCATAGCAGAACAGGGGCGCCTCGAACACGATCGGCATGCCCACCTCGTCGGCCGCGTCATACCACGTCTTCGGCCAGATGTTGGCGTGCAACCGCATCGCCACACAGCCCGCCTCACGAATCCGACGGTAGAAGTCCACCGCGCCGGCCTTGCTCAAACCGTTGTCCAGATCGCCGCGCGGATGCCCGGCCGTGGCTAGGAACTTCATCGGCGTGCCGTTGAGCACGAACGTCTCGCCGTCGATCCAGAATTCGCGGAAGCCGAACCGGGTCGTTACCGCGTCCATCGCGTTGTCGCCAGCGGTAACCTGGGTGAGCAGATGGTAGAGGTGCGGATCTTCCGGTCCCCAGAGCCGCGGATTGGTCCAGCCCACCTTGAACGAAAGCTTCGTTGACCCACCGGCCGGTACAACGACTGGTTCATCACCCAGCACCACGTCGGTCCCCTCGACCTTCGCGGCAACGCGGACCTTCTGCTCCTGCCCGCTGAGATTCTTGAGCGTCAGATCGGCGGCCAGTTCGTGCCGTCGCACGGAGGTCTGCACGAAGACGTCTTCGACGTACACCTCCTTTCGCGCTAGAAGGCTCACCGGCTCCCAAATGCCGATCCGCGAGTATTGCGACCCGACCGGCGCCATCACCGAGTCCTCGGCCTGATCGATGAACCGTCTTACGTCTGTCTTCTTGCCGGCCCCTATCTCCTGCTCGATCACTCCCGTCACGTCCTGGACGCGAACGACGAGTTCGTTCGGTTGCCCCACTTTGCACGCTCGGGTAATGTCCACCTCAAATGGTTCCCAACCGCCGTAGTGCCCGCCAACCTTTTGGCCGTTCACGTACACCTCGGAGACGAACCGCACCGCGCCAAAGCGGAGGAACACGTGCTTTCCTGCAAACTCCTCGGGTACGTTGAACGCCCGCTTGTACCAGACAAACGGCACCCCCTCCTGCTGAAATAGAAACGACGGCACGGTGACCGGCTCCCACTTGGCGTCGGCCGCAGGCTGTTCGCCCGTCTTGCTCCAACAGAGCGTCCAGGAACCGTCGAGCGACTCCGCTGGGCAATGGGAAGCGAGTCCGACGACAACGAAAACAGCAACAATCCCGCGGGCGAGCATGCG
>CAZLDQ010000340.1:0-4439 GCA_964558295.1 uncultured Planctomycetaceae bacterium | reverse complement strand
GCGTGCCAGCAGAAGAAGGGGGGCGGGGCCCACTTAGCGAATGGCTGAGGAAGCACAAAAAAGCCCACGGGCGGTTGCCCGTGGGCTTCTTAACGGTTCACATCGGTTGCCATGCCGGGTTAGGGGAGGCGACCGGCGAAGGAGGTCAGGGCCTTCATGTAGTTGCCACGTTCGAAGGCGGCCGGATCGGGACAATTCATCTGGCTCATACTGCCTTTGAGTTGCTCGACCGACGTATACTCCTTTTCAGCCATCCATGCGGAAACACCTTTGAGGATCGTGTCAATCTGGTTGATCCCCTTCTGATAGAGCACGGAGGCGACCATGCCGACGTCGGCGCCTGCCAGGAGGGCCTTGATCAGACCGTTATGGCAGTGAATACCGCTGGTCAGAGCCAAGGAGGCGTTGATACGTCCCTTGAGAATCGCCACCCAGCGAAGCGGAAGGAGCTCTTCGAAGGGCGTGCTCAATTCCAACTTCGGACCAACCTCGAGCGCATCGAGGTTGATATCGGGTTGGAGGAAACGGTTGAACAGCACGAGACCGTCGGCTCCGGCATCGACCAATTGCTTAGCCACATGGCCCACCGAGCTGAAGTAGGGACCGATCTTCACGGCCAGCGGAATCGAGATGGACTGCTTGACGGCGGCAACCAGGTCGACGTATCGCTTTTCGACTTCGGCGCTCGACTGGTTGATGTCGGCGGCGATGAAATAGACGTTCAGTTCCAGGGCGTCGGCCCCGGCTTCCTGAATCCGCTTGGCGTAGCTGGTCCACCCGCCTTGCGACACGCCATTCAGACTGGCGATGACGGGGATGGAGACGGCCTTCTTGGCTTCGGTGATGTGCTCCAGGTAGAGGTTCGGGGCGAAACGATACTCCTCGATATCAGGGAAGTAGGAGAGCGCCTCGGCGAAACTCTCCGAGCCCTGCTCGTAGACCTTTTGCATCTCCTCTTCCTCGTGAGCGATTTGCTCTTCGAAGAGGGAGTGGAGGACGACGGCGGCAGCGCCGGCAGCTTCCGCCTTGCGAAGGTTGTCCGACTTGTCCGCCAAGGGGCAAGCCGACACAACCAACGGGTTCTTCAGTGAAAGGCCGAGATACTTGGTCTTCAGATCAACGCTCATCCGTTGCTCTCCTTCTGTGTGCTCGCGTCCTGGGTGCCATTGCCGCCGTGTTTGACGCCGGCCAGTTGGGCGTAGTACTGATACCGGGCCGTGATGTCCTGTTGCGCCTGCTCGATGAATTGGGCCGACGCTTCGGGCTTGCTGCGGGCCAGCATCGCAAACCGGGCTTCCTTCAACGCCAGGTCTTTGAACTCACCCTTCGGCTCGCGGCTGTCCAGATGGAAGGGCTGCTCCCCATCACGCGGATCGAAATGGTAGAGCGGCCAGTAACCGCAGGCGACCATTTCTTTCTGATGGGCCAGTCCGGCCGTCATGTTGATGCCCCAGCCCACGATGCAGTGGCTCAAGGCGATGATGATCGACGGGCCGCGGTACGATTCGGCGGCACGAATCGTCTTGATCGCATGGAGCGGGTTGGCGCCGAGGGCGATCTGGCCGACGAAGACATTGCCGTAGGACATGGCGATCATCCCCAGGTCCTTCTTGCGGCCGGGCTTACCGGCGGCGGCAAACTTGGCGACCGCTCCGCGCGGCGTGGCCTTGGAGGCTTGGCCGCCGGTGTTCGAATAGACCTCGGTATCGATCACCAAGAGGTTGATGTCGCGGCCGGAGGCCAGGACGTGGTCGAGACCGCCGAAGCCGATGTCGTAGGCCCAGCCGTCGCCACCGAAGCTCCACACGCTCTTGCGGATCAGGTAATCCGCCGAGGCGATCAGGTTCTTGGCGTCGTCGCTGTTGACGTTGGCGAGCCGCTTCTTCAACTCGGCTACCAAGGCTCGCTGCTGAGCGATCTGCTCGTCGTTCTCCTGGCGATTGTTCACCAGTGCGGCGACCATCTCGTCGCCGAGCGTGCCGGCCAACCGCTTGAGCAAGGCTATCGTGTAGTCGACCATATAGTCGACCCCCAACCGCATGCCAAAGCCGAATTCGGCCGCGTCTTCGAACAGGGAGTTGGACCAAGCCGGGCCTTTGCCGTCCTTGTTGAAGGTATACGGGGTGCAGGGCAGGTTGCCGCCGTAGATCGACGAGCAACCGGTCGCATTGGCGATCAGCATTCGGTCGCCGAAGAACTGGGTGAGCAGTTTCACGTAGGGCGTCTCACCGCAGCCCGCGCAGGCTCCGGAGAACTCAAACAACGGTTGCAGAAGCTGCGAACCCTTGACCGTGTCGATGTTCACCAGCGTTCGGTCGACATCGGGAATGTTCAGGAAGAAGTCCCAATTCTTGCGTTCCACTTCGAGCTGGTCCAGCTTCGGCGTCATGTCGATCGCCTTGTGCTTGACCACTTCCTTGTCCTTGGCCGGGCAGGCGTCGACACATAGGCCGCAGCCTGTGCAATCGTCGGGGGCCACCTGGACGGTGAACTTCCACCCGGGGAATTCCTTGCCCTTCCAATCCGTGCTCTTGAAGCCTTCCGGAGCGCCTTCCAGTGCCGCCGGACTATAGGCCTTCATACGGATCGCCGCATGGGGGCAGACCAGCGAGCAGTGGCCGCATTGGATGCAGAGCTTCGAATCCCAGATCGGGATGTCTTGGGCAATGCTCCGCTTTTCGTACTGGGTGGTTCCGGTGGGGAAGGTCCCGTCGACCGGCAGTGAGCTAACCGAGAGGTCGTCGCCCCGGTTGGCGATCATTACGCCCAGTACGTCCTTGACGAACGCCGGGGCGTTTGCCGGGACGGGCGGCACCATGGGCTGCTTCGAGGTGACCTGGCCGGGGGCCGTGCCCTCGAACAGATTGGCCAGCGCGGCATCGACAGCCGCGTAGTTCTGCTGGACCACCTTCTCGCCCCCCTTCTTGCCGTAGGTCTTTTTGATCGATAGCTTGATCTGCTCGATCGCCTCGTCGGCCGGCAGCATGCCGGAAAGCTTGAAGAAGCAGGTCTGCATGATCGTGTTGATTCGCACGCCCATGTTGGTCTCGCGGGCGACGCGATAGGCGTCGACCACGTAGAACTTCAGCTTCTTGTCGATGATCTGCTTCTGGACCTCGGCCGGGAGGTGATCCCAGACTTCGTCAGCGCCGTAGGGGCTGTTCAGAAGGAACGTGGCTCCCGGCTCGGCCATCGACAGCATGTCGATCCGTTCGAGGAAGTTGAACTGGTTGCAGGTCACGAAGGTCGCGCTGTGCACCAGGTACGACCCCTTGATCGGCCGCGGGCTGACGCGGAGATGCGAGGTGGTCACCGAACCGGCCTTGCGCGAGTCGTAGACGAAATAGCCTTGCGAGTATAGCGGCGTGTTCTCGCCGATGATTTTCACCGTGCTGCGAACTGAGCTGACCGTTCCGTCGCTTCCGAGACCGAAGAATACGCCGCGGGTGACGTCCGGACGCTCGGTCGAGAAGTGGGGATCGTAGTCGAGGCTCAGCTTGGTCACGTCGTCGTTGATCCCGATGGTGAAGTGCCGCCGCGGCGAGGGCTTGGCCAGCTCCTGGTAAATCGCGGCCACCATCGCCGGGGTGAACTCTTTGCTCGACAGGCCATAGCGGCCGCCGATCACCTTGGGCATCGGCATGTTGCCGGCCACATCGGTCCATTGCTCGGCCAACGCGGTAAGCACGTCCTGATAGAGCGGCTCGCCGGCAGCGCCCGGCTCCTTCGTCCGATCGAGGACGGCAATCGTCTTGACGGTCTTCGGCAGGCAGCGGAGGAAGGCTTCGTTGGCGAAGGGACGATAGAGCCGGACGTTGACCAGACCGACCTTCTCGCCTTCGGGGACGAGCTTGTCGAGCGTTTCTTCGACCACGCCGCAACCGGAACTCATGCAGACGATCACGCGGTCGGCATCTGGGGCGCCGACGTAATCAAACAGGTGATACTGCCGGCCAAAGAGCTTGGCAAACTTGTCCATCGTCTTCTGAACGATGCCTGGCACGACCACATAGAACGGATTGCAGGCCTCGCGGGCCTGGAAGAAGACGTCCGGGTTCTGGGCCGTGCCACGCAGCACGGGCTTCTCGGGTGACAAGGCCCGGGCACGGTGCGCGTGGACCAACTCGGGGTCGATCATCTTGGCGACATCTTCGTCGCTAAGCTGCTCGAACTTGTTGACTTCGTGGGAAATGCGGAACCCGTCGTAGAAATGGAGGAACGGGACTCGGGCTTCGAGCGTGGCAGCATGGGCCACCAACGCCATATCCTGGGCTTCCTGGACCGAGCCGCTAGCCAACATCGCCCAACCAGTCGAGCGGCAGGCCATCACGTCGCTGTGGTCGCCGAAGATCGACAGGGCATGGGTGGCGACGGTCCGCGCGGTCACATGGAAGACCGTCGAGGTCAATTCGCCGGCGATCTTGAACATGTTGGGGATC
>CAZLDQ010000339.1:0-4439 GCA_964558295.1 uncultured Planctomycetaceae bacterium | reverse complement strand
CCGCCGTCCGAGGATTTGCCGATCCTCGTGTTGGTCGACACCCCTCAGCCCGTGGGGGCCGCCCTGCGCCGCTATGGAGTTCATACGGGCTACTGTCGCGACAAACAGACCGACTTCTGTATGGGCCTGTTCAAACTGTTTGCCGACCCCAATGCAGGCAGTCAAGCGATCCAGGTCGGCTTGGCTCGCTGGATTACAGACCTTCTGTGGGAGGTGGTCTCTGCCAACTACCTAGTCCTCGGAGTCTGGCATCCCAAGGCCACCCTTGACTTGGTCCAGCGGGCCGCGGGCAAGCACCCCTGCTACCCGATCCAGGCCGACACGCTCCAAGCCGCGCTCGATCAACTCCGCGCCATTCCCGATGTCTGGAATCGCCTGGATCACTCTCCTCGCGAGGTGCCGTTCGTAGTGCTCGACTGCCCCCTGGACGTCGTTCAGACGCTCCGCACCAAGGGATTTCACACCGGCTACTACCGCGACAATACGACCGACATCGACCGCGGTCTGGACTGGGCCTACCGCGGACGTGGGAATCGCGACTGGGTACTCTATGAACTGCGCAAGTGGGCCGCCTGCCTTCGCGACGAGGCGGAGACGATTACGGATGGCGTCGTTGCGGCTTGGCATCCCCAGTGGACAGCAGAGCTCCCGGCCCTCCTGCAGGAGGTCACGGGACAGGAAGTCGTGACGATTAAAGGGCAGACGGCCGAGGAAGCTTTAACGAACTGGGACTCCTGGAGAAACGATCATGCCGACTGACACGGGAAAGGCGGAGCTTGGCATTGTCTTCCTGCACCACACGGTCGGCGAGGTGACGCAACGTCATCTCCGCCTGATCCGAAAGCTGCACCCCGCAGCGACGCTCACGACAATCGGCCAAACCGAGAAATTGCCCGGGGGCTACTCCCTCGAAGACACTCCGGATCTTGACCGACGACATGGCTGGAATCGGACCCGCAGCGGCGATGTCTTGTTACTCTCCTGGTGGGTCCAGCATCGGGAGCAAGCCGATCGTTGGTGGATCGTCGAATCCGATACACTCTGCGAGATTCCCATCACCGAGTTCTTTCGGCCGGTGTGGGAATTCCCCTTCCTCTGCGTCTCCCGGTGCGAAACCTGGCGGGAATCCCGGTGGTATTGGTTCAGTCCGACCGAGAAAGACAAGATCCCCTCCCCATATCGCGACCATCTGGCCGGGAGCGTCCCGTTCTTCTACGTGATCCGCGACGATTTGTTGGCGGCGATCGCGACGCAAATGCTCTCCGGCAACTGGCTTTGGGGCAACAGCGAACTGCGATTCATGACCGCCGCACGCCTGTGCGGCTTTGAACCGTGCGCATTCTCTCCGCCATGGGATAGGGTGACCTGGATCCCATGGCAACAGCAACTAACGGGGCCAAAAGCCATCTGGCACCCGGTTAAACAGCTTCTGGAACGCGATGACAGCCATCCGACTGAACTGACACTCTAAATAGCTCCACACAAATGCGAAAGTGGTCCGACGTGAGATTCTCCCCGATTTTGAGCAAGACGATACGGCAGGCACTTTCGGTATTCTGTGGAGCTATTTAGTCACAATCGTGGAGAAAACCACGCTATGCGTCAGAATAACGACATCTACCACACAGAACAAGCATTCAACGCAAGGATGAACGCCAGGCGTGCCGACCCATGCGTGCCATTGCCATTGCAAGTCTTTTGGCACATCGGATGCCTTAATCATTGGCGGGAAGTGGTGCAAGAGCAGTATGACGTATTCCGCTCGGTTGGTTTGCGTCCGATAGCTGGTGTGTTGGGATCACCCGAAGATGCAGCCTGGGTTCGATCTCTCGGAATCGAAGTCGGGTACACAGATCCTGATCTAAATAACTGGGAGACATTAACCCTTCAAATGCTCTGGGAATGGTGCTTGGCACATCCTGCAGGCAGCGTCCTGTATGCACACAGCAAGGGGGTGACGGCACCGACCAACACGAACAAGACTTCATGGCGTCGTCTAATGGCGCATTACGTGATCAAGAGGTGGCGTCACAATCTGCATCGGCTAGCGGTCGCCGATTTCGCAGGAGTAGATTGGCAGCATTCTCGCT
Source organism: uncultured Planctomycetaceae bacterium (assembly GCA_964558295.1). Taxonomy (GTDB): domain Bacteria; phylum Planctomycetota; class Planctomycetia; order Pirellulales; family Thermoguttaceae; genus JBDKTH01. Next base: position 2,349 of record CAZLDQ010000339.1, on the reverse strand, counting down.
CTCATCCACACTTCTCTGGCAACTTCTGGATAGCTCGATCCGACTGGATTGCCCATCTTCCTTCCCCGCTCAAGCATCGCGAATCGGGAGGCCCAACCATCGCCGGGCATGGATGGCACCGGATGCACTGTGAGATGTGGCTTGGGTCTCGCCCGTGGCATCATGTGGAGCATCTTTGTTGCCAGAATACATGCCTTTGGCGTGGCGAGCGAGTTCATCAACTGCTGACCGAAGCGGAGAAGGCTGAGCAACAAGTACTACTGGAGAGAATTCTGGCAGCAGGTTCCGATGACGTGCAGGTCTTCGGTGGACGCTTCAACGGCGGCCTACATTTACAACAGGTGCCAGAAGAGTTGGCAGACGCGATAAGGCACCTCCAGGGCCGCCATTACGAGCGATACCTAGAGATTGGAGCCGCGGCAGGCGGAACGGCAAGATTCCTGCGTGATCTTCTGGAGATCCCCTATGTTTATATCATCGACGACAATCGTCACCCGAAGCATACATTACGGCCTGCCATCTTGCCCGGCGCAATAGAGTGGATTGGCAATAGTCATGATCCGGCCTGCGCTGCGCAGTTGGCAAGGTGGAATCAACGTTTCGACGTGGTCTTGATCGACGGTGACCATTCTTATCAAGGGGTTGCGGCAGACCTCGACATGGTTTGTCCTTATCTCTCGCCACGAGCCATTGTCATGCTCCACGATTCATCCGTCTACGAAGGACCGAGGAGACTTGTTGAAGAAATCCGGACGGGCCGTCCTCCAGGATTTCGTGAGATTGCCGCTTGTGGTTCACGTTGTGGAATATTCCTTGCACAGTACGAAGGCTGATATAGTGACAACGACACCGTTTGATAGCACAAAGATTCTTCGTTTTCCCGATCGAGTCGCGAGAATTCTTCGAAGGGAACCATGCCCGCCAGTAACAGTTGAACTAGATCTAACAAACCACTGTAACCATCGTTGCCCAGAGTGTGCAGGCGGTCGGAGAAATGGCGATTCGTTGGGGCGAGATGAGGCTGAGAAATACCTATCCCAGCTTGTTGACGTTGGGTGCAAGGCCGTGACGTTTACGGGAGGCGGGGAACCACTCTGCCATCCCGCCGCGGTCGATCTCGTGCAAGTTGCAAAAGGACTAGGTCTGGACGTCGGTTTCATCACGAACGGTGGTCTGCTAAGCCGCACTTCCATCGAGACTTTGCTGCAAGCGTGTTGTTGGATTCGTGTCAGTTTGGATGCTAGCGACCCCGCCAATTACATGCGTGTCCACGGCCGTGACCGCGACGAGTTCTACCGGGTGCTGCGAAACATCAGCCTGCTCGGAGAATGCAAAGCCGCTTCGACCAGCCAATGTGTTATTGGCGTCGGTTATCTGGCCGACAAAGCGAATTGCACTGGAATCCCCGATCTGGCCAAGACCCTTGCGGGGCTCGGCGTGAACTATCTACAGATTCGTCCATTCCATAGACGTCCCGAGCCCATGCAGGAGCAAGTCGATGCCGCTAAGCAGCATGAGACAGCCGACTTCCATGTTTTCGTGTCAACGGACAAGTATGAACATGCCGATGCGGCCAGGCAGTATACGTACTGCTACGGCGCAGAAGTCTGTGGCGTGATTCAGGCCGATTCGGGTGTGCCCTTGTGCTGCCATCTCCGCGGCCATACCACCACCATGTTGGGGCGACTTCGCGAAGGCAAAACGTTTCGGGAGATTTGGTATGGATCGCGGAAGAGGCTAGTCCTTGCAGAGCTTGACGTCGATCAGTGTATCCCGTTATGCCGGTGCGACGGCATTAACCGAACCTTGCACACAATCATCCAGCCAGTCGAGCATCCCACGTTTCTCTGAGCAACCATCCTGCTGACGATGGCTCGGGCGAGGCAGAGAGGCAAAGATCAACTAATGCCTTCGCAACTGCAGCGACCTGGCGTCGATCAGGCCCATCTGGGGATCGCTGGCAGCCTTCCTCGTGACATATAGTCGGATTGTATACGCACCCTCAGAACGGACAACCAGCGTGCCAACCGGCAGCGTCGCGAACGTGGGCCAATCGCCCGTATTCTGTAGCGTGAAGGAGATCACAGAACTCGGGCAACTAGCCCCCTGGCGGAACAAGCCGACAGCAAATGCAGAGCCAAATGCCATATTCCGGTCGGCCGCGTATTCGATGGAAACACTGTACCTGTCGGCCTGCAGCGTCGGCAGGTGCCACTCGATATACTCGCGAGGATCCGTCCAGGAGTGGGCCGCATCGACGCGTTTCGAATAGACGATGCGTTTGCCGACAAGATTCGCATCCTTCGCATGAAGCACTATTGTGCCGCCGGACCTAAGGCTGTTGATTCG
>CAZLDQ010000338.1:0-4456 GCA_964558295.1 uncultured Planctomycetaceae bacterium | reverse complement strand
CCCGCAACCACTGGATCGACAGTCCAGTACTCTAACCAATTGAGCTACGTCCCCGAGACACCCCTGCTGAGTGCAACAGGAACATCCTGGATATGGCTAAGCATATCACATAAAACGGGATCGACAAGTCCTTCACGTGGCCATCGCGATCTGTTTTCTCTTGGGATAATTCTCATTAATCCCCCCTCGAAAGGTCCCGTTTCGGATGTGACCTGGCTTGATTGTCGATGTGCTCTTGCCGGAATAGCCTGAACGGGTGGGCACTTGCAATTCTATGGAACGGTATTCTATGACCTAGAGTTGCCTTATAGGGGCCCGTAGGCTAGAGAACGCGGAGGAGCAAGCGCATGGGTTCATACTGCGATCAAGCCCTTGGTTTGGTTGAACGGTTATCCCCCCAGGAGTGGTTCTATGTCCTGGTTGGCGTGATTGTGGCTGGCTTTGTCTTTCTTCGGGGGTTTGGATCGCGTGCTGGATATTGAAACGTCCGAAAAAGGCATCTAATTGCGGATGGTCGCCCCCTTCAGAAAGTGGGCAACCCAAACGCGTCCTATACTTCGGAAGGATTCTGCTTCGCCCGAGTTTTTTTGCTTTGAGGTTGCGACGTGCACTGTCTGGACTTGTTCGGCGCCATCGATCTCTGGGCCATTCGGCTGCCGTTGCCCGTTGCGTTAGCACTGGTGGCCACAATTGGCTACCTCGTGGGGCGGAGGAACCGGGCCGTTCAGGAATCGCCGGTTACCAACTCAAGGCGGGAGTTGCGTCGGGCCCGCGCGGTGGCGCGAGAATTGGAGCGGATTGCCTGGCAAATCCGGAAGGATGTGGCCCGGCATCATTCGAGTGTGGTGAAGTTCAAATCACGGGTCGGGTCGCTCGATTGCCGGGAGCAAGAGGCCGCCTGGAAGAAGCTCTGCCAGGAGGCGGATGCGATGCTCAGTTCGACCCTCCAGTTGGCGACCCAGATCGCCAACGCCCACGATCAGCTACGGCAGCAGACGAATCACCTGATGGCGTTCAGCGAAATCCGGGTCGACGCCTTGACGGGCATCCATAACCGCCGCGGGCTGGACGAGGCGTTGAGCACGCATTTCGCCATGTTTAGTCGTTACAAGCAGAAATTCTCAGTGGCGATCTTCGACATCGACCATTTCAAGCGGGTCAACGACGAACAAGGCCACCTGCAAGGGGATCTGATCATCCAGCAAGTGGCCAGACTGCTGGATGAGAGTGTGCGCGAGACGGACACGGTGGCCCGGTATGGCGGGGAGGAGTTCGTGGTCATCATGCCGCAGACCGGGCTGGACGGGGCAAGTGTGTTTGCCGAACGCTTTCGGGCAAAAGCGGCGGCGACACTGCCTGTGACGCTGAGCGGCGGAGTGGCGGTCGCCCTGGACGGCGACGGGCCTGAGACGCTTCTGGCCCGGGCTGATGCGGCCCTCTATGCGGCTAAGTCGGCAGGACGCAACCGCGTATTCTGGCACACCGGCGAGCAGGCTGAATCGGTCATGGAGGTAAAATCGGAGGCGGTATTTGAACCGCTCATGCCAGTCGACTGCTGAAAGGCAATGGGGGCGAATACCCGCGCGTAAGGGCGGGATCAGCGACCCTGCCCCCCATGGGCACCACTCCGCCGGTCGAGCCCCTCGCTCTCTAGACGGCAGGTATCGTCGTCGGGTATCATTCGGTGGGTCGGCTGGTAGGTCCCACGCTGCATGGGGTAGGTGGCAACAGGCCATTTCCCGGGCTAGTTTTGTTCACCCTCAAAAGAAGAGACGCGACCGTGTCACCGACTCGATCGACGCATTTCACCGTATTCATGGCTCTGGCAGCCCTTGGCTGTCTGAGGGCCGACGGGAATCGGTTTCTCGGTCCTGATGCGAGCGTTTTCAACGCCACGCCGGCGTTTGGCCAGGGGCAATTGCTGATCCATTCGGATCGTTTTCTTTATTGTATTGGCAGATAAGTGGACAAAGGGATCATTATGCCGCTGTTTGAAATCGAGACGATCTCACATATCATCATCACCTGGGCGGACGACGAGCCGGCAGCTCGGGAAGTCGTCCAGGCGAGTTATCCCGCTGAAGAGCCGATCCGTATTACACGCCGGCCCCGCGACACCTGGGTGATCTCCAAGGCCGCTTTGGGAATCTCCGGCAACTCGGACATCTGCCACACGGCTCGCGAATGCTTGGCCAAAGCCGCCGGCGACAAGGTCCATGCCATCCGGCTCTATATGCAAGAGACAGGTGCCGATCTGGAACGAGCACGCAAAGTGATCGAGTCCAATATGGTGATGGGCTGGTGAGACCGTGATCGACAGGCCGACCGCGCCCAACAACTGCTGGTCTGCCTGACGCACGATGGCGAACACCGCCTGCTGCCCGATGGCGAACTGCTCGGCGTGGGTTGCGGTCCAATCCTCGGCCATGCCGTCAGCATAGGGATGCGGAATCAGAAGTGTCGTCGAAGCCACTTCCCGGTCGCCCGCCAGTCGCTGAACCTCAGCGGCGTCGGACATCCCAAAGGGGCGAAGCAGGAGTCGCTTGGTTTGGAGGCATGGCTGGGGAGACACGTCAGTTGTCTTTCGCTTTGCCATGAAACACTAGAAACACACCGGCGATAAGGCAGCCGGCGACGTAGCCGAACATGCCGCCGAAAGCGATTGCCTCGACCAGGATACCCACTGCGGCCCCTGGCGTTAAAAGCGACCACCGGAAAACAAGGCTGAGCAGGAGCCAAATGCCTGCCCCGGTCAAATACGAAGCGCGCCTGGGTTGTTGCCCCCTAAACAAGACGGCTTGCCCCAGGCCGATGAGCGTGACAAAGCCAACGATTGTGGCAAACGGAATGACAGGTATTTGCAGCGTTTTGAGCAGGGCAAACAACAACGCGTAGGCCACGGTGACGACAAGCAGCGTGCCGATGCCAAAACGCCGAGGGACGCCGACTGGCGGCTTGACTTTGGAATGCCTGGGGAACCGCACCGGCAGTTGCAACGAGTAGACTTGATCGCATCGGGGCGACAGATGCTCGGCCTCGGCCGGCGTGAACCCGTATTTCTGGTAGAGCTGGACCGCTTCCTTGAGCACGGAATTCGTTTCCAGGCGGACTTCGGCGAATCCTAAGCATTCGGCCTTGGCGAGTATCCGTTCCAGGAGCTGCTTGCCGAGCCCTTGGCCACGAGCGCTCGGCTGCAAGTACATCTTGCGGAGTTCAGCTCGCTGGGCATCGAGAGGGTACAGGCCGGCCGTCCCGACGATCTGGCCCGAGGCGTCCTCGACAACGTCGAACGCGCCGCCCCGTTGAAGGTAGTCTCGTTCGATATCCGCTAGATCCGCGTCCGTTCCTTCGGGATCTGCCTGGAGGCCATACTCGGCCAGCACAGAAAACACCACCTCCTGGATCGCGGGAATATCGCGGTTGGTGGCGGTGCGGATCGTGTGTTGCATGGCACCATTAGAGATCCATCTCGTCTACTTCGTCAACCAGGCGGTCCAAACTATTGGGATCGGCCGGTTCGTCCGCCTGGCGGGCCGTTTCGTCCTGTCGCTTTCTTTCGTCCATCGCACGCTGGCGTTCGGCCGCGGCAAGGTCGGCCGGACTGGCCCCTCCGCCGAACAGTTGTGACAGATCGAGCTTCAAGTGCCTGGAAGCCTTCGGATCGCCGGCAATCCCCGGTTCGTGATGCTGGGGGAACATGATCGCCCCCGCCGGGCAGACCCGGCTGCATGCGGGGCATCCGGGTCGGCAGGCGTCGGGCTGCTCGGCCACGAGGCGGTTGTCGGCATCGAGACCATACACGCCAAACAGGCAGAAATTCAGGCACTCCAGGCAGTTCTTGCACCGGCCATAGTCGATCACCGGATACCATCGCTCTCGGGTCGCCTCGTCGACGACGTTGACGTTCCGCTTGGCGCCGGCGGATGCGGTGGTCTCGGCCGGAGGGATCGCCGCAGCCACAATTCCGGCAATCTCGGTCAGATAGGGCTCCGCCCGGTCGTGGGTCCGCAGGTCGAAGCACCAGATCGTCCGCGATAGTATTTCCGTCTTGCCTTGTTGAGCGTCCGATTCGTCATAGTCTTCTTTGGGAAGCGAGGACGTCAGTCCCAATCGTCCCTTGACCCGATTGGCGTCGAGCAGCCAGTAGCTTGCCCGCGGATAGAGCCAACTAAGTACGATGAGGTCGCCGTCCGACTTCTGCAGAGTCTCGATGGCCGGTCCGTTGGGCGTCAGATCGTAAAGATGTGGCGTTACCGTGACGGACACCTGAGACCAGCCGCTCAGTTCGGCAAGAAGTTGTTGTTCGAGCTTCGCTTGCTGCGGCTGGGGTGTGCGATGCTTGGAGAGGAGGATGGCGAGTCGGTGGGACATGGTGGACAGTGGGTGGTAGATGGTGGATGGTTAACAGCCCGTTGAACAAGTCACTTTCGGCCAGACGAGTTGTCCAAGGGGCGAG
>CAZLDQ010000337.1:0-4476 GCA_964558295.1 uncultured Planctomycetaceae bacterium | reverse complement strand
CGTAGTAGGTCTTCACCAGCGTCGAGAGCATGCTCATCGGCGACTTGCAGGTCGACGCGTGCGGGATCAGACCGGGATAGAATTTCTCCATGAAGCTCACCCAGCCGGGCGAACAGGAGGTGATCATCGGCAAGGGGCCTTCCTTGAGCCGAGTGAGGAACTCGTGGGCTTCCTCGACGATCGTCAGGTCGGCGGCGTAATCGGTGTCAAACACCGCGTCGAACCCGAGCATCCGCAAAGCGCTGACCAGCTTCCCCGTGGTGGGCGTGCCCGGCTTCAGCCCGAACCCTTCGCCGATCGCTGCCCGGATCGAGGGGGCCGTTTGCACGACCACATGCTTGCTCGGATCGGCCAGCGCGGCCCAAACGTCGTCGGTGCTCCGCCGCTCGATGAAGGCGGCCGTGGGACAAACGTTAATGCACTGCCCACACTGGATGCAGACCGAGTCGTCCATGTTGCTCTGGTGGGCTGGGCCAACGACCGTGTGGAACCCGCGCCCGTGCTGGCTCAGATTGTAGACCCCCTGGATCTCGCTGCAAACCCGCACGCAGCGCCCGCAAAGGATGCACTTTTCCGCGTTCCGCACGACGGAGTGGCTTGTCTCGTCGAGAGGGAACTCCTTGCGCTGTCCCTCGAAGAGCCGCTCGCGCACGCCCATCGCGTAGGCCAGGTTCTGCAATTCGCAGTTGCCGTCGCGCTCACAGGTCTGGCACTCTTTGGGATGATTGTCCAACAAGAGCTCGACGATGTCGCGCCGGGCTTGGCGGATCTCGGGCGAATTGGTCTGGACCTCCATCCCCTCCCACACGGCCACACTGCAGGAGGCCATGAAGAAGCCCATCCCCTTGACGTCCACGATACACACGCGGCACGAGCCGGCCAGGCTCAAGTCGGGATGGTAGCACAGCCGGGGAATATGGATTCCTAACTGCTCGGCCGCCTCCATGATCGTCGTCCCTTCCGGAACACTGATCCGATTGCCGTCGATAGTCAGGTTGATCTTTTTCTTTCGCATGGTCTTCACAAAAGTGTGTAAGGGAAAGCAAAAGGGGAAGAGGGTAGTCCCCCGCGTCCCCCTTTTTTTTACACCCCTTCTCTTCCCATTTCTTCTACGATCGCAACACGGCATTAAACCGGCAGACCTGGAAGCAACGGCCGCACTTGATGCACCGCATCTGGTCGATCACGTGCGGCTCGCGGCGGTTACCGGCGATGCAATTGACCGGGCAGTTGCGGGCACAGACTGTGCAGCCGACGCACTTCTCGGGGTTGATCTCGTAACGGATCAGGGCCACGCACTTCTTCGCCGGGCAGCGGCGCTCGTTGACATGTGCCAGATACTCGTCGCGGAAGTGGGTTAACGTGCTCAGCACGGGGTTCGGCGCCGCTCGGCCCAGGCCGCAGAGCGACGACTTCTTCACCAGCCGGGCCAGCCGTTCGAGCTTGTCCAGGTCGGCCATCGTCCCCTCGCCGCTGGTGATCCGTTCGAGAATCTCCAGCATCCGGGTCGTTCCTTCCCGGCAGGGCGTGCACTTGCCGCACGACTCGTCCTGCGAGAAGGACATGAAGAACTTGGCCACGTCGACCATGCAATCGTCCTCGTCCAGGACGATCATTCCGCCGGAGCCCATGATCGAGCCGACCTTGGAGAGCGAGTCGAAATCGACGGGCAGGTCGATCATGCTGGCTGGAATGCAGCCGCCGGCCGGACCGCCGGTCTGGATCGCCTTGAGCTGCTTGCCGCCCAGGGGGCCGCCGCCGATGTCGAAGACGATCTCGCGGAGGGTCATCCCCATGGGGACTTCCACCAGGCCGGTGTGCGTGATCTTGCCAGCCAGGGCGAAGACCTTCGTGCCGCCGCTGCTGGCCGTGCCGATGCGACCAAACCAATCGGCGCCGTAGTGGATCACTGCCGGGATGTTGGCAAAGGTCTCGACATTGTTGATCACCGTGGGTTTCCCCCAGAGACCCTTTTCCGTGGGGAAAGGAGGCCGGATACGGGGCGGGCCGCGCTCGCCTTCGATCGAGTGGATCAGCGCCGTCTCTTCGCCGCAGACGAAGGCCCCCGCCCCGAGCCGGATCTCCAGGTCGAAATCAAAGCCCGAGCCGAGGATGTTCTTGCCCAGCAGCCCGCACTTGCGACACTCGTTGATCGCATTCTGGATTCGTTCAATGGCCAGGGGATACTCGGCGCGGATATAAAAGAACCCGCGGCTGGCTCCGATCGCGAAGCCGCCGATGAGCATGCCTTCGACGACGTTGAACGGATCCGATTCGAGCATCGAGCGGTCCATGAACGCGCCGGGATCGCCTTCGTCGGCATTGCAGATCAGATAGCGGGTTTTGTCGGCGGCTGCTGCGGCCATGGCCCACTTCTGGCCCGTGGGAAAGCCGCCGCCCCCCCGGCCGCGAAGCTTCGACGCGGTCACCTCTTTGATGACCCACTGCGGATCGCCTTTTTCCAGTACCTTCGCGAGGGCCTCGAAGCCTCGGTAATGAAAATACTCGTCGATGCTCGTCGGATCGATCACGCCGTTGTGTCGCAGGGCCACCCGGCTTTGGCGATTAAAGAAGGCCACGTCACCATAGAGCTCGAAAAACTCCCGGCTGACCGGTTTTTGGCGGACCTTGAGCCGATCCACGACCCGGCCGTGGAGCACATGCTCCTCGATCACCTCCTCCAGGTCGGCCTCGGACGTGATTCGATAGAGGACCTTGTCGGGCCGGACCAAGAGATGGCCGCAGGTGCCCACGGTCTTCCCGGTGCACGCGCCGAAACAACTGGCCGGAATCACCTGGACCTGCTCTTCCGAGACCCCCTTCGCCTTAAGCTTCCCTTCCAAATGGCCCCCGCAGACTTCTTTCCCCTTCCAATTGCAGCGGGCGCTGGAGCAGTAGAGCAGTTCGTACTTGGGAAGATGAGGGATCGGGCCGTCCAGCACATGGTCCAGAAGCGGCTCGTCCTTGAGCACATGCTTGGTAAACAGTTCGTGGACCAGTTCCCGGTCGACCTTTTCGTACTTGACTGGCATCTGGCCGGGCTTGAACACGCCGACGATCGGTTCCCGACTGCAGCGACCGGTGCAGCCGGTCTGGCGGAGCACAATGTCGTTGCGTCCGCTGGCGGCGATGTGCTTGCGGAACTCGTCCATCACTTCGTTCGACCCGGCCGCATGTTCACAAGTGGCCGACCCGACTTGGATGAAAATCCGTTCCCCACCCGCCCGCTGGCGGTAGGCCTCTTCCGCCCGGGCGGCCAGGGCCTTGAACTGTTCTTGAACGACGTGGTTGCTCACGGCAGTCTCTATACAAACAAAGGAAGAGGGGCGGCCCGTCTCAGATGGCGCAGCGTGTCAAGCTGTTTATTTCACCAAACACCGTCGAAAATACAACCCCTTGCTCGGGTGACTTTCGAACGGGGCCAACACGAGTCCATTGTCTTGGTGACCAAGAAGATTATCAACGGCAACGGCCGCCGGGCAAGGCAGGAGGGAATTATGGCAATTTCCGCCTTCAGAAATGCCCCAATTCTGTACAGGGCCTTTAGCTCGGCCGTTCGATCATCACCATCCCCGTGATTGTCAGGCCAACGCCGACGAGGAGGCTGGAACTGGGCGTTTCGTGGAAAATGAGCATTCCGATCACCGCGGCCATGGCCACTTGCGAGGCGCCGATCACGTTGGCTTGCACCGCGGTGGCAAACTGCAACCCCTTGGTCAAGGAGACGAAGCCGATCAGGTTCAGCACGCCAGCCAGGAGCATCAGTCCCAGGGCACTGGGCTCCGTGGCGAGGATCCCTGCCGTGCCCAATTGCCAGTAGCTCAACGGCCCCAGGCTCAACGTGCCAACGCCGGTGAAGAGGACGAGAATCACCACGGTTGGCGTGGTTTCGGTGACCGACTTGCGGATCGCCACGACCATCGTGGCGAACACGAAGCCGGCCAGGGCGCAGGTGGCCAGAGCCAAAACAACGGTCATCGGGTCGGAACTGACCCACTGACAATCGGCCCCGGCCCCCGCCTTCAGCAAGATGACTGCCAGAACCAACAGGCCAATGGCCACCAGGGTCCGCCGCGTAATCCGTTCACCAAGGACCAGCCAACCGAGCAAGGCTGTGCTCAACAGGTTCATCCCCATCATCGCAGGAACGGCGATGCTAATCCCAAGCATCCCCAAGGCCCAAAGCAAACCCTGGTTGCCAACTACCTGAACGGCCAGGGCCACCAGCACCAGGGTCGCCAAGCTTCGCCGGCTGGGCCAGGCGATCTGCCCATGCCAGGACCGATAGGCCAACCACGGCCCGAGCAGCGCGACGGTGACCGTTTCCTTCACGCAGATGACCCACGCTGGATTCAGGTCCGACAAGGCGCACAAACATCCGTGGGCCGTCGCATAAGCGATGGCCGAGACTAGGCAGCAGGTAGTCCCCACCACAACCGGACTGAGCCCGAAAGGGGGCGGGGGAACGACGCGGGG
>CAZLDQ010000336.1:0-4505 GCA_964558295.1 uncultured Planctomycetaceae bacterium | reverse complement strand
TGGGCCCCCGGGCGGAAACGCCCGGGGGCCACGGGTCGCAACGGTGGTTATAGGGCGGGTTCGGGTTTGGGATTCCGATCCTGGCGACGCTTGCGGATCAATTCCAGGAGTTTTGGCCCGTAGACCGTAATCAACTCGATAATCAGGGCAATGGTGGCGGGGTCGACGCCATAGCCTTCCTCGGCGGCCCACGCCTCGACTAGGCCGCGGAGCTGGGCCTCCGCGCCGACGGGGTCGGCCGCGTAGGCTTCCAAAGCGGACTCAAAGGCGACGGGATCGGCGGCGTAGATTGCGGCGACCTGATCGGCCAAGGCGGCTTCCCAGACGGGCAAGACCACCTGGGAGGCCGGCGGCTCCAGATGTACGCCGAGGCCGGCCAGATAGACGGCCACTTCACCCTTGGCCGGCAAGGGCCAGGCCTTTTCAATCAGTTCCGGCGTGGCCGCGGCGGCTCCGGCCAGGGCCTTGAGAACGTCGGCCCCCAAAAACGCGCGGGCTTTCAGCAAGAGGACGACAAACGAACGTAGCGCAGTCACGGCAGGCTCCTTGGAGAGAGAGAAACAGGGGAAACGGTTGACAGAAGGCGGGCGCAGGCCGGCGACGTGGACAGAGGGCGGGGCGTCGCCAGCCAGCGCCGAGGGTGTCGGGCGGCGGGATCACGAACCGCGGCCCGGTTGTGGCCAGAGTGGCCGAGAGGGTGGAATCCGATGGGCGCAATAGGCGACCACTCGGGATTTGGCTCGGTGTGCAAGCCGAATCCCAAGGGGTCCGCGTGTCGCTCGTGAGTTGTCGCCCAAGCGGCGGGGATCAATAGAGGCTCCCCGCCCCGTCACGTCCAGAAGTATAGGGCCGGCAATGCGGACGTGTCAAGCGTTGTGATTAGCCGGGCACAGGCCAACGACTACGCCACCACCGCAAACCTCCTCATCGCGGTGAAGCAATTCCTATGAGGCTGCCGACGATGAGTCGCCCGATTGTTGTCCGATGACTTGACGTTTTAGTTCGGCGAGCGAAGGGAGCAGTCTGATTTCTCGTCCAAGTATCTGGCCAAACGGCACGAAAGCTCTGTCGGCAGTAATCAAGGCCACTTTGGGAGGAATGTGCAGTGCTATGATTGAATCGCCGAGTCGCTCGCACTGGCTACATTTTGGGATCGTATTAGACGTACGTTCTGCGTCCTCCAGGCGTTCCGCCTGCGTCACATATCCACGGAAGTCACGGAACTCATTCCGTCGCGACATGCTATGAAGGTCAATCCTCTTCGCTCCAAGGGATCGGCGCTGAACGGCACGGAAGTTGCATAGGCTGCATCCTGGGACGCCACGCTGAATCGCCCTGCTCGTAGAAATCAAGCAGCATATCTGAATCAAACGTGCGCTTTGGGAAGAAGACCCGCCCCAGTTGGCACTTCAAAGGGTCTTTTGACGCCGTCCGATATGTGTCATCGAAAGCATAAACAAGACGAACAATCTCATCTCCCAAACGCCGAAGCGATTTATCTTTCGCTTGCCAATCCTCGTGCCCAACAAGCCAACCAGAGATGGTCAACAGGACAACCTTAAGTTTTCGTTCTTGGTGGACTTTCTGGGTCCAGTCGATTATGGCGTCAGAAACAGAATCGGATGCCTCGATGAGGAAATAGAACTCGATGAGGTTGAGGATGAAACCTCGCAGGTATTCCATGCGAACGAAGCGAGACACCTCAACCCGGTCGTTGCCGATTACCTTGGCAACCGCGGATTGCATGAGGGAGTGCCCGTGAAGCTGGTAGACAATGGCGCTCGTCTCAAGGGAGATCCGTTTCTTTGCCTTCTTCGCCATCATCCTCAATGTCACCCCAAGCAAGAGTTTCAAGGTCGATCCGAGGACCTGTAACGACCTGCGCCGTTTGAAGCTGGCGGCGAGCCAAGTCGTAATCCTCGAAGCGGAAATGCGGCTGCCGATACCCGACGTCAACTGCCTGTTCAAGTCGCTTCAGTAAATCGGCCGAATACTCCTTCCACTTGCGTTGAGCAATCGTCGATTCAACGAGCGTAACGAGAGACAGAAAGCTGCTTTCGGAAGGATAGCGATTAAGCTGATCGTGAACTCTCGCCAAATCTCGTTTCAGAAGCTGAATGTTAGTGGCTAGCGAAGGGTCGCCAATAAGTCGGAGAAGTTGGTCGAGGCGGTGCAACAGCTTCTTACTTGCCCAGTTTGCTCGACCTCCCGCCTCGTTACGATTGGAAGCCAACGAGTGACGTTGCGGGTATGTCGGGAATTGTGAATACCCGGGCTGGGGGCCGGCGGCGTCAGTGACGGGGCGGAAACTTGGCCGCCGGGCCCGGCCGCGGGGGGTTAGTCGGTGGGTTGGGTTGGGTCTACTTGGCCTTGGTCCTTTTGCTCTTTCGCTTGCGGGTCGGCTGGTGGATCGGGACGCAAGCGGCCTGGTCGTCATCCTCCGTGGTTGGCGCTGTCGCGCTAGCGTCTTCGGATTGAATCCGGGCTAGACGGCGGTCAAAATCGACGGCGGCTTCCGCAGGCGACGCGAACGGATTGGCCTTGAAAGACTCTTCAGCGGCTTGGGAGCATTGGGCCATTAGCTGGCGGGTCTCCTCCACGTCGGCGTCTTCGTACTCCTCCGGCGTGATGTAGGCGCGTTCGGGGTCCGCGGCGGCGGGGTTGCGGCAGAGGAACACGTCGCCGTCGCGGTCGACGTAGGCCGTTGCAACGTCGCCCTCTTTCCACGGGGTTTCTCCGTTGAAGCTGACGTCGGCAATGAGCCGGATGGTCTTGGCTTCCGTGGCGCCGGCGGGCAGTTCCACGGCCGGCGGCGGTTCGGCATGGTCGGCCGGCGGCTGGTCGGCCGGATGCGTCTTGAAGAACTCGAAGAAGAGGTCGGAGGTTCGGCCGCGGAATTCTTCGCCATAGCCGGGCATGGCGTCGGTCCAGCGGAATCCCAAGCGGTCGATGCGAGCCTGCAGGTCGCCGATGGTCGCCACGTCCACGGCGTTGAGGGCTTCGGCTTCCTTCTCGGTGTAGCCCAGTTCTTTGACCGGCAGACTCTTGTAGGCCGGCTCGGCGGCCTGGTCGGCGGCTGAGGTCGGCTCAGGCGGCTCCAAAAGCGGATAGGTTTCCTCGGCTTCGGCTTCTTCCAGCGGACCGCGGGCGCGAAGGTTGGCCAGCTCTTGCACCTTCCCCTTGTAGTCCTTTTTCAGGTTCGTTAGCTTGGCCTGATGGTCGGCCATCTGAACGGCCAGGTCGGCGATCTCCTGCTGTAGCTCGGCGATCTGTTCGCGGTGGATGCGCAGGGCGATTTCCTCGCGTGTTTCTGTCACCATGGCAACGGCCTCGGCAGACGCTGACTGGTCGGCCGGTGGCGTTTCTTCGGCCGGCTCGCCGGCGGCTTCGATCGTTTCATCGGCGGGCCGGATCTTTTCGGCAGCTGGCTCCTTGGTTTCGATGGCTTCGGTGGTCGTGTCTTGGGATTCGAGGGCAGCGGCGGAAGACATGAAAGGGACTCCTTTGGTGGAAATGACGGGTGGACTCATAGACTCAAAACAGCTTTGGATCGGTCGCGGCCGACGGTTGGACAGCCTGGCGGAGTCGGTCGGCCGTGATTTGGCAATAGGCCTCGGTGATCTCAATACCGATGGCATCAACGCCGAGGGCCTTGGCGGCCAAAAGGGTCGTGCCTGAGCCGGCAAACGGATCGAGGATCCGGGCCTCGGGTCGCCAAGCAATGCGGGCAATCTCGCGGACCACGTCGAACGGTGCGCACACCAAGTGCGAAAACCGCGTTGGTCGCGGGTGTCGCCGGCGAAGTCGGGATACTCGGCTTTGCTGCTGGTCTGCTGGTACTTGGACCGGGTCGTCATCGAGCCGGCCCGGTCGCCACGGAAGAGGCCTCCCGAGGAATACGGCGGGTCGGTAACGGTCGCGTCGAAGAACTCGGCGGGCATCGCGGTCAGAAGCGCGAGGGCCTCGCCGTGGTAAAGGGTGCTTTGGTCGTCGTGGTAGTAGGGGGTTGGGAGTCGCATATTCGTAGTGGAGTACTTCATCGGACTACGTGTTTGGGTTTGAGGAGCCGCTCGGGGATGTCGAGACCATCGAGCATGGCAGTCAGGTCGAGCTTCTGAGGCTTGGCTTTGCCGGCCATGTTGGCCAGGCAGCGTTGGAGGTAGGCCCACGGCTCCCGTGGACTGGCGCGGATTGTGGCCTGGATCGCATCGGGAAGCCAGTTGGCCGGTAGCACGCCCTGGTGGGTGCGAGCACAAACGCGAAGGATGAGGCCGCGGTCCTGGGGAGTGTCGGCACGGAGGCGTGGAGTCTGGCCAGGGCGTGCCTCGCGTTGGCAGTCGGGGAGCTTGCCGAGTTCGAGGCAAGCCGCGTTGGCCAGGCGGCAAACGGCGTCCCAGTCGATCGAGGCTTCGCCACTGGCCGGCGGGGCGGTTTCGGAGGAGGTTTCGCTTCGGCCGGACGGAACGGAACCGAACCCAAGGGATGGGTTCGGTTCCGTTCCGTTC
>CAZLDQ010000335.1:0-4536 GCA_964558295.1 uncultured Planctomycetaceae bacterium | reverse complement strand
AGCTGGACGTTGGAAGGTGGGAGTGGAGCGACTTGGGGGGGATGCTCCCTTATCTATCTAACCATACATTCCATTCCCGCGTGTTGAGCTCTAATCCGTTTCACCTTTCTATTTCTTCGGCAATCGGAACCACTCGTTGGGACGCCAACGGAGGACTTGGGAGGAAGAACTGGTCGAGTGGGTTGATTTTTGCGGATCGGAACGGAAGCCCTGGAGGGCTTGCTGGACCACGGGGAACGGTTCTCGCCGTGTGATAGGGTCTTCCAGGGTTCCCTCGACGTGGAGGATCAGGATTTGTTCGCTGGCCCCCCCGAGGACCTCTCGGAGGACCGGCAAGTGAAGTTCATTGCGTCCCAATTGGGCGCGGAACTGAAGGTTGATGGCGGTCTGGAAGTCCATTTCCCCTTTGCCTTCCAGGCTGATCGCATCGCCGCTGAAGTTGATCGGGTCGAAGTAGAGGTGGGGGCCTTCGATGCGGAAGTGGATGTCGCTGGCACTGAACGCCGTCCGGTCTGGTTCGCGGATGCTGAGGATTTTTAGCAGGGAGATCATCACGGGCAACTCGTAGATGTCGGCGTTGCGCAGGTGGATGCTGCCGTGGCCGCCGAGAGAGTTCAGGCTGCGTCCTTCGCCGTGGAGGTTGACCGTGGCCAGGACTTGGCCCGACAGGTTTTGCTGCCCGGGGAGCATTTCCTGGGCGCAGCGTGTCAGGTCGGCCTGGGAGAGTGTGGCACTGAGCCCGTAGCGAGGCGTGGCGCCGAGGGCGACCCAGCCGTTACCGAAGAGGGTGCCGCCGAAGAGTTGGCCGGTAAGAGGTCGGGGGGCCTGGCCTGTCTGGGGGCCCTCGGGACGTGCCCGGCGGAAACGGTCAACCTCGGTGCCAAACAAGACCTGGTCGTCGTCGATCCAGAAGGGGCCGGCGACGCGCGTGAATTGAAGGTTGCGGTAGCTAACGGCATCAATGTCCAACTCGCCGCGCGATTGGAAGCGCTGGCCGTCGAAGTCGCCGACGAGTTTCATCCCGCCGTTGAGGTTTTCGAGTTTGAGGCCGAAATCGACACTTCCTTGGCAGAAGCCCACGTCGAGGTCCCAGCGTGCTGTGAGTGGATCGCCCGGTTGGCCGCCACGGGCGAACTCGAAGGTTCCGGTCAGGCTGGTCGGGCCGACAGGATTCAGGCCGACGATCGTATGTTTGAGCCGCAGGGGAAGGGCCTGTATCAACTCGCGGTCGTCGAAGCGAAGCCGGTCCACGGCGAGGTGATCCAGGCAGAGATGCCAACTGCCGTCGGGCAGAAACGTGCAGCGGGCGGCCGCAGTCAGTTCCGCCGCGCCGTGCTCGCCGCGGAGTTTTTCGATCGTGACTTGGCCGTCACGGTAGTCCAGCACGCCACGAAGCTTCTCCAGGCGGTAGGGGAACGGTACCGGCTCGATCGACGTGTTCTCGCTATGAAACTCGGCGCGGAAACCGACTTGGGGGCGGCGGTCGCCGGTGCGGTAGGCGACTTGAGCTTGCAGGTCGACCATGCCTCGCAGGCGCAGGTCGTTCCAGACCTGTTGCATGTTCGGTTGCCCTAAGGCGTCGCGAAGCTCTTCTTCCAGCGGGACATTGGTTGCGGCAAAATTCAAGAGTAGCTCGCACCCATCCGGCATTGGAGCAAGTTGGCCGTTGCAGGTGACCACCCCGGTATCGTTTATCCCGCGCAGGTTGCGGAAGGTCCAATGGTCGTCGAGCATGTCGAGGGAACCGTAGATGTCCGACAGCGGGTAGGCGAATTTCTCGTAGCGGATCGAGCAATGATTGACGTCCATCTGCAACTGCTTGTGCCACGGTTGATTGGTCTGTTCCCTCCAGAAGCGGCCATAGAAGGTCTGGATTGTCCCGTGGGGGTGCAGCGAACGGACCACATCGCGTGATTTGCCGGGCAGCGCGCTGAGGAGTTTGTCGTCCAGCGGGATCTGTTCGGCGCGGACCTCGACGTCGCCCGTGGCCGCCGTGGTCGGCTGCTGGATGCGGCCGGTGATCCGGACCGGCTGACTGCCGCTGTAGGCGGTCAGATTCACCAGAAGGGCGTTGTCTTTGAGCGTCAGCGAGCCCTGGCCCTGCTGGAGTCGGTAGGGGAACTTGTGGTAACTGAACGACACATTCACGCATTGGATCGCGAGATCCGGCTGCCAGGTGTGGCCATCGTAGGCCAATTTCACCGTGGCATGGATCTGTCCGGCAGGCAGGTAGTTGTACCAATGGTTCTGCAGCGAACTGGGAAGGATCTCCAGTACCCGGTGGTCCAGTTCCAGTTGGCGTACCTCGGCTTCCAGCCATTGGGGGCTGTTGGGGGCGAATCCGGCGCGGCGGTAGGAGGGGACCCGGAGGGTGGTTGGCCCGCTGGTGGCAAACAGGCCGTCGAGAGCGATCCCCTCGGTGTTTACGCGGAATTGGGCTTGCAGATCGGTGAGCGGATGCGGCAGGCGCGGATCATCGACGCTGGCTTGGGAGATTTGTCCCGAGACATCGTAGCTGAATTGCGGCGTGACGGCCGGATCGTTGGTCAGGCGGAAGGCCAACTTGACTTGGCCTCGCAGTGAGCCCAACTCGGCAAGGTGTCCGATCAACGGGGCGGGTAAGGCCTCGCGCAGTTCACGGCAAACCTCGAGGCTATCGACCGTTCCGCCGATGGTCCACTGCGGCGCGTAGGGATTGACCAGTCCTTCGAAGGTCACTTGGCGGACGAAATCGCCGGTACAGGTCCCCTGGAGTTTACGCAAATGCATTCCGGGCGAGGGTGGGGCCAGCACGAAGTCGACGTCTCGTAGGGCGAGTGTGGACGGTGAGGCTTTGAGCGGGTCGACGATCTCGACCAGGGCGTCTTCGATCACCACTTCCGGCGAACGCTGGCTGAACTTGGGCAAGGGGAACAGGCGGCTGGTGCTCCAGGAGCCGTCGGCGCAGCGTGTGACCCGCAGATGCGGACGGCGAACCACGACGCGGCGAATCTCCGGCTCCCCGCGGAACAGTTCTTCCCAGTCGGCCCGACAACTCAAGAAGACTTCTTCCACGGTGAGCAGTTCCCCGTGCGGACCGTCTCCGTTGGGGGCTGAGAATCTCAGCCCACGAAGCTCGATCCCTTCTCCTTCCCTGAGTTGGGCGGAGCGGACCGTTACCGACAAGCCGACGTAATGGCGGGCAAATCGCTCTTCCGCCCGGCGACGAATCTCTTCATCCACCCGGCGGTAGAGGGACGGGATGGCAATGATCACCCCGAGGAGCGTGCCCAGCACGCCCAGCTTGGTCAGCCACCAGGAGATTTGCAACAGGCGGCGAATAACGGTGAGAGTCCTCCGTGTAGTAGGCAGTACGCAGTAGGCAGTACGCAGTAGGCAGTACGCAGTAGGCAGTACGCGGAGGGCGGAGGGGATGTAGACGTTCTCGCGTGGCGCGGCTATGGTTGTGTAGCGGCCGGACTTGTCCGGCGGACTCCCACGCAATTCCGACGGAGCCAGCCTCATGACCGATCCCATCCCCACGCGACGCCGTTTCCTGAAAGCCTCCCTGGCCGCAGCGGTTCCCTTGGGCATGCCTTGGCTCGGGGCCTGCTCGGCCGCTGAGGCCGCTCCCCAGGCCTTCGCCGACAAGCTCACCGTTTCCCTGGACGGCCGGCAGATCGCGATCCGCTTGGGCAAGACCCTGATCGCCGGCTATCGGGCCGAGACGACCCAAAAATATCCCTACGTCTTTCCCTTTGCCGGTCCGCTCTCCGGCGCGTCACTCACCACCGAGACCAGCGAGCCGTATCCGCACCACCACTCGATCTTCTTCGCCTGCGACCGCGTCTGCGGCGGGAACTACTGGCAGGGGCCGAACGCGTTGGGGCAGATCGTCTCCAAGGGGCCCAAACTCGGGCAGGTGACGGACCAGTCCGTGGAGATCCTCGACGAGTGCGAGTGGCGCAAGCCCGGCCAGTCGCCGGTGATGACCGACACACGGAAGTTCACCATCCACGTCGTGGACGGGCAGAAGCGATGGATCGACGCGGCCATCCGCTGGACCGCCGTGACCGACGTGACGATCGAGAAGACCAATCACTCCCTGTTTTCGGTCCGCGCGGCCCCCGACCTGGCCCCCAAGGCCGGCGGCAAGCTCGAAAACTCCTTCGGAAAGAGCGGGGAGAAGGCGACCTTCGGACAGCCGGCCGGCTGGTGTACCTACTACAACAAGCGGGCGGGCGCACCGGGCGACGGGATCGAGGGGATCGCCCTGCTGAATCACCCCACGAATCCGTGGAAAGACTGCCGCTGGTTCACCCGCGACTATGGGTTCATCTCCCCGACGCCGTTCAACTTCCTGAACGAGCCGTGGAAGCTGGCCGCGGGCAAGTCGGTCGACCTCCGCTACCGCGTCGTCGCCTACGCCGGCACGCCCACCGACGCCGACCTGGAGTGGATCTACAAGGCCTGGATCCGCGAGTAGCACGGCTTTCCCGGAGTCGTAGCGCGGCCGAGCCGCAATCAAGACTTCCGAAGTCTTGGAGACTTCGGAAG
>CAZLDQ010000334.1:0-4537 GCA_964558295.1 uncultured Planctomycetaceae bacterium | reverse complement strand
TACGCACGGTGGTGTGACAGGGACAGCCCGCGAGGGCTTACCTATGTCGATTCCCTACTCCCTCGTTCGGGCTGCCCTGGTTGCCAACCCTGCTCGCAACCTTTATGATGCGAGACGACCCGCTGGACGATTCACGGGAACAATCGTCGGCGGGTCCTGCTATTTGGCGTGGGAGTTCCCCTGGAAGGATGGGCCGCCATGGTTACGCCTGGACGCATCGACACCACTCACTCGGCGGATAAGCTCAGTTCCGAGATTCTTGATCGTCTCCCCCCCCAAAACCTTGATGCCGAGAAAGCCGTTCTGGGCAGTCTGCTCCTGGATCCGAGCTTGTGTGACGATGTGGCGCTGATGTTGCGCCCGGACGACTTCTACTCCGACGCCAACCGCAAGCTCTATGCCCATATCCTGGCGATGAACGACGAGGGGGGGCGGATCGACACAACACTTCTGGTCGAGCATCTGCGTCGGTCGGGCGACTACGAAGCGGTCGGCGGCGCGGCCTATCTGGCCGAGGTCGTCCAATCCGTAGCCGTGGCGGCCCACGCCGAGTATTACTCGCGAATCGTGCGCGACAAAGCCACGCTCCGCGAACTGATTCATGCCAGCACCGAAATTCTCCGTGACGCCTACGACCCGACCCTCGATCCCCGCGAGTTGCTCAGCCGGGCTGAAGAGAGAATCTTTGCCGTGCACGACAAGCGGAGTAACGACCAAGTCGCCTGCATGCACGACATCCTGATCGAAACCTTCGAGCAGATCGACAAGCGTCTGGAGAAAGGCGGTTCCAACGGTACTCCGACTGGTTTCATCGACCTCGACGAAATGACCGGCGGGTTGCATGAATCCGAGTTGATCATCCTGGCCGCCCGGCCAAGTATGGGCAAGACGGCTTTTGCCAGCAATATCGCCGACGCGGTGTGCGTCGACTCCAACATAACCACACTCTTCGTCAGCCTGGAAATGGCGCGGGTCGAGTTGGCGCAACGTATGCTCTGCGCCCGGGGAAAAATCAACGGCAAGAAGTTCCGCGGCGGATACATGTCGGGCGAGGATCGCGACCGGCTCGTGGAAGCTTCCGCCAAGCTAAGCAAGGCGCCGCTGTTCATCGACGATACTCCCAGCCGCACGGTCACCGAAATCGCCGCCTGTGCACGACGACTCAAACGCAAGGCTAAGCTCGGGCTGATCGTAATCGACTATCTTCAGTTGATCGAGCCAGACAACGCTCGCGATCCCCGCCAGGAGCAGGTGGCCAAGATCGCCCGGCGTCTGAAAGGGCTCGCCCGCGAAATGCGAGTCCCCGTGCTCTGCCTGGCCCAGTTGAACCGCCAAGCCGAGGCTACAAAGGACAACCGACCGCGCATGAGCCATCTCCGTGAATCGGGAGCGATCGAGCAGGACGCCGACGTAGTGATGTTCGTTCACCGTGAAGAGTATTACCACACCAAGGAAGAAGCTCTCGCGCAAGACCTTGTTGGCAAAGCGGAGATCATCGTAGCCAAGCAGCGCAACGGCCCGACCGGTGAAGTGAAGCTTCTCTGGCTGCAGGACTTCACCCGTTTTGAGAACCTTGCCCAAAAACCCTACAGTGAATTCGAGCAATTCGATTCGGCGGGCGATGGTTTCTGACCGCTTGCCGTTGCCGGGAAAAGCCCCCTGCGGAACGGCACCACGTCGGGTCTCTGTCATGGCTTGCAGTGACAGAAACACTCTTCTCTCGTTCAGGCATGCCATTTGCATTTCCTAGACAGACTGAACAGGAATGATCCCGTTCGGCCTGAAGAGTCAGGAACAGCAATCCTCACGCCTGCAAAACGAGAGAAAGGAACGAAAGCCATGACAGCGGAAGTTACCAAGACCAAGTCGACCACGACGGTTGGCGAGCGGGAACACGACGTCACTATGTCGCAGCCGCTTCTGGGGCAACACACCAAGAATGTCCCGGAGATACAGGAATTCGGCACGGTCGTTGTCCTTCCCAATGGACTGAGCGAAGAGACGTGCCGCGCTAGTATCGACGCCTTGAACCAGATCCTGGCCGACACACTGACCTTGCGAGACCTCTACAAGAAGCACCACTGGCAGGTGACGGGCCCCACTTTCACTGCGTTGCACCAACTATTCGACACGCACTTCGAGCAACAGTCGAAGCTGATCGATGAGATCGGCGAGCGGATTCAGATGCTCGGCGGAATCGCCATTGTCATGGCCCACGATGTGGCCGAGATCACCCAAATCCCCCAACCCCCCCGGGGACGCGAGGAAGTGCCCGTGCAGCTTTCACGGCTGCTCGAAGCCCATGAGATCATTCTCAAGACCGCCCACAAGGCCGCAAATGAGGCCGCCCATTCGGGAGACGACGGCACCAACGACTTGTTGATCAGCGACGTGATTCGGCTCAACGAGAAGCAGGCTTGGTTCGTCACGCAGCACCTCGTAGATATTCCCTTGGTTCAGGCGGAATAGGCAAGGCGGCGTCTACTCCTCTCAGGCGTTCGGCAAGAAAGCTCCGATTCGTTTAAGCCGCTGCTGGAGTTGCTTGACATTGACCTCGTGCGTCAAGCCGTCGGTGCCGGCCGCCATTGCCCCGGCCACTCCGGCCGCCTGACCGGTGATGAAACAACCAGGCATGACACGGAGCGAGCCATGCACCATCCGGTCGGCACTCACGCAGCGGCCGGCCACGAGGGCGTTTGCCAACCCCTTGGGAGTCAGAATTCGATAGGGGATTCCGTAGCTTTCACCGCGTTGATAGCGAAACTGCTCGTCAAACTCTTTGCGGTGTTGCTCGTACGTGTCCTTGCCCGGCTTGCTCGGATGGTTGTCGATCGAATAGGCGTAGCGGCCGATCTCATCGTCAAACGTGGCCCGTTTCAGGTAATCCTCGATATTGATGACATAGTCGCCCATGATCCGCCGGGTTTCGCGCACCCCGAGCAGGGAGCCGGTGGCTACAAGCCTGAGATTTTCGAAGCCCTTGAGATAGTGTTTGTAGTACCGCTCGTATTCTGTCAGGCTTCGGCGTCCCCAGACGAGTGCCTTGGTCAACGAGACCTCGTCGGTGGCGTCCACACCGAAGGTGTGGCCGATATTCCCGCCCCCCAAATCATCGCCCATGCAGTGCATGCCGGTAAGGTGTTCATCTCGGACGGTGAACACGCCGTCAGCAAACGCCTTTTCGAGCATGGCCCCGTCGGGTTGGGGGCCTTTGGCCTTGTTGGCCTGATAGGTCCGCCAGTCGATTCCCGTCCAGGTGCTGCAGAGGGTGCCGGGCATAAGGTTCCCCTCCTCATCCCCTTTTTCGAACGACGCACCAGCCATCGCCGCCAGATCGCCGTTGCCTGTTGCGTCGATGAATACCTTGGCTTCCACCGCAAAGATCCCGCTTGGCGCAGCACAGATCGCATGCGTGATCCGTGCGTCGGTCTTCTCTACGCCGATTAGGGTCGTGTAGAACGAGAAGTCGGCACCCGACTCGACCATCAGATCATCGTAGGCCCGCTTGAGCACCTCGGCATCGATGATCGTTCCTGGAACGTGGGGGCCCTCGGCCTTCATCCGTTTGAAGATCTTCTCGCCCATCCCTCCGGCCAGAAAATGGATGCCATCGGTGAATTGCATGAACACGGGGACCCGGCCGGCCGTGCCCATCCCGCCGAAACACGAATGCTGCTCGGCAACGAAGACGCGAGCCTCTTGGGTACGCGCGGCCATCGCCGCAGCGACGCCGGCCGGTCCACCCCCGGCAATGAACACATCGACTCGCCGTTTCACCGGAATCCGCCGTTGGAAGACAATCTCACCGCCCCCCGCAGGAAGCGGCTTCCCGGACTCACCCGCGGCGGGTGAAGGGGCAGAATTCCCCGTATCGGCCGCCACCACGCCGGAGGCCATCGCCCCCAATCCCCATCCGGCCGCCTTGAGCCAATCTCGTCGCTTGATCGGTTGGGGCATGGTTATCTCCTTGCCTCAATCGCCTTCAATGAAGGCATAAGCCATGATGTGCGTCAGAATGAAGAAGCAATCCTCCAAGCGTCCCATATGCTTCGAAGGAACGAGCAGAGGAAGCTGCGCCAGGTCGCGAAGCTTGCCTCCTTCGCCGGTCGTCAGGCCGATCGTCCGGCACCCAACCGTATGGGCATACTCCACCGCGCGAAGCACGTTTTCACTGTTGCCGCTGCCGCTAATCGCAATCAGCAAATCCCCTGTCTGAGCGAAGTTCTTCAACTGCTCGACGAACACGGTGTGGTAGCCTTCGTCGTTGCCGTAGGCAGTGATCGTGGCGATGCTGTCAGTCAAGCCGATCATCTTGAAGCGAGTTTGTTTGCGAAACGAACCGCCTTTGAGGATGTCAACCACCATTTGCGAAGCGATTGACGCGCTCCCCCCGTTACCGCAAATGTAGACCGTGTGTCCCGTATCGCGCACGTCACGGAGCCACGCAATGGCTTCGGCCACGCGTGCCGAGTCCAAGCACGTCAAAACATCTCCCAGGTCCTTGAGGTAGGCGTCAACAAACGTCTTCATGGGCGCG
>CAZLDQ010000333.1:0-4580 GCA_964558295.1 uncultured Planctomycetaceae bacterium | reverse complement strand
AATACCAGTTTTGCTCTTGGACGGATTGACAGCATCCGGAGCTTGGCCCTCTTGGCGGCCTAAGGGTATGATGGCCCAGTGACCCGGAAGCCAGCCCACGTGGCCTTGGGGAAAGTTAAGCGGCAAGGCCTTGTCAAGGAAGTGAGTAGACAGGCGTGTTTCATTGGGAAGGTGGACTGAAACTGACCAAAGCCGATTTGGCGATTGACTTCTGCCGGCGGCAACCTCGAGCCTTCATCTCTCACGCCCATTCTGACCACATCGCTCGCCACGAGTATGCCCTTTGTACCCCGGCCACGGCCGTTTTGTATCAGCACCGCATGGGGCGGCGTCTGGTGCGGGAATTGCCCTACCGAGAGTCAATCGAATGGGGGGGCTTGCGTCTGACGACCTATCCGGCCGGCCACTGCCTCGGATCGGCAATGCTTCTGGCCGAGGACGGCGAGCAGTCGCTGCTCTACACGGGGGACTTCAAACTGAGCCCCTCGGCCACCGCTGAACCGGCCGAACTCCCCCAGGCGGACCTGTTGGTCATCGAGTGCACCTTTGGGCAGCCTGCCTATCGCTTGCCGCCACGCAATGATGTGCTCGACCAACTCTTCACGTTGATCCAGAAAACCCTGCAAACCGGTGCCACTCCCGTGGTGGAAGCCTATCCTTTGGGTAAAGGTCAGGAAGTGACCCGACTGCTCACGGCCGAAGGCTTCCACGTGTGCCAGCACCGCGATATCTACGCGATCAGTCAAATCTACCAGTCGCTGGGCGTGGACCTCGGTCCCTATGCGATCTGGCAAGGATCAGTCGAGCCAGGCGAGGTGTTGGTAGTTCCACCTCGTACGCGTCTGAACCACGCCGGCCGGGAAGTCCGCTTGGCCGTCACTGGCTGGGCCATCGACGAGCGGACCAAGTATCGCCTGCGCGTCGATCACGCGCTGCCGCTCTCGGACCATGCCGACTACGACGAGCTGTTTGAAGCCGTGCGCCGGGTGAACCCCAAGAAGGTTTACTGTACCCACGGGCCGGAATCGTTCGTCGACCGGCTCTGCGAAGTCGGTTTCAAGGCCTTTCCCCTTGGCCGGGCCAGTCAGGGACGGCTGTTCTGACGACACCTGCCAGGGCGCCGTGAGCTGAGCGGCACTTCATTGCCCGTTGTTGCCTACCCCCGTCCGCCCGTGATAGGTTTTGAACGCACCAAACCTGTGGCGAACGCCCGTCGTAACCCACATCTTCCCTTGGTGTTACGCTCACTGCTTGGCAGGCCCCCCGCAGTCAGCTATGCTGGACACTGTTGCAGTCACCGTTTGACATCCCCCTTGCCGGAGACCACCTCGATGAAACGTCGCGACATGCTGCTCTCGACCGGGGCCGCTTTTTTGGGCCTTTCTGCTTTTCCACTCCGTTGGGTCGCCGGGGCGCAGAACCAGACGCCCAAGATCCTCTATTTCACCCGTTGTGCAGGCTTCGTCCACTCTGTCGTGAAACGCGATGGCGATGAACTAAGTTATTCCGAGAAAATGATGGTGGAAGCCGGCAAGCAGCACGGCGTGGAAGTGGTTTGCAGCAAAGACGGCCGTGTGTTTGACGGCGACCTGGATCAGTTCGACGCGATTGCCTTCTACACCTCGGGCGATCTGACCCAGGACAAGGGCGAAAAGACTCCGCCGATGAGCGCCGCGGGAAAGCAACGGCTTTTGGATGCGATTGCCGCCGGCAAGGGGTTCTTCGGCTTCCATTCGGCCAACGACTCGTTCCATTCTCACGGCAACGCAATCGATCCCTACATCGCCATGCTCGGTGGCGAGTTCATCACCCACGGTGCGCAGCAAAAGGCCCGCATGAAGGTCACCTCGCCGAAGTTTCCTGGCGTTGAAGAGCTTGGCGAGGGCTTCGACCTGCATGAAGAGTGGTATGCCAACAAGAACTTCCCCAAGGATCTCCATGTGATCCTGGTCCAGGAAACGGCCGGTATGAAGGGCGCATGCTACCAGCGTCCGCCTTATCCGTCGACCTGGGCGCGGATGCACGGCAAAGGCCGCGTCTTTTACACCTCGTTGGGCCATCGCGAAGACGTCTGGACCAATCCGATCTTCCAGAGCATCGTGCTCGGCGGTTTCTCCTGGGTCCTGGGCAACGTCGACGCTGACGTCACGCCGAACATCGACCAAGTCACGCCCCAGGCGAATCAGTTGCAGGCCAACGCCGTTTCCTGATTGCGAATCGTTTCTTCGGGGACTTGGCGAACCAAATCGGTACTCGCCTTGCGCCTGGGCGGCATGCTGTCACGGAACGCCGACAGGTCGGGAGATTGGTTTCGTTCAAAAAACATACCATCCCATGCCTACACCGTGTGACAGCATGCCGTCGAATGATTGCAGGATCTGTTCATCACATCGCCGAGGGCCCCGAAGGGCGGGTCGGGTCACGACTTGGTCGGTGGCCGTTTGCCTGCCGGCGACGGGGGCTTCGGCAATGTGGCGAAATCGCGCGAAGCCCGCTCATAAAGCACCTGGAAAGGGACGGTGGCCAGTGCCCCAAAAAGTCGGTCGCCAGTCAGCTTGCTGCGCGTTAGTCGGGGCGAACTGACGCCGCAAAGGAACCGGGCCAACACGCGTGGATCGGAGAAGACGCCCCGATGCTGCTTGCACAACTCCAGGGCCCGTTGCCACGTGGCTTCGTCGATGGGCGGCACAGTCCGTGGGGGCAAGTGGTTTGGGGTTTGACCGCCTAGGCACCAGGAGCAGTGACCGCAAGGCTTTTCAAGCGGTTCGGCGAAATGAGCCCCCAGCAACGACACCTGGCAGCCGTCGTGTTCGACCAGAACAAGGACTTGACGGAGCCGGGCCACTTCGCGGTCTTCGTGTTGGATCGTGCGCCGATGGAGCGTGGCGATCAGCGACGCCAGATCCTCCGGTTCGCGCAGCCGCCGATAACGCAGGCGCACCCCTTCGGCCTTCAGTTCCAGCCACTGCTGTTCGGCCAGGTAATCCAGAGCCCGGACGATTCGCTCGCGCGGACACCGCAAGGCGAGTCCCGCCTTCTCCACGTCGATCGTGAACCACGTCTTGGCTTTCGTGGCCAAGCGGAACATTTTGGCCAGGAACACCTTTCGTTCCCCCTCGAAATGCGAAAGGATCTCGGCCGACGAAACCCGCGGTTTGAACTGGTAGCTCGAATAGAACGGCGTGCCCCCTTCCAGGTATCCCAACAGTTCCAAGTAACACAGGAGCGTGCGCACCACCAAGATCCGGATGTCGTGGGCGACCGACAGTTCATATAGACTGACGTCAAAACTCTCGCCTTGCGAAAACAGGTCATTGACCAAGGCCGCCACGGCTTCGGCCGTGGGCGTGTCGCCATAGACGAAGTTCTCCAGCACGTTCAAGTCATCCGTGCAGCAAAACATCTCACATATCGCCGGCTGGCCGTCGCGTCCGGCGCGGCCAATCTCTTGGGCGAAGTTCTCCAGGCTCTTGGGCGGATTGTAGTGGTAGACGTAGCGGATGTTGGACTTGTCGATCCCCATCCCAAAGGCGATCGTCGCCACGACGATTCCGTGGTCCGACTGGATGAACCAATCCTGGACCGTGGCCCGATAGTCGTCTTCCATCCCCGCATGATACGGCCGGGCACGGAAACCGGCCTGGCTCAGATAGTCGGCCAGTTGTTCGGCGGTGCGCTGGAGGGTCACATAGACGATCGTCGGGCCCAGCTCCCGGCTGCGAAGACGCTCCACGAGCAGGGCGTTGCGCTCGGCCGCCGTGACCGGCTTGGTCAACAGGGTCAGGTTCGGGCGATAAAAGCCTGTCCGCACGGCACACTCGGGTGCAATCTCGAACAGCCGGCAAATGTCCTTGAGCACCGCGTCGGTGGCCGTGGCCGTGAGGGCCAATAGGCGTTCGGCGCGGCAAGACTTGGCAAAGTGAGCCAGCTTCAAGTAGTCGGGCCGGAAGTTGTGCCCCCATTCCGAGATACAATGCGCCTCGTCCACGGCAAACAGCGACACGCGAATCCGCTGGAGCGCTTCGGTGAACCGCTCGTTGTTGAACCGTTCCGGGGCCACATAGAGCAGCCGCAGCCGGCCCGAGCGAACCTCGTCCATCACCGTGCGATATTGCTCGACGCTGAGCGTCGAATCGAGCCGCCAGGCGGCGATTCCCCGGGCCGCCAGAGCGTCGATCTGATCCTTCATCAAGGCGATCAGTGGCGAGACGACCAGCGTGACTCCCGGCAACAGGATCGCCGGCAACTGATAGCAGAGCGACTTGCCTCCGCCCGTGGGAAACACAGCCGCCGCCGAGCGTCCGGCCAACAGATGCTCGATCACCGCCCGCTGCCCCGGCCGGAACTCGCGAAAGCCGAACGTCTGGCGCAGAATCCTCTCAGGATCCGTGGAAACAGCTTCCTGCGCAGGTCCTTGTCGATTGGTTGTTGTCATGTTGGCCCCTGTGAAATGCCATACGGTTGCGTCTACCGGGACAACCTTGTTGTACTATACGCATGAACAGGCTGCAAGCCAATCCCTTGCCCGGGTGCGGCTGAAGGTTCGTGGCGAGTTTAGGCGGCTCGGCGAAGGTGGGCCT
>CAZLDQ010000332.1:0-4609 GCA_964558295.1 uncultured Planctomycetaceae bacterium | reverse complement strand
TTGCCCCCCCCGCAGCGCAGAAACCGATCGGAAATCGAGCCGTTGCCCGGGGCCACGACGCCATGGTAGAGTAAAATCAGACGGCACGACCCGCGAGCCAAGATGCCCCCCAGTATGGAGCGCGTTCGATGCAAACACCTCACGAAACGGCCCCCATTGCGCTGAACCGCCGGGCCTTCCTCCACGGCGGGGCCCTGGTTCTGCTCGGAGCGACAGCCGCCCGCCATGCCGCTCTACCGGCCGTGGCCGCGGCACTGGACGATGCCCGACCGAGTGTTCGGATCGGGCTCCTGACCGACCTGCACTACGCCGAGAAAGAGACCGACGGTACCCGCTACTATCGCCAGACGCCGGCCAAGTGTGCCGACGCCGTTCGCCAGTTCACGGCAGCCAAGACCGATCTGGTCATCACCCTGGGCGACCTGATCGATGCGGCCCCCACCGTGGAAGGCGAGATGGGCTACCTGCGACGCATCGTCGAGATCCTCCGCCCCGCTCCGGGCCCGCACCATTTCGTCGTGGGCAACCACTGCGTGTTCAGCCTCAGCAAGGCGGAGTATCTCCAGATTGTTGGCCAGAAGAGCAGTTTCTATTCGTTCGACCATCACGGCCAGCATTTCGTGCTCCTCGACGCCTGTTTCCGAAGCGATGGCGTGCCCTACGGCCGGAAGAATTATCGATGGACCGACTCGAATATCTCTCGTGAGGAACTCGATTGGCTCCAGGCCGATCTGGCGCAGACCTCGCTTCCCACGACCGTCTTTGTCCACCAGCGACTCGACGTCGGATCACCCTATGGCGCCAGCAACGCCCCTCAGGTCCGCCAGATCCTGGAAGCCTCGGGCAAGGTGGTGGCCGTCTTACAGGGCCATCACCATCAGGGCGACTACCAACTGGTTGCCGGCATTCACTACTGTACACTTAAAGCGATGATCGAAGGCTCCGGCACTGCTCAGAACGCCTACGCCCATCTCGACTACCTTCCCGGCGGAACCCTCCGTCTCACAGGCTTCTGCCGCGAGCCGAGCCGCCGCTGGCCGCGAACGTAGCTGGCTACAATGTTGATCGGCCTTTCCGCAGCCTCGGCCGTGGTGGGATCCATGACGGCCGTGGGGCATTGAGGAGCAAGACTTCCGGCTCCAGTTGCATGGCCTGCAGCAGCAACGTCTTCCCTGCTCCAAACGGTCTGACCATGACCAAGCGTTCCTCCGCCCCCCCAAGGACCGGAGGGCCCCTTGTCGGCGGCTATCGCTTCGTGTAACAATGCGTCTATTGCCTGAGAACACTTCCCACAACCCGTGTTGGTAAACGATTCGAGGAAGACCCATGAGACTGGTACCCTTGGGCGACAAGATCATCATTAGACGCATCGAAGCCGAGAATCAGACCTCCGGGGGGATCGTGCTACCAGATGTGGCCCAGCATAAGCCGCAGCAAGGCCGTGTGCTCTCAGTCGGCGATGGCCGCCTCCTAGCCGACGGGACCCGAGCTAAGCATCAGGTGAGCGAAGGGGACCGCGTGGTGTTCAATCGGTATGGGGGGACGGAAGTCGTGATCGGAGACGAAGAACTGCTGATCATGGATGAGTCGGAAATCCTGGCAATCATCACCTAAAGGGTGGCCGAAGAATAACATCCGCGTTTGACCTGCGGGAAAGTAGGATAAGCCGTGGGCAAGAGGCGTAAGGTAGACTAGTGCAAGGGATGTCTCCCTAAAAATAGTGGGACCGACGATCTCCGGCCTCCTGTAAGACCGGCCTGCCTCAAGGCGGTAGAATACATTCGGTTGGTCCCTTCCGATGGTTTCCCAGGTGACGAGGTCTTTCATGTACAACCGTTGCTTCCTTACCGTGCTTGCTTGTCCGGTGATCGTATTTGGCGTCCTACTCGTCCCAGGCCGTACCGGAGCCGCTGAAAGTGATGCGCAGGTGTATCAGCAGGCGGTTGATCGGGCGATTGGCTTTCTCGGGAGTAAGGCCCAGGGGGCTGACGGCTCGTATGCGGCCTATACCGGGCCGGGGGTAACGGCCGTCGTGACCACGGGAATCCTTCGCAACGGCCGGGGTCCGGACGATCCTGTGGTGGCCAAGAGTCTCAAGTATCTGGCCGGTTTTGTCCAACCCGATGGCGGCATCTACCAGAAGGAAAGCCTTTACCGCAACTACGAAACCAGCATCGCCGTACTCTGCTTTACGGCTGCCAATCGCGACGGGCGTTATGACAAGCTCCTGAAGAACGCGGAAAAGTTCCTCAAAGGGGAGCAATGGGACGAAGGCGAGGGGAAGAGCATCGACGACCCGGCGTATGGCGGTGCCGGCTACGGCAAGCATCAGCGTCCGGATCTATCGAATACGCAGTTTCTCGTCGACGCTTTGGTGTCGCTGGGCAACGGCCCGGACGATGAGGCGATCCAAAAGGCCCTGATCTTCATCTCCCGCTGCCAGAACTTGGAGAGTCCCCACAACACGACTGGCCATGCAGCCAAGAATCCCGACGGCGGTTTCTACTACACGGCGGCTGCGGGCGGTTCGAGCCAAGCGGGCACACTGCCCAACGGCGGTCTGCGCAGCTACGGCTCGATGACCTACGCCGGTCTGAAGAGCATGATCCATGCGGGTGTGGGGCCCGACGATCCTCGCGTCAAAGCGGCCTTCGCCTGGATTCAGAAAAACTACGACGTGAAGACCAATCCTTACATGGGCGACGCCGGCCTCTACTATTACTATCACACCTTCGCCAAGGCCTTGGATGCGATGAAGGTCGACACGATCCAAAGCGCCGACGGCACCATGCACGACTGGCGACGCGAACTGCGGGAAGAACTCCTTCGCCGCCAAAAGCCCGACGGCTCCTGGGTCAACGAGAATTCCCGCTGGCTGGAGGGCGAGCCGAGCCTCGTCACCGGCTACGCCCTGCTGACTCTGTCCTATTGCCGGCCGGGCGCCAGCGCGGACAAGTAGTCAGCTACACGGCGTGACGATGACCCTTTAGCCGGTGAGCTTGCTCACCGTGAGAAATGCAGACGGTCGCAAAACAGGGTGGACAACCCCACCGGCTGAATGGGGCGAATGGAAGTCTTTCTTGGAGGAGAGCCCAACGGATGGACATCTTTGACGCTATTACCAAACGCTACAGCTATCGCGGCGAGTTTCTCGACACTCCCATTCCCACGGAAGACTTGCGAAAGATCGTTGACGCAGGGATTCACGCTCCCTCCGGCAAGAACGAGCAGACCACCTCTTTTGTGATCGTCGACAATCCGGCGGTTCTCCAGCAACTCGCCGCGATCGTCAACCGGCCGGTCTGCCATACGGCGAAGGCCATGATCGTGTGTGTCGTTGATCCGCGTCCGACTCTCGGCGACATCTCCTTTGCCGTAGAGGATTGCGCCGCCGCAGTGGAGAACATGCTTTTGGCCGCCACGGCCCTGGGCTACGCCAGCGTCTGGCTTGAC
Organism: uncultured Planctomycetaceae bacterium; assembly: GCA_964558295.1. Lineage (GTDB taxonomy): Bacteria > Planctomycetota > Planctomycetia > Pirellulales > Thermoguttaceae > JBDKTH01. Next base: position 1,156 of record CAZLDQ010000332.1, on the reverse strand, counting down.
GGCGTCCTGCGGTTCGACAACATTGCCGCCCGCGTGGCCCAACTCCTCGCCGTCCCCCCGCACCTTTCCGTGCGTATCATCCTCCCTCTCGGCATCCCCAAGGAGCCGGGCTGCCAGAAAGAGAAGCTTCCTTTCGAACGCCGTGCGTGGTTCAATTGTTATGGTGGTGGGCGGTAGGCGGTACGAAGAACACAATGGGCAGAACCGGGTTAACCGGAAGTATAGGGAGACGCCGTTGGGGAGCGTTTCCGCCAGAAGGCTATGCGGCCACCGAGGGGGACAAGGCCTTTATTGTCGTCGATAGCCAAGAAGCCGCCCATCACTACAACGCCATTTGGAATGTGCGTGGCAAACCGCTTCTCTTCGACTCCTACAAGCAGTTCCACTACCTGGGCGTGAAGGAGGGGATGGTTCATTTGGTCGAGGAAGAGGCGGAGTAAGCGGAAGGATGAATGACGAAAGCTTTCGTGCTTCGCCATTTGGCTCTTGTCATTCGTTCTTCACTTCTTCGGCACTTCCAGTCCCATCTCGGCCATCAGCTTCTGCAAGTCTTCCCAGACATCGCGTTTGGCGCTCGGGTTGCGTAACACGTAGGCCGGATGGTAGGTGCAGATTACTTTGGCGCCGTGATAGTCGAAGAAGCGACCACGGAGTCGACTGATCGGGACGGTGGTGCCGAGAAGGTTCTGGGCGGCAACGGCTCCGAGGCAGCAGATGAACTCGGGGCGGACAATCGCCAATTGGGCGTCGAGGTATTCGCGGCAGTTGGCGGCTTCGTCGGGCAGGGGGGCGCGGTTGCCCGGCGGACGGCAGCGGAGGATGTTGAGGATATAGACCTCCTCGCGGCGCAAACGCATCCCTTTCTGGATCATGTCGGTCAGCAGTTGCCCAGCCCGACCGACGAATGGTTCGCCCTGGCGGTCCTCGTCGGCTCCCGGAGCTTCGCCGAGGAAGGCCAGCCGGGCCTGGGGGTTGCCGGTCCCGAAGACCGTTTGGGTTCGCGTGCGGGCCAACTCCGCGCAGCGAGTGCAAGCGACCACACGTTGGGCCACCACGGCCAGGGCTGCTTGGCGATCTTCCCGGCTCGCCGCGACAGGAACGAGCGGGGTCGGTTTGGGCGGGACGCTTGGCGTGGCCACTGGGGCGGGGGGGGGCG
>CAZLDQ010000331.1:0-4623 GCA_964558295.1 uncultured Planctomycetaceae bacterium | reverse complement strand
GATCCGACCAAGTCCACCGTCGCTTCACGCGACGCCACCAGTTTAGCGCCAGCCCACCGCGTTGGGAAGGCTGGCTTAGCGGACTTTTTCAACGGGCTGCTAAAGGCGCGGCATTGGCCTAATTGCCACACCCGGACAAACTCGTCTCGCTCGACTTGGCCCAGTCGCGGATCACCGATGCGGAAGTGGCCAACCTGGTTCGGTTGACGAATCTCGAACAGTTGAACCTGGGCCAAACGGAACTGACCGACGCGGCAGTCGACACACTCTCCAAGCTAACCTCGCTCAAACAGCTCACGCTCACCCAGACCAGGATCAGCGAAGCAGGCGCCGCCCGGCTCCGCAAGGCGTTACCGAAGTGTGAGCTGCGGGCGAATTAGGCATGGAAGCCCCTTTAGCTGGCGGGCTTGTCCACCGGCCAAAGGAGCGAGGCTAGCGTCCCTCGTTCCAGGCGGACTGGCTGAACCGCTCGGCCGTGAGTTGGGCCGTGAGTTGGCGGGGCCAGTTGGGGTACGGTTCCTGGGCTTCCCAGGCGTTGACGAGGGCTTGGCGGATCGCATCGGCCGGCGCGGGCAGATTGACCACGAATGCGTGGTGCTTGCGTCCCTGGCGATAGTCGGGCTCACGGGGCGGCATGGCCAGGCAGGTATCGATCAGATCCAGGGGAAAATCATAAAGCAACGTGCCGTGATAGAGGAAGTGTTCCCGCTTGCAACGCACGCTGTTGCCGGAAAACTTCCGTCCGTCGATCGTCAGGTCACTCGTTCCGCGTAACGCAACCGTCGGCACAAGCGGTTGCAGAGCCGAGACCAGTCTGCCAAGCACGAACCGATGGGCTTCGTCGAGCATGCGCAGGGCGGGACGTCGCTGGTAGCTGAGCACCAGAGCATACATCAGGCAGCCTGGGCCAGTGACGATCGACAACCCGCCGCTGGAACGACGCAAGACGGGAATCCCACGTTGGCGGCAAACCTCCAGGTGGACTTCGTCGGCGATCCGGGAGGACCGCCCCACGACGACCATCGGAACAAGCGGTTCCCAAAGACGGAGCGTTTCTTGCGGCTCGCCGACGGCCTCGGCCTCGTCGAGCAAGGCTTCGTCGAGGGCTAAGTTCTCCGCAGCGGTCGGAAGGGTCAGGTCAAGATAACGCATCGGCTTCTGTTCGCAGATACCGTCCGGCTACTCCGGAATCTGCTCGCCTGCGATCAGGTCGGCGAAGGTCTGACGGCGGCGGATCAGGTAGGGTTTGCCGCCCGTGATGAGGACTTCGGCGGCCAGCGGCTTGGAGTTGTAATTGGACCCCATCACGAAACCGTACGCGCCGGCACACTCGATCACCAGATAGTCGCCCACCGTGGCAACCGGCAACCGTCGGGTGGATACAAATCCGCCGTCTTCCTGGGTGAAGATGTCGCCTGACTCGCATAGCGGACCGCCGACGATGACCTCGGTTTCCGGTTGCCCGGTGACACCGCTGGCCGGAGCGATTGACATGGGATGATAGGCTCCGTAGAGGATCGGCCGGGCGAGGTTGTTGAACCCCGCGTCGAGCAAATAGAAGCGATTGGCCGCCTGCTGTTTGACCGCGCGGATTTCGGCGATCAGGTAACCGCTTTCCGCAACCAAGTAGCGGCCGGGTTCAATCTCCAGGTGGATTGCATGGCCGAAGGTGTTTTCGAGTCGCTTGCGCGTGGCATCCCAGAGCTTGAAGTAGGCGTCGAGATCGACGTAGGCTTGGTCCTCGCGGTAGGGGATCGGCAGTCCGCCGCCGACGCTGATCGACTTCAGGCCGGGGCCCAGTTCCAAGGCGGCCTTTTCCATGGCCGCGCAAACCTGGGAAAGGTGTTCCAGGTCGGTTCCCGAGCCGATGTGCATGTGCAGGCCGGTGACGTTCAGGCCGTAGTGGGCGGCGTTGACCAGACAGGCCGGCAATTGTTCGTGCCAAATGCCGTGTTTGGAATGATCGCCGCCGGTATTCGTCTTGCGGCTGTGGCCATGGCCGAAGCCGGGGTTGATTCGCAAAGTGATCTCCCGGCCAGGCGCACGCGAACCGTACTGGTCGATCATGTCGGGCGAGCCGCAGTTGACGTGGATGTTGTGCTCTACGACCAAGTCCAGGGCGTCCGCGTCGAAGATGTCGGCCGTGTAGACGATCGGCGGCGGCGAACCAGCCGCAGCGTACCCCGCGGCCAGGGCCCGGCGAATCTCGCAAGCGCTGACCGCATCAACCAGGGCCCCGTGACGGCGTAACAGGTCGAGAATCGCCAGGTTGGAACAGGCCTTCTGGGCGTACCGGACATGGTCGAACGCCTTCAAGTCCTCCAGCCGCTCGACGATCTTGGTGGAGTTGTACACAAAAGTGGGGGTGCCAAACTCCCGAGCTAGATCTACCACCGGAATCCCGGCAATCTCGGTACGCACGTTAGAAAACAGAGGCTTTGCAGGCATCGAACATCATCCACGGAGAATCCTAACGAGAGAACAAACCGGCCGTATTGTACCACGAGCCGCGTCCCATCCGGAAGAGAAGGCGGCTATTGCGAGAGTTCGTGTCCCCTTACCTGCGTAACGGCGATCAAAAAACGACCTTCTTGTGGTTCAAACGCGAACGCATGTTTCCAGCCACCGCGTGACGGCCGGGTTTGTACGGCGCTCGATCCATCGGGCCACACGTGTTTCTGCCCCCCCTTCAAGAAACAACACGGGGCCGCAGCCAGGTTGCGGCCCCACAGGGTGGAGGGGGGAAATGCCCGTTGCTAATTGCCCAGGGTCGGCAAGGCGCCGAGGATCTTGAGGAGCCCCTGCTGGACTTCCAGGCGAACCTGAACGCCATTGGGCACCGGGGTGCTGGTGACGATTGCCTTATCCTTGCCGGCGGATTTCTGGAGCAGATCCACGATCTTTTTCACGCGAGCTTGGGCGTCTTCGTCGTCGATCGCGGCCGCAGCAAATTGGGCCACCGGAGTGCCGGCAATAACCAGTTTTGTCGGCGGGATTGTCTTGCCCGCTTCGGCCTTCGATTGATCGATCACCTGCTTAAGCGTTTTGTCGGCATCCCGGCCGGCGGCCAGATAAACGCTGTCGCTGCCCAAGGCGAGGATCACCGTGAGCGTGTTCCCGACAAACTCCGAGAGGTTCGCGGCCTGATCGAGTTCGTCGGTCGGTACGGTGATCCGGTGGAACTGATAGCCTTGGTACTCTTCGGCGTTCAGCTTGATGGCCGCTGCCAATTCAGGCTGATCTTTGGACGCCTGCTCGACCAGATCCTTGACGAGCTTCTCCAACTTGGCCGCATCGACGATACGGCTGCCCGCCACGGCGGTGAGTCGATCAGCGCCGAGATAGACCACGGCGCCCCCCTCCCAGCGTTTTCCTTCGAGGGTCTTCTGGATCACATCGGCCAGTTCGTCGATTAGCCGCCTGGCCAACTTGAGTTCCTCGCCGCCAAGCCCTTGTTTTTCCAGTTCGGCGAGGGCTTCGGACTTGCGGCTCTCAATGGCGAGCTTCGCTTGGGCGACGTCGCTCTCGCCCAGTTCGCTAGCGGCGATCAGGCTCACGGCGGCATCCGGCTGCAGGAAGCCGGCAAACTGGGTCTTTTGCTCCTTGGTCTGAGCCATGTGCTTGGCCAGTTTGGTCCCCGGCACAGCAGTGATCTGGTATTCCAGAATGCCCAGTTCCTTCTTCGGGTCAATCGCTAGACCGACCAGCAGCGTATCGAGGTCGTTGATCGCCGCGTTCATCTGATCGGCTGCTTCGCGGGCGATCTTCGTGCGCAGGGCATACTGCTCGTCGGTTTCCCCCTCGCGACGTTCCATGCCCATCTGCATCCCCATTTGCAGCGGAGCAAGGAGCATTTGCCGGAAGATGGGCGGAATACTCTTGACGGTGACCCGGATGCCCAGGTCGTAGGTCTTGTTGAGGCCATCAAGGGCGGCAACAGGATCCGTGGGCACATCGGCCAAAGCTTCCGGAGCCACGCTGATAAAAGCCCAGCCGCCGACCCCTTTGACATACATCGGCCGGCCTTGGATGTCGATTTCCAGAACATCTTTGCCTGATTCCTTCGGCTCACCGATACTCCCTTCGAGGGTCTTCAGGAGTTGCTTCAAATCGGTGACTGGCAGAAAGCTGTAACCGGAGAAGTCCTGGCCGTCGGTCTGGACCACCAAGCCCCAGGGACGCGACTTGTCCAATCCGGTGAAGTCCTGAACGCCAAGCTGCAGTTTGAGCCCCATATCGACCATTTCGGCCAAGGGGCTGCCGCCCAGTTTACCAATCCAATCCAGGTCATTACGAATTTCGTCGTACCCCGAGACGGAGACAACCAGGACGGGCTGCATGGTCTCCGCTGGCTTTTCTTGCGAGCGGACGGTGCTGGAAGTCCCCAGCAGCACGGTCAATGCCAGGACCCAAGAGAGAAACTTTTTCACAACAGCACTCCTTTTCAAACCAGGTGATTTAACACGAGAGCGGTCCTTCCAGAGATCCAATCGGCTTGCCCGGAGCCGCCTGCGGACGTCTGGTCGGCATTATAGTACTTTGAGCCCTTGCGGGGCAGTCGGGAGCGGGAGAATCGACATAGGTAAGCCCTCGCGGGCTGTCCCTGTCACACCACCGTGCGTA
>CAZLDQ010000330.1:0-4678 GCA_964558295.1 uncultured Planctomycetaceae bacterium | reverse complement strand
ACCTACATCGCCATGATCTACCTGATGTCCAAACGCCTCGCAAAAGCTCAATACTGAATTTCAAAACACGTTCTAAAATCACCTTTCCAGTATTGTCGGTTGGGGGCCGTGTCAAGAAGCCCGTGAGGTCCAATTTGAGAGAAGAGGTCGCTTGGCTTCCCGAGAAGGGCGGGGCATTCGTTAAGCGGACAATTCCAAAGCTGTTGTCACGGCTTGCCCAAATCGACGGTTTGTCAAAAAATCTTCTTGAAATTAGGCCAGCCGATCAGGTAGGTTCAAGAGACGATGAGTCCCCGTTGGGGGAAAAGCTCTTTGGAAATTGAACCGCTGTTGACCTGCCCGCCTGGGATACTGGCAACCGGATCAATCGTAGAGGTGTAGGTTAAGGACGATTGCCAGCCGTTGCCCATATGTGCTTCGTGCGAGGTGGGAGGATCGGTTGAGCGAGAGTCTCCAGGAGGGGTTACTTCCCCATGAGGAGGTATTTGGAATGGGTCGAATGTCAGTCTGTTGACGAAAGATCGATGCGTTACACTCCTCCCTTGGGAGGTTTGCCCCTTTGTGACTCCTTTCGCTCGTGTGGCTTTCCTCGTTCACTTCTGGCTATGCTGATAGATTGCCTGCAGCAGTGTCTGCACATCGGGGTATTTTTTCTTGCTGCCGAGGGCTGTGTCGATGAGACGTCGAGCGTCGCTGTCGGAGTGGCCGAGGGTGCGCAAGGCCTCGAACGTCTGAAGAATCACATCCGATTCGACTTCGGCTTCTCGCGGCGTTTCTTTGGTGACCATCAAGGCGAACTTCGCCATCTTGCGCCGAAGTTTGGCGACGATCCGTTCGGCGGTGGCGGGCCCGACGCCCGGCAGACTGCTGAGGATCTTCGTGTCCTGCTCTTCAATGGCCGTGGCCACTTCTTTCACCGGCCGGACCATTGCCCGCAGTGCCTTGCGCACGCCGACGCCGTCGACCGAGCAGAACATCTCAAAGAACTCTCGTTCGACCTCGCTCAGGAAGCCGATCATCCGGGGCGTCATTCGCCCCTGCATTGGGTTGCCTTCGATGTACTCGATCGTGTGAAGCACAATGTCCTGAGTCAAGAACGGCTGCAACTGTCGTCGCGTATACTCCGGAATGAGCACTTGGTGTTCAAATGCTCCGACTTTAAGCGTCAACTGATCGTCGGCCAGGGCGACCAGTTGGCCGGTAACTTTGGTGATCAAGGGATTATGCTCCTAATGGCAGTGGATGGTGGATAGTGGATGGGAATTGAGTGCTTGTGGCGGTGTTGCCCGCTGAAGAGGGGATAGTCCCTATAGTCCCTAACCCTCACTCCCTTTTCCCTCACTCACAGAGTTCCTTGGCCCTGTTACCAAGATAATGGTGGCAGATGGCGATGGCCAGGGCGTCGGCGACGTCGGGCGGTTCGGGGACTTGGGGCAGCCCCAACTCATGGAGCACAGCCTGCTGGACCTGAGACTTGGGGGCCCGGCCGTTGCCGGTGAGAATCCGCTTGATCTGGGTGGCCGCGTAGGGGACCACGGGGATTCCCGCCTGAACGGCCGCCAGTCAGATCACGCCCCGAGCGTGGCCCATGAGGATCGCCGTCTTAGGGCGTTCGTAGTGGGAGTACAACTCCTCGATCGCCATAACCGAAGGCTGGAATACCTTGATGACGTCGGCGACTCCCTCATGGATCTCTCCCAACCGGCCGCCGAGTGATCCGCGGGACTTGCCGCGAACCACGCCCGCCTCGCAGAGTCTCAACCGTCCGCCGACAACTTCCAGGATCCCATAGCCGGTGATATTCAAACCAGGATCGATGCCCAGGATGCGGTTTGGATTTGACGTCATGGGGAGCGTTTGGCACCTTGATCTCTGATTTTCGAAAGCTGAGAGCTAATCGTCCAATCGCCGGTCGTTGAAAGCTCCTGTCACTGGATCGTCCACTCGGTTCCACTGGGATGATCTTCGAGGATCACCCCCAGTTCGGCCAACCGATTTCGGATACGATCCGACATGGCGAAGTTCTTTGTCTTCCGGGCTTCTGCACGGACTTCCACCAGGAGCGCCAGGAGGTTGTTGACCAGGGCGTCGCCGCCCCCGGCAGACTTCTGTGGCGGCTTACGGAACAGGCCGACCGTGGCGGAGAGTTCTTTGAAGGTCTTTGCCCCCTGCTTGAGGATGGCGAGCTTCTCCGGCGTCTGGCATTTCTTGTCTTCGAGCTTCTCGTCGTCGACGAACTTGTTCAGACGGCGTACGAACTCGAATAGCACGCCGATCGCCGCACCCGTATTAAAGTCGTCGTCCATCGCTTCGAGAAAGCGGCCGCGATAGTCGGCCACTGCCTGGAGCAGTGAATCTTCGCCAGGCTGGAAGTTGCCTTCGACGCGGCTTGCCGGAACTGTGATTGTGTAGAAATCCTCCCTTGTGACCCGTTCGTACCGCTTGAAGAAGCGATAGAAGGTGTCCATGCCGGTCTCGACCTCGCGGATCCGCTCTTCGCCGAAATCAATCGGCCGGCGGTAGTGGGTTGAGAGGAGGAAGAAACGAATCGTTTCTGGCTCGAACTCCTTGAGCAGGTCGCGAAACGGAGCTGCCCCACGCGATTTGCTGATCTTGCCGGCTTCCTGGGCTTCCCTATCGTCCACATTTGGCCGGGTCTTGCGTCCGCCAACCTTGCCGACCTCATTGGAGGCTTGCATCAGGCCGTTGTGCAGCCAGTATTTGGCCATCGGCTGCCCGGTGCGGCATTCGCTCTGGGCGATTTCGTTCTCGTGGTGGGGGAAAATCAGATCCAGGCCGCCACCGTGGATGTCGAACGTATCGCCGAGCAATCGTTGACTCATCACGGAGCACTCGATATGCCAACCGGGACGCCCAGGGCCCCAAGGGCTGGGCCACGATGGTTCGCCAGGCTTGGCGCTTTTCCATAAGGCAAAGTCAGCCACCGACCGTTTGCGCTCTGCGGTGCCCCCTCCTTCGCCTTGCATCGCCTCGATGGTCCGATGGCTGAGCTTGCCGTAATCCGGTGCCTTCGTCACATCGAAGTACACGTCGCCGTCGGAGACGTAGGCAAAGCCCTTGGCGATCAGGTCGGCTGTGAACTGGATGATCCCGTCGATGTTGTCCGTTGCCCGGGGGAAGTGATCGACCGTGTCGATCCCCATGGCCTCCAAGTTTCGCATGTAGTCGGCCGTCATCTCCTCGGCGACTTTCGCCATGGGGATACCGCGGGCATTGGCTTCGTTAATCAGTTTGTCGTCCACGTCGGTGATGTTGACGACCAGCGTGACCTCAAAGCCGGAATAGACCAAGTAGCGCTTGATGGCGTCAAAAATCACCGGACCGACCATGTGGCCGATATGGCTCGGCTTGTAGACCGTCGGACCGCAGAGATAAATGCCGACCTTTCCGGCCTGGACAGGCTCAAACGGTTCCTTGGTTTTCGTCAGGGTATTATAGACTCGGATCATGGTGATGCTGAAAATGGAGTCAGAAGACAGTGGTCAGTGGGTTGGGACAAACGCTTTGCATCTTCGCGGAGACGCGGAAATAGAAATAACGTGGCGGTTGCCGTCCTTCAGTCCTTTTCAAGCAGCACGACGCATTCGGCTGCGATTGCCTCCTCCCGGCCGACGGGGCCGACCTTCTCGCCGGTCTTGGCTTTGAAGCCGACCTGTTCGGGCAGCAGGGCAAGGATGGCAGCCAGACGCTCGCGAATCGCCAACTTCCAGGGGCTCAACTTAGGCCGCTCCGCAAACACAATACAGTCAAGGTTGGCAATCCTCCAGCCTTGCTGAGCAACGGCGTTCCACGCGCGGCGCAGCATGTCGGCCGAATCGCGTCCCTTATTGGTCGGGTCTGTATCGGGAAAGAACTCTCCGATATCCCCTAAGGCCGCCGCACCCAACAGGGCGTCGGTCACGGCGTGCAGTAGGACGTCTGCGTCGCTGTGACCGATCATTTCATGATCGTGCGGGATGCATATCCCACCTATTGTTAGGGGTCCGCCGGACTCGAGCCGATGGGTGTCGTGTCCAATGCCGACGCGGATGACTGACGTAGCAATACCCTCCGTGGCTCAATCAGGACAGGTTATTCATGTTATGTCGAGGATTATACCCCATCAGGGCCAGCGGAACAATGTGCGCGAGCTTGGTCGTAGACCCGAGCTCCGATCACTACAGATCGGACAAACTTAACGACAAAATCTGCGAAATCGGTAGAGTTTGTCACCCTGCTGGTCGATGGATAAAGCACCATGTGGTGCAAACAGTGTCAACAAGACGTACCGGCCGTTCCCATGCCGGAGACTGACGCCTACAGCTGCCCCCGTTGTGGGGTTGATCTGTGTGGCTGCGCGACACCGCCGAAGGGCGACGCTGCGGGCTTTGCAGAACCACTGTGCCCCGACAATACTGGGGAAACACAAGTCTCCGAAATCGTGGCCCCAGTGCAGCCGATTGCCCTAGAAAACGGGGCGGATTGCATGGTTGAGGCTGCTTTCTGCATGGAGCCGCCCTTCGTGCCAGAACCTGTGTTCATCACTGAGACCACGGTGACATCCGAGCCCGAGGGGGGGGGCGCCCCGCAGCCGGAATCGGTTCTGCCAGACCAAGCCGCTGAGCAGCCACCATCGTTTGATGTCTGGGAATTGGACGAAGAGCTTCGTCACATTCAA
>CAZLDQ010000329.1:0-4748 GCA_964558295.1 uncultured Planctomycetaceae bacterium | reverse complement strand
GTACAGTATCGCCGCACATCCTCGCTGCAAAGATGGGTTCGCCGGACGCTCACATTGAAACGGACTATTTCAACGCTTGACCCTGCTCTTCCCGTACCGGTTTGTGAAATGTGTAGGTCTGACACTACTCTTCCCGTTGAGTATGCTATCCCCCGATTACCCGAGAACACCACATCTCTCCGATTCCAATTACTGAAGAGTGTGTGTTTGCCCTCTGCCTGCATCATTTTTCACACACTCTTCATCGATGATCTTTATCGCGTTGGAGATTTCAGCGTAATATTGCTTCATGCGAGCGAGAGTGAGACTCACCGATCGTCCGTGAGCGATCTGGTGCCGATTTGCCAAGACGCTGTCAATCGCGTCTTTCTGCTTTTCAGATCGTTTCCCTTGAAATAGATCTCGCCATCTAGGATCAAAAGCACCAAGAAGTTGCGATATCTTCTCGTCGTTCAGATTGGTCAACTGCTCAATCCTAGACTGGATAAAGTCCGCGACGGACTTCCCAGCGTGTTCTGTAACGTAGTTCTGGAGTATAAGGCGCACAGAAGTCTCGATGAATCCGGATGTTAGTATGCAGAGATACCTGGCCCAGTGAGACATCACCTCGGGGTCGAGCTGCATATGTTCAACCAGGGAAAATGTGCGATCAAGACGCTGTTTTTCTCGAACAACACTCTGAATCATCAGTCAAGCCCTGCAAAAGCCTCCGTCGCCTTATTGAATCTGAGTTTTATGCTTGCCTCATCAGCGGTGTTGGTCTTGATGGCCGACATGTAGTCCCTGTCACTCAGCAGACGGGTATATGCTGTCGCAAACTGCCTCGGCTTCTGCAGCGGTTTGCGTTTCAGACGTCTTGCGAGCCCCACCATCACCGAATCGTATACTGCAGCGTTCAAAGCACGTTCCGGACGAAATGCTTTACTTCCGAGAGTCTCATTGATGACCCCCACTGTTGGCAAGAAGGACCCCTCAAGCTGGTTCCGCGGTATCGCCTTGAGGTCTCTATTCCCGCCCATGAATGTGTTCAGGAACTCATTCATAGGCCGCGTATACTTCTCCATGAAGAAGAAGAACGCCAGAAAGCGAAGAATGAGTTCCTGATCCTTGAGGCGTTTGCTCGGTGGACCATAGACCGCCCTCCAATCTTTGATCTCGTTGAGTTTCTCGAGAAGATCGGCAAACGGGCCATGGAAGATACAGACTCTGATCTCCTGAGGTTGAAGAAGAGTGCCCCCTGTGTTGAGACGTTCAAATATGTGATACACACTGCTCTGATCATTCGAGGGCTCATCCTGCTTGATAATCGTGGCGTGTATTACAGAGTCGTTAAGTCGTAGCTGATCCTCCTTCTCAAGGGTGTTGTATGTCCGTCTTGCGTATCGGGGCTGAACATCGACCAAAGCGAATTCCTTGCCCTTGAATAGCCCCCTGTAGAAATACTGAAGAGTACGCAGACGCTGTTGGCCATCGATGATCAACAGTTTTCCTGAATCCGATTCCTTGGCAAAAAAGACGCCAGGGACAGGTAGGCCCAAGAGGAGTGACTCAACAAAACGAGACGCCTGCTTGAGCGTCCACACGTACTTCCTTTGGAATTCCGGCACGAAGATCACATCCCGCTCCAGACGCTGGACGAGACTGTCGACAGGATAATCCGCACCATAGCTTGTTATTGCGTAGCGAAACGGGATCAGTTCGCCTTCAGCTTCATCAAGGACTCTGGTTTCCGCCATGAATATTCCCTTTCCATGCAAGGATGCTGTTGGCCTGCCCTCTCGGGAAGAAGTGGGTTACAGCGACGCATCTCACTTCCTTCCAACCGGCACTTCCGCTTGCGGAACCCGGCGTGTCTCAGCGTCAGCCAGGGCTCCTTCATTTTCAGTCTGCCGTTTCATTGTAGGGCCTCGCCGACGCGGTGTAAAGAAAGAGGGATTCGTCCGACCCGGTGACCCGTGATCCGTGGTCCGTGGTCCGGAGCACGGGGCACTGGCCACGAGCCACTTCACCATGCTGCTGGCGAAAAGCGGTGAATCTCCTTTGCACGACCGCTTCGGGCGGGCCTTGAACCCCCTGGCGACAGGATAAGCCAGAGAGGTGTAGAACAACGGGGGGCGGGACGCCCTCGCCACGGGGCGGAGAAATAGCAGATTTTTTAGATTATCGTGAAACATACAGACGACTTGAAGCGTCTATCATTACGGTAGCGGTGCAGCTACCGGTGTGCCGGGACCATTCGCCATGTTCATCCGCATCGAACGAAAGAGTGCGTTTGACGCATGATGGGGTACCAGCGGAGGCATCGGAGACTTGCCCAGGCCGCCCCTCTCTCCGCCGGCGCCCTGCAAAGCGAGTAACGCTCCTGGCTGCGGCTGAAGGCCGTCCGGGTAGACCGGTACTACAATGCTTCGGAATGTTGTCCTTTCTTCTTGGCGTTCTTTGCGTCTTGGCGAGAGAACTGGTCTTGGTTGTGGCCGGGAGTCGTGCGGCGGCCTCTGTGTCCGCAAAGGGAGGGTTTATGCGAAACGAAGCCAATCAGGGAGTGTCAAGTATGAAGTTTGAAGTGTCAAGTGAGGCGGATTTCGCGAAACGAAGCCAATTTCGAGGCCGGAGAGGGCTCCGATTGGGTTCGTTTGTGCAAATGCGGCTTCAAGAGCGAGGGAACGCGGAACTCCGAACGGAGAGGGGCTCTGCCCGGTGGCTGGCGCGCCAAACGAAGCCAATTCCGCGAGCGAGAGAAAGCCTCGAAACGGCGGATTGGGTTCGTTTGTGCTAACGTCTCGGCGATGGACAAACGGGGCGGATTGTGGTAATAGTGACCGCTTCGTTGGATGGACGTTCTGGGTTTTGTGAGGTATCTGTGCGATGGACAAGGCATTGGCTGACTTGATTCGGATCTCGAACACCACGGGCAAAGACCCCGCGCTGGTCCTGGGCGGCGGCGGCAACACCTCGGTCAAGACCGAGGACGGCAGGCACATGTACATCAAGGCCAGCGGCACAGCCTTGAAGGACATGAACGAGCAGCGAGGATGGCGAAGGCTGCGGATCGAGCCGGTCCTGGCCATCATTCAGGACAAGTCGCTCACCAAGCGCGACCCCATCGCCCGCGAAAACAACGTGGTCAGTCGACTGCTGGACGCCTGCGAGGACAACTGCGCCCACGGCGCCAGGCCTTCGGTCGAATCGCATCTCCATGCCCTGCTCAAGACGCACGTGATCCACCTGCACCCCTTGCTCGTCTCGGCCTACGTGAACGCTCAGCACGGACAGAACGAGTTGGCGACGCTCTTCGCACTCTAGAACTACCCGCCCCATTGGGTACCATACCAAGCCCCCGGCTACATGCTTGCCAAGAAGATCGCGGCCCTTGTCGAACGCTACGTAGAGGAACACGGCGACAAACCCCCGATCCTGTTCCTCGAAAAACACGGCGTCTTCGTCACCGCCGACAGTGCGGGCGGTGCTCTGAAACTGGTGACCAAGGTCATCGAAACCTGCAAGAGCAGGATCCAGACGCCCCGCGTTCCGCGGATCCCGACGCCGCCGGCCGATGAGATCGCGTCCGCCAAGCTGATGATCCGCAAGGCGGTCTTTGAGGTCACCGGTCAGTACGTGCCGGTCAGCTACTTCGCACCCACGGAGAACATGGCTGCCTTCATGACGCACAAGGACGCCAAGGCTCTGCTCGACGCCCCCGCCCTGCACCCGGAGGAGCTGGTCTTCTCGAACGGGCCGGCGCTGTGGATCGAGGAGCCTGACGCCGCGAAAATCGCGAGCAAGATCCAGATGAGACTGGACCGCACGCAGAAGACGCCATACGCGTTCGTCGTCAAAGACTTCGGTCTGTTCATCGCGGCCGACAAGTCGCTCGTCCCGCTGGCGGCCGAGATGGCCGAGGGCTCGGTCACCGTCCGCATGCACGCCCACCGCTTCGGCGGCGTCCTGGGCCTGAGCAAGCGCGAACAAGAGTTCAGCAACAACTGGGAGTCCGAGGCCTTCCGCAAGAAGATGGTCGGCGGCGAAGGCAAGGGCGAATTGAACAACCGCATTGCGATCGTCACCGGCGCCGGCAGCGGCCTGGGCCGGAGTCTGGCGATCGGCCTGGCGCGGGCCGGAGCGATGGTCGGCCTGGCCGACGTCGACGTGGCCGGGGCGCAGGAGCCCGCCGCGCTGAGCCTGAAGGACAGGCCCCAGCACCAGGTCAAGGCGATCCGCTGCGACGTCACCAGCGAACAGAGCGTTCGCGGCGCCTTCGACGAACTGCTGGGCGAATGGGGCGGGCTCGATATCCTGGTGAACGCAGCGGGGATCGCCCCGCCGTTTGCGCTGGTGGATATGCCGGCGGACAAGTGGCGGCTGGCGCTGGAAGTGAACCTCACCGGCTACTTCCTGATGGCCCGCGAGGCGGCTCGGACGATGATCGCCCAAGGCATGGGCGGCTGCGTCATCAACCTGAGCTCCAAGAGCGGCCTGGACGCAAGCAAGAACAATACGGCGTACAACGCGACCAAGGCCGGCGAACTGCACATGGCCCGCGGCTGGGCGCTGGAACTCGGCCAGTACGGGATCCGCGTCAACAGCATCGCGCCGGGCAACGTCTTCGAAGGCTCGAAGATCTGGAATCCAGAGTACATCAAAGTCTGCGCAAAGAAGAACGGGATCAAGCCGGAGGAGGTCATTCCCTTCTACGTGAACAAGACCGCGCTGCGTCGTGAGATCAAGGGACAGGACATCGCCGACGCGGC
>CAZLDQ010000328.1:0-4829 GCA_964558295.1 uncultured Planctomycetaceae bacterium | reverse complement strand
ACGCCTACGCGATCCGTGGCCGGTTCTTGCGCGATCTCTACCAGCGGTGGATGTCCACGAACGGCCATTGCGACCACATCATGGGCCCCTTCCAGCGCAACTACAACGTCTACGCCCCCTCCCCGTTCCCATGCGGCCAGGCTCGGAGCCGGTCCGATATCAACGGCCGGATTAACCCAGCCAAGTCGTGGAACCCGCCAACGGATGATTTGCCGATCCTTGTGCTGGTCGACACGCCTCAGCCCGTCGTGGCGGCCCTGCGTCGCTATGGGGTTCACACGGGGTACAACCGCGAGAAAAACACCGACTATTGCATGGGGCTCTTCAAACTGTTTTCGGACACCAGTGCAAACCACCAAAAGATCGTGGGTGGTTTAGCACGATGGATTAACGAACTCTTGTGGGAGGTCGTGTCTGCCGACAATTTGGTTCTCGGCGTCTGGCACCCCAAAGCCACCGTTGACCTGGTTCGTGAGGCCGCCGAAAAGCATCCCTGCTATCCAATCAAGGCCGACACGCTCCAAGCCGCTCTCGACCAGCTCCGCGAGATGCCCGACGTCTGGAACCGACTAGATCGCCATCCCCGCGAAGTGCCGTTTGTCGTGCTGGACTGCCCGTTAGAAGTTGTGCAGGCACTCCGCGCCAAAGGTTTCCATACAGGATACTCTCGTGACAAAACCACGGATATTGACCGCGGGCTCGACTGGGCCTACCGAGGTCGCGGCAACCGCAGCTGGCTGATTTACGAGTTGCGTAAGTGGGCGGATTGTCTCAGGGAAGAGGCGGAAACGATCCCCGAGGGTGTCGTGGCAATCTGGCATCCTCGGTGGACTACAGAGCTTCCAGATCTCTTTAAGGAGGTGACAGGCCAGGAGATTCCAATTATCAGCGGCCAAACAGCCGACGAAGCGCTAAAGAACTGGGAGTCTTGGAGGAAACAACATGCCGACTGACACAGGGATTTATACGCCAGATGACGTGAAGAAATTCGGATACCATCCGACCCATGAAGTCATCTGCGATTTTTTGGCCGAGTTCTTCACGCCGGACCAGCCCATCATCGACCTTGGCGCGGGGCTGGGCTTCTATTCGCGTGGACTGACCGAACGAGGGTTTCAATGCGTGGCCGTCGACGGCTCTCAAGCAGCAGCCGACGCCGGCCTGTTCCCGATTCAGGTCCACGACCTGTCGAAGCCGCTCCCCCCCGATTTCCCGGAAGGCCAGGTCCTTTGCCTGGAGGTCGGCGAGCACATCCCGCGCCGGTTCGAAAAAACGCTCCTGAACAACATTTTTCGGTGCGCCAAGCAGCGCATGGTGCTCTCTTGGGCGCTGGTCGGCCAGTCGGGGCGGGGCCACGTCAATTGCCGCGACAATTACTGGGTCATTGAGCGATGTCGCGCTGCTGGCTGGCGAGTCGATGTCGACGCCACCGAGCGCGCTAGAGGTATTAAGTTCGGTTCCAAGTGGTGGTTCAGGCAGTCCATTTTATGCTTCAGGGAGCACCAAGCCAAAGCCTGAAGGAAAGGTGAATCGCTGAATGTCTGAACCATTGTTTACAAAGATCGTGTCAGGGTGGGCTAGCAGTAAGAAGTGGCCCTACGCCAACCTCACACGCTCGAAGCGGGACAGTAAGCTCTTTGCCATCAGCCACGGAATTCCCGTTCCACAGCTTTACTGGGCCGGGAGGCGCTGCTGGATGCCATCATGGCGGCCACCGCAGTACGTCATCAAGCCAAACGATGGACACTCATCTCGGGCCGTCTACATCGTCCGTGATGGTCGTCCGATCAAGTATCCACGGGACGAAGTGGTGCTTCTGGAGGAGTACATTCCGACTAATGGCTTGACCTACAGTTTCTGGATGGTCCAGGACGCCTTGGCGACGATTCAAGTCCGCTGGAGGCCAGAAGACAATCTGACACGGGAAATGCGGATGCGGTTTTATGACCGCGACTGGAACGATGGCCTGATCACGCGGGTCGGCTATGTGGAGGATATTCGCCGCCCGAAGCCTGACTGTCTGGAGGAAATGATTGCGATGGCACAGACGCTGGGGAAAGCCGCAAAGGTGTTTTTGCGGGTGGACTTCTTTATCGACCCGGAGCGAGGGCCACTGTTTAACGAGGTCACCCACAACCCCAACGGCTTGAAACAGATCCATCCGCACGCTGATCGCGTGATTGGCGAGATGTTGGCGAAACGCGGGCTGCTCTCCCCTTAACCTGGCTAATTGAATGTGCTTCGACGAAGAGATGACGGGATTGGTGAAGTTGCTATGCCAAATCAAATAAGAAAGCCTGGGCTTGGCATTGTGTTCATGCATCACACCACTGATGAGGTGACGCTCTACCATCTCGACAAAATCAAGAAACTACATCCTACGGCTGTAATTACGCCGATCGGGCAGACCGACAAATTGCCGGGCGGTTATTCTCTCCTGGGCACTCCGGATCTTGACCGACGCCATGCATGGAAACGAGAACGTAGTGGCGATGTCCTGCTGCTCTCATGGTGGGTCCAGCACCAAGAACAGGCCCAGCGATGGTGGATCGTCGAGGCCGACACGCTCTGCGAAATCCCAATTACTGAGTTTTTTTGGCCTGTGTGGGAGTTTCCGTTCCTGTGTGTATCGCGCCGCGAAACGTGGAGGGATGATACTTGGTACTGGTTTAGCAAGATCGAGAAAGACAAGATCCCGGCGAAGTACCACAAATACCTTGCTGGCAGCGTACCGTTTTTCTACGTGATCCGCGACGACTTCTTGGCCGCGATTGCGAATTGCCTGCTGTCGGGCGATTGGCGGTGGGGCAATAGTGAGCTGCGGTTCATGACGGCGGCCCGCATGTGCGGCTTTGAACCATGCGCATTCTCGCCGCCGTGGGATAGGGTGACATGGATCCCTTGGCAACAGAGGCAACTAACGGGGCCAAAATCCATCTGGCACCCAGTCAAGAGAATTATGGAACGAGCAACATGACCATCAAGCACAATCTACAACGATCCCTCTCGCAATATGACGAGGTAACAAGGCATGTTTACTATAGTCTCTGAAAAGTGCGGTTACGGTAAAGCCGGCATAGGCGGCAAACTCGGATTCTCGTGCCGGGAAACACGCGATGTTGTTTTGCTGCCAGAACGCATCAAATACGACCAGGTGCTCTCGGCGCATGCGCCTAGCGAAGTCGTCGTAGACGTGTCGCCGCACGTAGCGGTCGCTGGCGCGGGGCATGCGATGTTTTATGGAAACCCACCTGTAGCGTTCTGGGTCAATGACCACATGATCGGAAGGATCACGCAAGCGTGTACTCAAACGCCGTGGGTTCATATCCCGCCGGGCCGCTATCGGTTGCGAACACGGGTGGAAGGCGACGGCAATATACGCAAACATACGGTATGGATCTTTCGTGCAAGCGAGCTGCCGCCGACTGGCCGCTTAGCTTTGGTGACGATTGGTTGCTATCCAGAAAAGTCCTTGGCTAGAAAACTCCGATGGCTCTATGCATCGGCGGCGGCAAGAGGGATTCTTGTGCATGTCACCGGGGTCAATGAAGCATATGGCAACCACTTCACTCGGAAAATCGAGCGTCTGTTCGAGGCGATTCAGGCGCTTCCGTCGTGTTACAGCCACGTCGTATATCTGGACGGAGTTGATACGTTTGTGCTGGCCGGCGAGTCCGAAATTAAGACCAAACTTGACTCTCTTGGCAGTGCTGTGATTGGGACTGAGGCTTGCTGTTGGCCGTGTAGAGCACCGGAGTGGAAGGACTCGCTTGCCGCTCTTGTGCCTGATGTCCGCGAAAGGTATCCCAACGCTGGCACGTGGGGCGGAAGGATTGATGGCAACGACGGAATTTTGGCGGCGCTCCTTGCCGTAGAACGGTTGCATTACGCCTCGAAGAATCGGCGTGGGCCAGAGTGGATCTACAAGAACGGCCGCCCGCTAGCCAGCCTATGGGATGACCAATTTTGCTGGCATGCCTTAGTGCGATCCAGATACCGTGAATTGTTTGTTGATTATCATTGGGAAGCTTTTGCGAATCTAACTTGCACGAACGTCGACCCGCAAAACACAGAGCGTTTTTTTGTTCGGGACGGTCGGATCGTCACAAGGAAAGGCACGCAGCCGTTTGCGGCACATCTATCTGGTGGAGGAAAGCAGCACACGGGGTTATGGGCCAACTTCATAGGAGTCGATCATGTCCAGTGACATCGTATGGGTTACATCAGCATGCTTGGGAGCGCGGAACGACCGCCCTTGGATCTATTACCTGCACCCTCTTCAAGATCAGGTTGAGGTGCTGACTGCAAGCGGGATCGACTTCTTAGTGTGGACGTGGCTTAGGTCTGTCCGCGGTGTGGGCGTAGTTGCTCCAAAGGAACGGATAAGGCTGTTTGACCCGGATGCTATAGCGAGAGCTTATTGGGACAAGGACGCATGGGATGGACAACTTCCATCCTTGCACATCAACCCAAAAGCCATTGAGGCGAGAAACCCATCGCTGTTTGACATCTGGCTGGCCAAACTGCCGTTAGTCCTCAAGAGCATGGAAGAAACCGGTGCCGAGGTGGGAATGTGGGTTGATTGCGCCCATGCGGTGTCTTGGGATTGCAAGCACGCTTATGACCGCTACACGAGCCAACTGATTACGCGATGGAATCTCAAAGCCGGGCTACCAACAATTGTGCAAGCGGCGCGCGATCACGGCGTTGTGCTATGTGGGGAAATGCCCGCCGTCAGACCGCTTCCGATTGAACACGTGGTGAAGGAAAAATACGTGTCCTTTCGGCAGGCGTGCATGAACTGCTTTGAGGGGTATGGTATCGTTGGG
>CAZLDQ010000327.1:0-4913 GCA_964558295.1 uncultured Planctomycetaceae bacterium | reverse complement strand
TCGATCTGACGTTGGCTTGGATCGAGAATCGCACGCCCTTCACCATCGAACGAGGTGTCTACGTCGATTCGAACCCCCTTGCCCAGGCCGCATAAGACACTTTCGCTATTGGGTGGAGCTATTTAGAAACCAATGTGCGCAACTTGACAGACACTACCAAACTCTTCAACCGGAAACGGCACTAGTACAGTCTCGCTCGCGGCCAGTAATGGGCTAACGCCGCCACTTCGTGTAACCCGTGCCGGCGTCCCTGGCGCTAAAGCGTCCATCGGCTACGTTCCGGCGTTGTCGTCAGTTGGCTTCCAATCGCTCGGCAGTTCTGGCAGTCCAAGTTCCCTGCGAACCCGGTTCGCCTCGTCGATGGCGATGTGGTAGATGTAGATGGAATAGCCAGCCATCGCCACTGGCTGAAAACGGAGAAAATACTCGAGGTTTAAATCGTCTGTATGGATCTTGGCCCAGCAGTATCCTGGACTCGCGGCTGCCCAGTGCGTACCATGTAGAAAGTTCACGTCAACCGCATACCAACCAGGTCTCGGCCCGACTTTTTCTAAGGCGTCAATCCTCGCAACGTCTCCTGGATTTCGTGGCCCGAGCGGTGGTAAGTCAAAACTTATCCCAGCCAATTCTGGATGTGTCCACCCGTAAGATGCGAGCGAGATCGGCTGCGCCTCCGGATGAGCATCGAGCCAATTCCGCAGGAATAAAAGGTCCTGTCCCCAGGCAATGTTGCTATCTAGCAGATGATTATGTCCGTTCTTTGGCCCGCCCACCAACTCATTGAAGTAGGAAAGACTGTGTGGATAACACCAGAGACTGCTGCCGACTGACCAATACAACGCGATTCCGGCAACGGCCGCTACTCTCCAATGCCGCAGCTGAATACAACGCCCTACCTTGCTTATCCAAACGAAACCGAACGGCAATATTGGCAGTACATAGCGTGAATGAATACTGAAACCGGTCTGCGAACTGACGAGCAGCAGTATTGCGGATGCTGGTAGCAGCAGGGCCATTTCATCACGACAAGAAACCGAATACCCTCGCGTGACGCAACTAGCACTCACAGCCAGCAAGAACAGCACCCATGTTCCGAGCGGGGTCTTGATTGCTAGGGCGTAGAGATAATAGTACCACCACCCCCGTTCCTGCCATTCCCCGCATAGATACGAACGGCTACCCAATTCAAAATCCGCTTGTTGTCGGTCGATACCTTGGAGATAGTCTGCGGGCACCGGGACAGGCACGTCTCCTAACCACGTCTTAGCGAAACGATTGCCCGGCGTCGTTACAGTCGCGTCGTGACGTCCGCCGAACAATTGGCTCAAGAATTGGAAGTCTCCAAGCCTCCGAAATGAGCCGTGGAATCCGTATCCAAGGTCAAGAATATACATCGCGACGAGTATCATTGTGCCTATCATGGCAATTTCGTAGAGCCATGGTTGCATCGGGCGCAGACTTCGTGACAAAAGTCTTGATACAAGCCACAAAACTGGCCAAACTATGAGAAACGCAAGATGTGTCGTTTTACACAGTTCAGCAAGCCCGAGCACGATACCGGCCCAGAAAGCTCTAGCCCATGTAGCTTGCTGCAACCATCTCCAAAACAGATATGTTGCCGCCAAGCCCAGTGCAGCGGCCGACGTGTCTGGCATCACTAGTGCGCCGTTCCCGAGGATTGCTGGACTGAAGCACCAAAGCGTGCAAGCGATCAGCCCACTCGCTTGGCCCCACAACTCCGTAGCCCAGCGATAACACATCCACGCTCCGATCAAACAAAACAGAATGCAAGCCCAGCGGGCGGTAGTAAACAGTCGGAAAACATCAGCTCTATTGGCCTTCGCAAAACGGATGGCCATCGGGATTTCTTCCCGAGAAAATGGGGTCATCCCATAGTTCGTCCAATCGGTGCGGTGGTCCAAAAAGAGCACTGGAAAAGCAGCCAGCATACGAGGCAGTGGTGGATTCACCCGGTAAAGGTGAAATATCCCGTACCGCCAATGGGAAATACCCGCCGGAAGGTGGCCTACCTCATTGAACACTGGGCTGTTCGCAACGGCGAGCCAAGCCAACAGAATTGCATGAAACGCGAGCAAACCCGCCGCCACCCCCACGGGATGAAGAATCGCGTCCCAAATCCATGGCGTTTTTCTCAAGATTGGCATCGGTCGGAACTTGGCTTCTCTTACCACACGGTCCAGGGGTCTACATCTCCCGAGGCTGTTGACCGCTTTCCTCGCGGTCGTAGGGCCCGCGCTTGCGGGCGGCCCTCGCACAAATCCTACCTACTGGGCAATGGCTCACACGAGGCCCGCCAATTCTTTCGCCACGGCCATCACCACCTTTTGCGCTGGCTTTCATTTGGCGATCAACGCCCGGTAGCACCGCCTCGGCCACTGCTCCACCCTCTCGGGCCGTCGAGTGGACCCCGCAGGGACCGCCTCACGGCGTTTCTGAATGGCTTTTGACGGTCGAGGATGGAACCGGTAGTTTCAGGCCATCTGGACGATCATCCGCGGGACATGCGTGTTGCCAGTCCGTGTGATCCGTCCTCGACGCTGGCGCTGCCCGGTGACATCTTCACCGGGAACCATGCCCAGATAGCCCATCACCTGTTAGGTGTCCGCAAAACGCTGGAAATCGCCAATCCCTGCAGCCAGGACCACTGCCGCGACCAACTGCACGCCGCGCAGGGCCTGCCAAGCCACGCCCAATGGTCTCAAGGCCCAGCCCTCGACCAACTCCTCGATACTCTGCTCCAACCCACGCGTGCCGTACTTTTCTCCACGGACCGCATGTAGCCCGCCTTCACTCAGCATAGGGTCTACTGTTAAACTCCTGCTGGCCGATCCACCGCCAGTGCTTCTGCGTCCACTTCCTCCCCTGCGAACACGTCCGCGAGTGTCGCAAGAGGATCTTGTCCAGTTGGCGGTGAGCGGCACGCTCGGCGTTCTTGGCATCGTCCCCTGCCCGCTCCAGGTTCGGTATCGCCTCCGTTTGCCGCTCCGGGAGTTTCACCTCCACCAGCTCCCCGGCCCGCAACAACTCGCCAGCCCCTCGGCGTCGCGCCGATCGGTCTTCACCCGACGCCCTTGCTGCACAGGGATTAGAGAGGGTGCTACTAAATACAAAAACGCCTGCGTCATTCAGACGGCGAGCCAAGTCGTAGCCGATTGGGCCCACCTCATAGCAAACTCGCAACTGGCTAGAGCGTTTAAGCGTTCCAGCACTTTCAATTGTCGCGTCCGGTCGCCGGGAATTCTGTCCACCACGATGTCCTTCCGCCGGCCGCATGCCATCGCCACGGTGACCGAGTCCTTGTGCACATCCAGACCGACGATTCTTCTTTGGACCAGTCCTCGCGCTAGAGCTCTGCCGGTAGTGGCAACACCAAGTTGCCTCTCGGATAATCCGCAGGTAGCGCGGGTGCCTGGTCCAACCATTGTATCTAGAACCGCTGTTTTGCTTGTTCGCAAAATACCCATGTTATCGCAGATCGAACGGGACAATTCATGCGCAAGGTCGTCAATGCCGTGGGCCGCATCCCGTCCACCCGCTACCACAACATCTCTTCAGAGGGAAGCCTCGCCAGCCCCATCGCTCGACACCAAAACTCCTCCTTCCGATTGGCCTAGATGGCCGCGTAGTCGCTCTTACCCAGACACAGCGGTCCAATCATCCCCACGGTACGTCGCCGTGCGACGCCTCCGCCCACCAAACGCATGTCATCAAGCCATATCCACAACGTTGACTCCGTCCCGATCATCCCAGCCAGGCAAATCCGAAATACGAAACGAGGACTCCGTCGGTCTGCGTGATGATGAATTCCAAGGAATTCCTTACCTCGCCTTGCAGGCGAAATCCAGTAGTCCGCCGATTATCGACGAGATCCTCAGAAAAACATGGCCGTTCACGCATTCATGCCCCAAACAGCCCCACGGACTCGGACATACCTCGGCAACGCCCACTGGAGACTAGCACCTCGCCGGACGGAACGAGCTTGGTCGCCTCCACGTCCATCATCGATAGGCCACCTCAAACGCGAGAGCGCCGGTACCGTCGTATCGCAATGATACTTATCAGAACCACCAATACCATGCTACTACCGACGAGCCACCACCGTGAGGCAACACCACTCGGCGATGGACCGGCCGGGGCTCCAACACGGTAGCCCCGTGTAATCTTATCGTTCCTCACTTCATAAACGGCCGTACCGTCTGGAAACGCAAGATTCCGGAAGAACGAAACCCCATAATTGGGATTGAGCGTCACCTGCTCGACGACAAAGTCCCTACGCCATCGAAGTTGCTGCTTTCCTGCGGTCTTTATCAACTCCTTTTCGTAAGCAATGCTGCGAATCCGCTTCGGGTACCAAATCCCCGGACTTGGCTCTTGCCACTCATCAACCGTTGCTTCGCCAACCGGTTTCTCCCTGGAGACCTTAAACGTATATGCCAGGCACCGCACAGGTATGTAATTTCGATCCTCGGCCAACCAAAGCTCCCACCGATCATGTTCCTTGTTGCTTTTCTTGGTTAGCGTAGTGCACCACACCTTATGACATCGCAGTCCCTGGAAAACACACTCCCCTTGGTACGTATTTGCCATCACAAGCCGACGATCCCATGCGCCATTTGGGTGGACGATCATCGCCTCATGACCTGCCAGGTACGTGGAGAGCGGCACCATTAACATGTAATATGGAAGCAACAACATGTGAGGCCGTACGAAATCGGAACTGTCAGCCCTGCCGGCAATTACATTTCCAACTTGACTTCTTCCTTCGTATCCACGTGTCGTCTCCCCGTCAAACATACGGACTGAAGTCACCGAATGATTCCCATTGCTCTTCTTTTCAGTGTTTTGTTTCAACGGAAGTGGCACAAAGCCCGGGGTCGGTTAAGCAACAGTCT
>CAZLDQ010000326.1:0-4948 GCA_964558295.1 uncultured Planctomycetaceae bacterium | reverse complement strand
GGTTGGGAGAGGACTTGCACCTCCAAACCGTCAAACATGCTCGGCATACAGAAGAGGCGGACTGGGGGAGGAGGACGTGCATGCGTTTCGTCAACAAATCCCAACAAACGGTACGGAAACGTTTCTGCCGGGGGAGACGGGGGTCGTATATCGCCGAACGTCGAATGGCCTTGGCGTTTTGCCTGGGGTGTTGGAAAACGGCTTTGCAGATTGTCCTTTCCAGAACTCGCTGGTCGGTACGTCGTTGCTTGGAAGTACCACCTGCAAGCGCGTGGCCCTTCCCGCCCGAGGGCTCTGACGAGGTTCCCTGGTTGCGACGGCCGTAGGCCAACATTGGCAGAATGCCAGTATCCTCTGACGCAGAGCGCATTCAACGTCTTGCTGGGAGCCCTCTCGCCAAACCTCGTAGAGGCCGTGAGGGACGACAAAACGTGTGACGTACCCCGGTCCCCCTCGTTCTTGAATGGTCGTTTCGATTGGTATTGCATAGTCTCTCTTCCTTCGACCTGGTTTCCCAGGTCTTGATTCTTCATGGAGCCTAGCAGATTCGAGGGCCGGAGGCGAGCAAAGTTTTTGGGCCAATTTCCCGGCGGTTGACATGCGACGGTCGGAGGCCCCCTCCCCTCATGGCTGGCTTACGGCAGGGGCAGGAATTCCATGGGCGCATTTCACCTGGGGTTCTCCCGAACCTGCGCGTCGTCTGCTACACTTGGGCATACCAGTCGTCCAGTTCCGGTCGTGGAATTGCGTCACACGGCCAACTCGATCGCGTTTCGGGAGACCTTTATGCCCTTGCATCAGAAGAAGACGGCCCGTGGCAATCTGCACGACGACATTTATGCATCGACCGACCTTTGGGTAAGCTTGCCGAAGTATCGGATCCCGGAGGAGGAACACGATCCGCGATATGTCTACTCGGCGGTGCATGATGAGTTGATGCTCGACGGAAACGCGCGGCAGAACCTAGCGACATTCTGTCAGACATGGGCCGAGCCGGAAGTCCATCAGCTCATGGACGAGTGCATGTCGAAGAACTTGATCGACAAGGATGAATACCCGCAGACGGCGGAGATCGAGTCCCGCTGCGTGCACATGATCGCCGACCTGTGGAATTCGCCGGAGGCAGCCAGCACGGTGGGCTGCTCGACGTCCGGATCGAGCGAGGCGGCGATGCTCAGCGGAATGGCCATGAAATGGCGTTGGCGTGCGAAGCGGAAGGCGGCCGGGAAGTCGGCGGATAGGCCGAACCTGGTGACAGGGCCGGCGCAAGTCTGCTGGCACAAGTTTGCCCGCTACTGGGACGTGGAACTGCGTGAAATCCCGATGGAGGGGAACCGGCTGATCATGAACCCCGAAGAGGTGCTCCGGCGCTGCGATGAAAACACGATCGGCGTCGTTGCAACACTCGGCGTAACGTTCACCTGCCAGTACGAACCGGTGGCCGCGGTGGCGGCTGCGTTGGATCGGCTCGAACGGGAAACGGGGCTCGACGTTCCGCTGCATGTGGACGGAGCCAGCGGCGGTTTTTTGGCGCCGTTTTGTGCTCCCGAGTTGGTCTGGGACTTTCGCATTCCCCGGGTCAAATCGATCAACAGTTCAGGGCACAAGTTCGGGCTGGCGCCGCTGGGGGTCGGCTGGGCGATTTGGCGCGAAAAGGAAGATCTTCCCCAGGATTTGATCTTTCGGGTCAATTATTTGGGCGGCAATATGATCGACTTTGCGTTGAACTTCTCACGCCCGAGCGGTTCGGTCGTTGCCCAGTACTACAACTTCCTGCGATTGGGCAAGGAAGGGTATCGCAAGATCCATACGGCCTGTTATGAAACAGCGACGTATCTTGCCCGGGAAATTGAGAAACTCGGTCCGTTCGAGGTTCTCTTCGACGGGAAAATGGACGAGGGGATTCCGGCACTCTGCTGGAAACTCAAGAGCGAGGCCGATTCTGGCTACACGCTGTACGACTTCGCAAATGTGTTGAGATGCCGCGGTTGGCAGGTGCCGGCCTATTCGATGCCGGCGAACCGCCAGGATCTGGTGGTGCAGCGAGTCCTCGTCCGCCACGGAGTCAGTCGCGATCTGGCCACTTTGTTGGTCGAAGACATGAAGCGGGCGATTGCCTTCTTCGAAAAACACCCGGTCCACACTTCGCTGAGCGCCAAGGAAGCGGGCGGGTTCAGGCATTAGGCTTCGGTCGCCCTGACAGGTTTTGTTTGTCAAAACCCCGTGGCTGGGCGACAATAGCGGCCAGCAGACAAGTACGGGGAGACAGGTCCCCAGGGTATCAGACTCATGTGATAGGTCCACCGATTCGAGAGGAGAATACTATGAGAGACTGTCGTGCAACGTGGTTGAGAGTGGCTGCCGGTTGCCTGGCCGTTGTGTCGGCGTGGGGCGTGGCGCTGGCGGAGCCGGGAAACGCGAGACGAGCCAATTATGCGCGTCCGTATGAACCGCCGACGCGCCCGGCGTTTCTGACGCTGCCGCCGGGGGCGGTCGAGCCGGCGGGCTGGCTGCGTGATTGGTGCCTGGCAGCACGCGACGGTTACACCGGACACATGGACGACTATGCCGACGACTTCAAGAATGCGTGGGCGGCCGACTACAAGATGACCGGCGAGCGTCTCATCTGGTACAAAGGGGGCTGGCCCTACGAAGGAGGCGGGTATTGGTTCGATGGGCTGGGCCGGCTGGCGCTGGCACTGCACGACGATGACCTGATGCAGTTGGCGAAGCGGCGGTTGGCGGTGGTGGCCGATCATACGAACGCCGAGGGCCTGCTGTTTCTCTGGTGGCTCAATAAGAACAATCCCGACGATCGGAAAGCGGTGGCCGCCTCGCTGGAGGGCTGGCCGCTCTGGGCTTGCGGTCTTCTGGGACGGGCCATGACGGGCTACTATGCGGGCACCGGCGATCCGGCGATTCTCAAGTCGCTCGAAACGGTCTATAGCTCTGATCCCGACTGCTTGCGCAGCATCACCGGCAATCTGTCGAATCTCTGGCCGGCGTTCGACACTTACTGCTGGACCGGCAACCAGGCCGTGGGCGTGGCGCTGGACGCGATGTTCGACGCCAAACGGTCGAGCCTCAAGCCGGCCTTGAACCGCTACCGCACCGCCCCGGACCTGAAACCCGGCACGACCTTCGAAAACCAACATGTGGTTGAGTTCCTGGAGTGCACCACGCCTTGGGCGGTGGGCTATTTGTGGACCGGCGATGCAAGTTACCTTCAGGCGGCCTTGGGCTGGCATGAGGTGCTCGAACGCATCGCCATGCAGCCGAACGGGGTTCCGGTGGCCGACGAGTGGTACGGTCCGACGGGCGCGTTCCGCGGAACCGAAACGTGCGACGTGGCCGGATATGTCTGGAGCCAGGCGGCGCTGCTTGCCGTGAGCGGGGAGGGACGCATGGCCGATCGGCTCGAACGGGCGTTTTTTAACGCGGGACCTGCCACGGTTGCACGCGATTTCAAAACGCACGTCTATTTCCAGAGCCCCAACCGATTTGTCAGCGGCTCGCCGGATTTCCCCCACGGGCCGAGGGCAAGCGGCGGTTGCTACCGGCCGGTACACGACCCGTTGTGTTGCACGGCCTCGTTGAACCGCATTGTTCCGTATTACGTGACGCACATGTGGATGGCGACCTACGACAATGGCCTGGCCGCGACCTGCTACGGCCCCTGCAAGGTGACGGCCCTGGCCGCCGACCGCGTGCCGGTCGAGATTACCTGCCACACCGACTACCCGTTTGGTGAAACGATTGAGATGACGGTGAAGGTTGCCAACGAGGCCGCGTTCCCGCTCTCGTTCCACATTCCAAGCTGGTGTGTGAGCCCCGAGTTGAGCGTTAATGGTTCGGCCATGCAAGTCACGCCGAACGCCAAGGGGTTTGCTTGCGTCAAACGCACCTGGAAGACGGGCGACACGATCCGTCTGCGTTTTCCGATGACGGCGATCGTGAAGACCGGGCGCGACAAGGCGGAAGGAGGGCCGTATACGGGGGAGCACAAGCCGACACTCGTCACGATCCCCAGTCCCGACAGCACGGAAGGCCGGCCCTACGCGACGGTGTCGTATGGGCCGTTGTTGTTCGCGTTGGCGATTGCCGACACCGAGGATGCGAACACGCCCGATCCGTCGGCACGGTGGAAGTTCGCCTTGGATGTCCAGAATCCCGCGGTGACAGTTGAGCATCAGCCGATGCCGTCACGTTGGAATTGGCCGCTCGAGGCGCCGTTGAAACTGAAGGTCAATGCGGTGGCGATCGACTGGGCGCCCAAGCCCGAGCGGCCCGAGCTTCCCGATCGTCCGGTGGCCAGAGATAAGAAGACGTCGGAGAGGATTACGTTGATTCCTTACGGCTGCACCAAGTTCCGCCTCTCGATGTTCCCTGTCACGGCGGATGCGGAGGCTGGGGGAAGGGGCGACTGAAAAGAACAAGAAAACAAAGAGGCTCCAACGCGGGACTTGCTTGCGTAGGAGCCTAAGGTGCTTCATTAACGGTTTACTGGCCACTCTCGGGCAACGGGGACGCACTGACCTATGGGCAGGGACGTCCCCCGGAGAAGCCGAGGGGCAGCGCCACTACTTGTTCTGCGGTTGCGGCTGAGCTTGTGGCGGAGCCTGTTGTTGCGGCGGGGCCTGTTGCTGAGCCGGTGGCGCAGCCTGCTGTTGTGGAGGCTGTTGTTGCGGTGCCTGCATTGCCTCGGGTGGGGCCGGTGGAGCCGCGGCCTCGGGCTGGGCGCCGTATTGGCCGTAGCCGGCGCCATAGGGGACCGGTTGGGTCACGGCCGCGTCGCCACAGATTGTGCCGCAGGTGATTGGACAACCAGAAACGCAGGTGTCGTAGCCGCAGCCACCCCAGCCGCAGCCGACGGT
The DNA here is from genome assembly GCA_964558295.1 of uncultured Planctomycetaceae bacterium. Lineage (GTDB taxonomy): Bacteria > Planctomycetota > Planctomycetia > Pirellulales > Thermoguttaceae > JBDKTH01. The sequence goes on along the minus strand of CAZLDQ010000326.1, from coordinate 74 downwards.
GTAGCAGGGATAGTAGCAACTGCTGTAGCAAGGATAGTAGCAGTAGCTATAGCAGGGATAGTAGCAACTACTGT
>CAZLDQ010000325.1:0-4978 GCA_964558295.1 uncultured Planctomycetaceae bacterium | reverse complement strand
CCCATTGTCGGTCCGTCAAATCGCTGGCATAATGCTTCGTGCGTTTCATGCTACGACTCCTTCCTTCGGTTGGTCCCAAAGGCAGTGAGCCGTAGCAGCTTTTCGCTACTCAGGCAATTTCAAAACACGTTCTCAGGTACCTCTTATAGCGATTTTGCCGGAAATACACGTTCCTCTCCGGTCCTGACGCGTCCTCGGTCGGCGGTCCGACGCGGTCACAAGCTAGACTTCCCCTTGGAGAGGCATTCCTGCAAGGAGGGCGATCATCAAGAATTCTGCAATGCTGGACTGCCACGTGGTTCTGCCGTTGCGGGCCAATTTCAGGAGAGGATGGTTCTTATGTCACGCTCGTTTTGTGTCCTGGGTCTTGCCGGTCTGTTGACCGTCAGCCTGACGGCTGGCTGCGGGAAATCGGAACCCCTGGAACCGGCCGAGAAACGTTATACGATCGGCGTGAGCCAGTGCAATCTGGCCGAGCCGTGGCGTGTGCAGATGAATGCGGACCTGAAGGCGGCTGCCGATAGACATCCGAACCTAACGCTGATCGTCAAGGACGCCGAAAACGACTCAGTCAGGCAGCAAGCCCAGATCGAGGAGTTCATTGCCGCCAAGGTCGATTTGTTGATTGTCAGCCCCAAGGAGGCCCAGCCGCTGACCGAGCCCGTGGCCAAAGCCTATCGGGCGAAGATCCCTGTGATCGTTCTCGACCGGGCCGTGATCGGCGACCAGTACACCTGCTTCATCGGCACCGACAACCGGAAGATTGGCGAGGCGGCCGGCCAGTGGCTGGTCAAGAAGTTCAACGGCAAAGCGAAGATCGTAGAACTGATGGGCCTGATGACTTCGACGCCCGCCGAGCAGCGTCATGCCGGCTTCCGTAAGGTAATCGTCAAGCAACCAGACATCCGCATCCTTTATGAAGCCGACATGGAATGGCAGGCGTCTGATGCCCAAGAGATCATGGCTGGGACGCTCGGCCGATTCGAGAAGATCGACGCCGTCTTTGCCCACAACGATTCCGGTGCCTACGGGGCCTACCTGGCGGCCAAAGCGGCCGGGCGCGAAAAGGAGATGCTCTTCATAGGCATCGACGCCCTGCCCCAGGAAGGACTCAAGCACGTCAAGGAAGGGATTCTTGCTGTCACCTTCCAGAATCCCACGGGCGGTCCCGAGGCCATCGAGACGGCCCAAAGAATCCTCGCCGGCGAGTCGGTCCCCAAGCAAATCCTCCTCCCCTCGCGTGTCTTCACGCAAGAGAACCTCGACCGCGGCGGGGACGTGTTGCAATAACGGCCGCTTGCATTCCACCCGGTGAAGCGGCATGCTGAAGGCGAAAGAAGAAAGGGAAGAAGAAGCGAACTGCCAAGGGCGCAAAGGGAAAAAGCATGATTACCACGTACCAGTCGCGCTTGCTGCCCGCAAAGCGGCTCGGTACACTCGACAGAGAGCGTAAATGGGGTCTGGCCAATGGGAGAGGGAACGCGTTGCGCACAGCGGCGGCAAGACGGTCTCGTGTGCTTCTGCCGGGGCTCGCACTACTGGCGTTTGCCCTAGCGCCGGCGGTTGTCTGCCAATTGCTAGCTCCGCCCCCCAAGCAGCGATCGATTCACATTGAGTCGTTTCGCTATGGCAAACAACCCGCAGTAATCCGTTGCAATCGGGGGGACGAGTTGCATTTGACCTTCGAGGCCCGCGATACGGGACACTCGTTCTTCCTCGAAGAATTCGATCTCGACGTGAAGATCACTCCCGGCAGCCGTGAGGTGGAAGTCTTTCGAGCGAGCGACCCGACCGCCCCGCCCCGCATCGCCCGGGAAGTCGTCCTCCGCGCAGAGTATCCCGGCTGGCGTCAGTATCTTGTCGCCAAGAGCCAGTATCGCTGTCACGTCTGGTGTGGGCCGATGCACGCTTTTGAGCAGGGCAAATTGATCATCGGCCCGAACACCTTGCTCTTCGCCGGCCTAGGACTGGTCGTGGGCATCCCCGTCGTGGGCTGGCTGCGTCTGCGAGGCGTCTTTGGCAAACCCGTTCTTCTTCACCGTGATTCCATGGAAGGCTGGGACCTCTTGCGCCGATGGCCTTGGCTGAAACGGTTTCTCAAACGGCGGGAATTCCAGTTCGTCTGGGTATTCGTGGGCATGCTGCTGCTCTACGTGATCCTTTTGGCCCTGCTGTTCGGTACCAAGGTTGCCGGACGCAACCTGGGCTCAATGCTCACCTGGATCGTCTGGCTGTTTGTACTGACTGCAGTGCTCACACCGCTTGGGGGCCGGATCTGGTGCCTCGCTTGCCCTCTGCCCGTGTTGGGTGACATCCTCCAACGCCGCGCAATCACCGGTGTGCGAGCCGGCTCGACCGGCAGGACCAACAACCGCTTTTTTGGGCTCAACCTACCCTGGCCCTCATGGTTGGCCAACGACTGGCCGCGGGTGTTCACCTTCTTGGTCTTAGGAACGTTTTCCACAGTCTTGGTAGCTGTGCCACGTGTGTCCGGCTGGGTCGTCCTGACGCTGGTGCTTCTCTCCATGGCGATGGCCATGATCTGGGAACTACGAGCCTTCTGCCGGTACGTTTGCCCGATTTCGGCTTTTGTCGGACTCTATGGACGAGTGGGAAAACTGGCTCTCCGAGTGGCCGATGGGAAGGTGTGCCAACGCTGTAAAACCCACTCATGCCAGAAGGGAAGCAAACTCGGTTGGGCATGCCCCTTTGGGCTCTGTGCGTCCGAGATTCGCGAAAACACCGATTGCGGCCTCTGCACCGAGTGCTTCAAGACCTGTCCCCACGACAATATCACGCTGCGATGGCGCCCGTTCGCTTGGGAAACTGCTATCCGCGGCGCTGGCGAGGCGTGGCTGGCCATGGGAATGTTGGTCCTGGCCGCCGCCTACACGGTGACCCATCTTGGCCACTGGCCGTTCTTGCGGGACTGTGTCAATGTAATCGATAAAGGAAACTGGCATCTCTTCGGCGTCTACGCCGCCGTGCTCTGGACCGCTGCCCTGGCGGGCCTGCCGGCGGTAATGCTCCTGGCGGCCGGCACTGGCAAACGACTCGCATCTTCTTCCCTCGCCCGCGGAGCGAGGGGCACGATGAGGGGAACTGTAAAAACGGTTTCCATCGAAGCCTCTTCTCATTCCGATGTTCACCTGGAGGACGAGGGAGTCTCCACCTGGCATGCCATGCTCGCCTCCTGCGGCGCGCTGATCCCGCTCGGGCTGGCGGCGTGGATCGCCTTTGTGGTGCCGATGTTTATGGTCAACGTATCGTTCATTTGGCAGGCACTCTCCGATCCCTTCGGTTGGGGTTGGAACCTGTTGGGTGCCGCCAATACCCCCTGGCATCAACTCTGGCCCAGCGCCATCCCGTGGATTCAGGTGGGCTGCATCCTTCTTGGACTCGGCTATAGTCTCCGCAATGGCTGGCGCATTTGGCTGGAGTTGGCCCCCTCCCCTCACGCCGCGTTGCGGGGAATGTTGCCGTTGGGGCTGTTGCTGGTTGGGATTACAGGGTGGCTCGTGTGGTTCTATGCAAATTAAAGGAAAGGCCAAACCGCGGTGAACAACAGACACGGGCTAATGAAACGGGTTCCGATCTTGCTGTTGCTACTGATCGCCGTGGGCGTCCCCCTGGGAATCCTCGATTACCAGGCCCAGCGTTCAGGGATGACTTGGTCACAGATCCTGCGCCGGGCGCTCAGCCGGGCCTCGGGCCCCAAGACTGGGCTCGAAGGAATCCCTTGCACGGAACTGCCGCCAGGCAAGAAGATCGACTTCCTTCGACCTCAACCGATTGGCGACGGTTTCTCCGAACCGCCGCGTGTGGCCCACATCTTGGCCGTCGATCTGGACCAGGACGGCCTGCTCGACGTGGTGGTCTGCGACGCGAGAAAAAACACCGTCAGCTGGATCCGTCAATATCCACGCGACATGTTCACCGAGCAGGTCCTGGCCGATGGTCTGGTCGCCCCCGCCCACGTCCAGGCGATCGACTTCGACGCGGACGGCGATCTCGACCTGATCGTCGCCGTGCTCGGACAACTCTTTCCCAACAACGATCGGATCGGCTCGGTGGTGATCTTGGAGCAGGCCGACGCGATGCGGTTTACCCCGCATGTGGTCGCAGAAAAAACGGCCCGGGTATCAGATGTCCGGGCAGGCGACCTCGATGGCGACGGCGACCTGGATCTGGCCGTGGCCCAATTCGGCTACGACGATGGCCAGACGCAGTGGTTGGAGAATCGAGGCGGCTGGAAGTTTGACTACCACGTCCTCCAGAGCCTCTCGGGCCCGATCAATTGCGAGATCGCCGACCTCAACCAAGACGGCCTCCCGGATATCACGGTGTTGGTCAGTCAGGAGTGGGAAGAACTCTACGTGTTCGTCGGCGATGGCCGGGGCCATTTTGAGCCGCGACTCCTTTGGAGTTCCGACAACGAGGATTTCGGGTCGAGCGGCATGTCGCTCGTGGATCTCGACCTGGATGGCGACCTGGACATCCTGTATACTAACGGCGATGCCTTCGATTATCTGCCGCCCCGCCCTCGCTCATGGCATGGCGTCCAGTGGTTGGAGAACCGTGGCGGGCTGAACTTCCAGTTTCACCGTCTGGCCGAAGTCCCCGGAGCCGCCCGGGCGGAACCGGCCGACGTTGATCATGACGGCGACTTGGATCTGGTCGTCGTCAGCGCCTACAACTACTGGGAAGACCCACGAGCCCAGAGCATGGTCTGGCTGGAAAACAACAGCCAGATGCAGTTTTGCCGCCACGATCTGACCAACACGCCCACGCACCTGATCACGCTTTCATTGGGCGATTTCGATGATGACGGCCAGACCGCCCTAGTCACCGGGGGAATGCACACCTACGCCCCGTTTGACCGTATGGAGCGAGTCGTGCTTTGGCACAATCGCTGGCCCGCGTCGCAGTGATCCACCCTCTTGAGATCATGCCCCCCCTTCGTCCCCCCCTGCAAGGC
>CAZLDQ010000324.1:0-5002 GCA_964558295.1 uncultured Planctomycetaceae bacterium | reverse complement strand
CCATTTACCTCATCAGGAGGCCAGCGTCGGTTTTAACATTCCCTGGGACATCCCGCCAGGAAACCCGGTACGCTTTATCGGATGAACCTTTTTTCCTTTGCGTTCTTTGGGGTTTCATTCCTTTTCTCTTGCAATGCCGTGACCAGTGACTATTCTGCGGGAATTGCCGGCTATTCTAGTGATTTCGTCCGGAAAACCGGGGCAAGCTCCTCCACCCCCTCTAATCCGCATTGTCCGTTTGACATACGATTTCATAACTGGACCATTCCGTCGACCTTGAGGGCCAATCGCCGTGAAACAACCACTGACTTTCGCACCAGGAACCGAGATCCGACTGGACGATCTGTCTCCAGACTACACCGGCGACATTGCGGGGAAGAAGAAGGCCCTCGAGGAATCGGCGGAAAACACCGAGGCCCTGACAGACCTGGGGTATCGGCTCTATGCGGAAAATCGGCGGGCGTTGCTGCTCGTCTTGCAGGGGATGGACACGTCGGGCAAGGACGGCACGATTCGCCATGCAATGAGCGGCTTCAATCCGCAAAGTTGCAAGGTCACCGCCTTCAAAACGCCCAGTGCCGCGGAATTAGATCACGATTTCCTCTGGCGAATCCATCGGGCAGTGCCTGGCCGAGGAGAGATCGGCATCTTCAACCGCTCACACTATGAAGACGTACTCATCGTGCGCGTCCACAATCTCGTACCCAAGAAGGAGTGGCGGAGCCGCTATGAGCGGATCAATGCCTTCGAGCGACTTCTCACGGATGGCGGCACGAAGATCGTCAAGATCTTCCTCCACATCAGCAAGGACGAGCAGCGCAAACGTCTCCAGGCACGCCTTGACGATCCGACCAAACGTTGGAAGTTTCGCCAGGCGGATATCGACGAGCGGCGGCTCTGGGATGACTACGTCCAGGCCTACAACGACGCGCTGACCCGCTGCAATACGGCCTATGCCCCATGGCACATTGTGCCAGCCAATAAGAAATGGTATCGGAACCTCATCGTCAGCCGTATTCTCCGCAAGGCCCTGAAAGAGATGGACCCGCAGTTCCCGCCGCCCGAAGAGAACCTGGACGGGATCGTGGTGGAGTAGCGAGAAGAGGGAACAGGGAACAGAGTCTCGCGACGCAAAAGAATCCGCGCACCCCACCACGGCCCACGCCCTTCCTCAGCGGCCCGCAGACCACCAGCCACTTCCTCATTGGCTCAGCAGGCAGAGATAATAGAGAAGCCGGCGGGGTAGGTCGAGTTGGGGAATACCGAGGCGCCACAACTGGTAGAGGGCGCGAAGCCGGGAGGGAGAGCCGTGCAGGAGTTGGCAACAGCGGTCGAGTGAACGCTGCAATTCGGAGGATACGTCAGGCGAACGTTCACGGAGCCGCTCCTGAAGGGCTTGGGCTTGAGCTAGCGACTGACGGAAACTGGCCGTGCCCGTCTGCCAGCGTTGCCTCCAGGAATGACGCAGCGGATTGAGTCCGCCCCAGAAGCTGGCCGGCCCACTGGCATTGCCCCGATGCCGTCGGTATAGGAGCAGGGGCTCCGCCACCGGCGAGATGCCCCCCGTCGTGGCAGCGCACAGGGCCATCCACCAATCGTGCATCACGGCTGCTGCCGGCAGCGGCAGAGCCAACTCCAATAACGGTCGGTTGACCAGGCAAGCACATCCTAACACGAAGCTCCGCCCGAGCAACGTCTTCCACGGTTCTTCGGCCCCATGATAGAGCCGAGAACAACGGAGAAACGAGGGGTGGACGACCGCGAGATGCTCGTCGACCACCGTCAGATCGGAGTAGACCAATTGCGGCGAGCCTTGAGGAGCTGTACGTTCCGCTTCCTGCATCCGCGCCAGTTGCTTGGACAGTTTGTCGGGAAGCCAGACGTCATCCTGATCGGCGCAGAAGACGTACTGGGCACCCAAGGCGTAAGCCTGTTTCAGAAGCAGGCCAAAATTCTGGGCCGCCCCAAGTCGCAAGCCCTGGTCGTCCACGACGACAATTCGTTTGTCGGCAGCCGCCCACTTATCGATGAGTTGTCCCGTCGCGTCCGTGGACCGATCGTCCCGGATCAAGAGGGTCCAGTCGGCAAAGGACTGGCGGCGAATACTCTCGATCTGCTCGGTGAGGAAGGCGGCCCCATTGTACGTGGCGAGGACAATGAAGACCGACGAGGGAGGAGAAGAGAGGCTCATAGACCGACAGGCAACTTGCACCCCCGCTGGCTGGTGGAGACAGGGCGATTCTACCGGTGTTGGTAGGCTCAAACAAGCCCATCTTACCAAGACTGACGTTGCCGTATGATACGAGTTCTGCGATAACCACGCCTGGTCTGATTCGATAATCGGAGCCCACCGGCGCAGGCTCTTTTATTACCCAGAGTGCCCATTCTTTCTGCGTTCTCACATAACCGTTTTCATAACCGTTTTCACCGCAACCAGGGAGCCTTTTTTGGACGGGTTGATTTCCTTTATACGGAAAACTCGTCTTCTCCGAATCTTGAAGCCACGATGTGCCGCGACGCTCAGCTTCACCCCGTGTAATTTTGCCCCATGGATATCCTGGTAATTGCTTCGCTGCTCGCCTTTGCCGCCTCGCTGTTCCTGACGCCGGCAGTCCGCACCGTGGCCCGGCAGTGGGATGTGCTCGACTGTCCGGATGGCGAACGGAAGCTGCATCGCCGGGTCGTGCCACTATGGGGCGGTGTGGCGGTCTATGCGGCCACCCTCCTCGGTCTGGCGACAGCTCACTTCGGCTCCTTTGGCGTCGGGCCGGCCCTTGATCAACTTTCTCTCTTGGTGGTCGTGGTCGGTGGGTTCATCTGCCTGATCGGAGCGATCGACGACCGATATCACTTGCAGGCTCGCGTAAAGCTTTTCCTGCAGATCGTGGCCGTGCTGCCGGTCGTACTCTTCGGCTGTTACGTTGACCGGATTGTCACGTTCGGCTATCCGATCGAACTGGGTTGGCTGGGACCGCTGCTGACCGTGGTCTGGTTGATCGGCTGTATCAACGCCTTGAACCTGTTGGACGGGATGGACGGGTTGGCCACCACGGTCGGGCTGTCGACCGCGGCAATGATCGGGCTGATCGCCCTGAACATGGAGAATCCGCACGTTGCCGTAATCGCCCTTGTGCTAGCCGGGGCTTTGGCCGGCTTCTTACCCTACAATTTGCCACAGGCGAGTATCTTCCTGGGCGATTCGGGAAGCATGATCATTGGATTCATGGTGGGAATCTTGGGAATTCAAGGGTCGCTGAAGACCTCGGCCACTCTATCGATTGCCGCCCCGGCAGTGGTGATGACCCTGCCCATTCTCGATTCGGCCTTGGCAGTAATCCGCCGCAAGTTGACCGGTCGGCGATTTGACGCCCCTGACCGCCAGCACATCCACCACCGGCTGTTGGACCGTGGGCTGACCCCCTGGCAGGCCCTCTGTGTGATTGGCTCGTTTTGCTTGTTATCGGGGGCGGGGGCCACCGCCGCTACGATTTTTCGCAACGACGCCTTGGCATGGGTCACGGCCTTAACCTTGATTGTCGTAATGATCCGCCTGCGGCTGTTCGGCCACCATGAAGTGGCGTTGGCCAAAAGCTTCGTAGCGGTCCGGCTTGCGAAATGGGCCAATCGGCTGAGCACCTTCCATCCGGTTCACCAACTTCCACCGGTCAAACATCTTGCCCAGCTCCCGCTGGACGAGTTGTGGGCGATGTTGTTGCAGGAAGTCAAACCCTGGAAGGTTGCGTGGTTGGAGATGGTGCTCACCGCTCCGAGTGGCTCCCCCCTGGAAGTCAAATGGCTGGCCTCTTCAGTCCGCGAGACTCACGCCGGCTGGTCGCTGAACGTGGTGATCGACGGTCGGGGGGGGCGATGCTGCGAGCTTCGCGCTGGCGGAGAAGTGTTGCCCGGCCTGGAATTTGCCGGGCTCACTGGGCTAGGTCAGGTCCTGGAGGTGTTTGGGACCCAGTTTGCCAATCATTCCTCCTTGCCAAGCTTGCCACGATCGGCAAAACCGGAACCCCCGGCGACGGAGCAGCCCCGTGAGAGTTGGAGCAAAGCCGCATGATTGATTTGGACATCGGTGCGATCTACACCTACGAACAAGCGTGGATGACGCAGCTTTTGTCGACCCTCGCTGGCTCAACCGGTTCTTTGCAGACACGTCTATTGCTGGTCGATAACGCGTCGCGGGACGGGGTCGATTCCTTTACCGGCTATTTTCCGGTCACGGAAGTTCTCCACAACTGGCAACGACTGTTCTATGCGGCCAACCTCAACCGCCTCCTCGAGGCGGCAACTGCCCGTTACGTGCTCCTGCTAAACACCGACGTCTATTTCACTCCCGAGGAGCAGTGTCTGGTCAAGATGGTCCGATTCATGGACCAGCATCCCGACTGTGGGCTCGCCAGTTGTCGGATCTATCATCCGGATGGGCAAGATGCGTTTGCCGCCCGGCGTTTCCAGACCCTGCCGATCATCCTCGCTCGACGATTTGGGTTGGGAAGCGTGCTACGTCGCAGCTTGGACTCTTACCTCTATCGGGATCGCGACATTCGAGGGACGTGGCCCTGCGATTGGGTTTCAGGCTGTTTCATGCTGGTCCGCCGTGAAGCCTATCAGGAGGTGGGAGGGTTTGATCCCCGCTTCGTCAAATACTTTGAGGATCTCGACTATTGCCTGCGCATGGCCCGGGCGGGTTGGCAGGTGATGTACCATGGGGCCACGCACTGTTACCATATCGAGTCACGGGCAAGCAACCGTCTCTGCTCTCCCGACGCACTGCGGCACCTCTGCTCCTACCTGCGCTGGCTCCACAAATGGGGATGGGCGCCTGCCCGCTCTCTTGGCCCCAGGCTTTTGTGCCGCCAGACAGTGTAAGGGGCGTCAGCCCCCCACCTCGTCGTCCGTTCGACTGTCGGCGAAAAACCCCAAAAACTGGTCCGACCTGACCGGGGTGCGGCTGAAATGATGTTGCGCGACTGGGCAGAATAAGTAAAACAGGACG
>CAZLDQ010000323.1:0-5014 GCA_964558295.1 uncultured Planctomycetaceae bacterium | reverse complement strand
CGACGCCAATCCCATCCTTACACCCTCTCCCGCGCCCCGTTACCACCCCCCATCCCCCGCCCACTATCCACCATCCACCATCCCGGCTACGATGACCGCAATCGGCTGCTTCCTCCTACCATTGAGAGCAAAGTGCCATGCGACTAGGACTCTTCGGGGGGTCGTTTGATCCCGTGCATTTTGGACATCTGCTGCTGGCAGAGTATTGTCGGGAACACGCACGCCTGGATCGAGTTCTGTTCTTGCCAGCCTCGGTGCCGCCGCATACGCAGGATCGGGATCTTTCCGCGGCTGAGCAGCGGATCGAGATGTTGCAGTTAGCCGTTGCGGGCCATGAAGCATTCGGGGTGAGCCGCTATGAGGTGGATCGGGGAGGGGTAAGCTATACGGTAGATACCCTTCGGCATTATCGGCAGGAATACCCTGACGGAGAGCTGTTTCTCTTGGTCGGCGCTGATATGCTCCATGATCTCCCGGCGTGGCGCGAGGCAGCCACGATTTGTGAATTGGCAATCCCCGTAGCGGTTCGCCGCCCTGGAGAGGGGGAACTCAACTATAATCTTTTGGCGAAACTCGTCTCTGCGGACCGGCTCAACCTATTCCGCCAATATCTCGTGGAAATGCCCCTGATCGGCCTGAACAGTACCGAGATTCGTCGCCGCGTCGCCGCCGGACTGAGTATTCGCTATCAGACCCCACGGGCGGTAGAAAAATATATCGAGGCCCACGGGTTGTATCGTCGTTAGACGCGGGGCGTGAAGCGAAGGCATGCTTCACGCACTCCGGCGCAGAAGAAGCAACTCTCGCAACTTAGGCGGCATGGGCAAGGTCGAGATATCAGGCTCGCGGCGCAGGGTGTCGAGGACTTGGTCAAGTTGGTCCGTCGGACCGAGGGCCAAGTCGAGAAAGAGCCATTTGCGCCCCTTAAGCTCGCAGCCGCCGCCGCTGTTGCCACCGAGCCACTCTTGACGGATCCGATACCCCAGGCGTTCGGCCAACGCGATTGCCTCGCCGAGTAATTCCACTGTGTGCATCCCAGCTTCTCCAATCCAACAGCGTCCATGCTGAACATCCACAATGGGCGGTCGATTATAACGGCTTCGGTTACAGTTGCCGAGCCATCTTCGTCGATAGCTCAAACTGGCGTTTAAGCCGTTGGGCCGATTAGGGTTAAGACGCGGGCTTCCGGCAAGCCAGCGAGAACAGCCTCGACCTGGCAACGCAGCGAGATTAGCACCCCGAGTGAGTTTGGTAGGTTCAGAGACTTCGGCAAAGAAACGGAGCAAACTGTGGCTAGTGGCGGCAGTGTAGACGGGTTGAATCTGGAGCAGCAAGTCGAGATCCTCAAGGAACAACTCCATCAGGCGGTCAAGCTGACCGCCTTGGGGGAGTTAGTCAGTACGACAACCCACGAATTCAACAACGTGTTGATGACCATCATCAACTACGCAAAACTCGGCATGCGCCATAAGGATACTGCCTCGCGGGACAAGGCCTTCGAAAAAATCCTGACGGCCGCCAACCGGGCCGCCAAGATCACCAACGGTGTCCTGGGAATTGCACGCAATCGGGCCGCCGGGCAAGAGCCCACCGATCTGGTGCAACTCGTCGAAGATACGCTCGTGCTGCTGGAACGGGAGATGAACAAGTACCGCATCACCGTCGACAAGCAGTTCAAGCCGGTGCCCCAAGTGCGGGTCAACGGCAACCAAATCCAGCAGGTGCTACTCAACCTGCTGATCAATGCGCGGCAGGCCATGCCTGGCGGCGGGCGGCTGATCATCAAAATCAGCCATGATGAGGAAAACGACACAGTAGACCTCATGGTCCGCGATTTCGGCTGCGGAATTCCCGCCGAAAGACTGCCGCGAATCTTCGACGCCTTCTACACAACCAAGACCGGCCCGGACGCCAGCGGAAAAGGGGGCACGGGGCTGGGGCTGTCGTTGTGCCGCGACATCCTTGAAGCCCATCACGGGCGGATTCGCGTGGACAGCACGGTCGGCAAAGGAACGGCGTTTACCCTGAAACTACCGACCGCCGCGAAGTCCGCTCCGCAACGCACTCCGCTGGCCACGCCGATCGTCACACCGCCCGTGGGCACGACAGACTCGTCGACCGTGGAAGCCGGTTAGCGGCGACCGAAGAATCCTTTCCGCGCTTCACCTACGGAAAAAGAGAACCCCTGGCCGCTCCTTTCGGACAAGAGAGCTTCAACAGTCGCCCCTTAAAGCCCCGAGACAAACCGGGGTGCTGTGCCAACACGAAGTTGAAGTTCGCCAAGCATTTCCTGCTCCAACGCAACATCGCGGCCCATCGGAATCCAACCCTGATGCACCTCTTGTTGCCCAATCGGCGTTTCCACGCGCACTAACGAGCTGTCATTGCGAAATGTGGCTGCTCCGGCGGTAGCCTGTTCAGGCTGAACCACGTCTTCCAACTCCTTAAAGACGGCCACTTCCACCCAAAGCCCATTTTCACCAGGCAAAACCCGAATCTCCGCATAACGGCGGATCGACTGGAGCGTACTTTCCACCCGTTGCTGCAAACCGACGGAAGTACGGCGCCACGGTTCAAAAATCGTCGGGCCGATCTCCGCCCGGGTGAGAATGCGGCCTTCGGTAAGGATATTGCCCAGCAGACGGACAGGCTCTTCCTGGTCAATCTCGAAGAAGTCGTCAACCACATCCACCGTGGCATCCCAGATCGCCTCGTAGTTTGTTCCCGGCAGAAAGAGCCGGCTTCGACACATCCCAACGACCGGCTGAGCCGGGGGAACCGTGACGGAAATGCCTGGCGCCGTCGCGGGCAGCATCGCCGGAGCGGCGGCGGCAGGCAGTGTTGAGGCCGACTGGAAACCCGGCGCCGTCGTTGGCTGGTACACCGGCACCGGACCCGCCACATCGGCAGCGCATCCGGCAACGATCAGCAGAAATAACACGGCAACCCAACGAAGCATCGGCGACCTTGACCGGGCAGAAGTCCGGAAAGTACAAAAGACAAGGTGAACCCAGGTTCTGTTGGTCAAAACCCCTTTAGGCTCAGGCGCGGTAGTTTCCCAGGAACTCCACGGGGCCACAAGGTCAGTTCTCTCGTGCCCCCACACCATGGAGGGGTAACTAACGGGCGTAGACCGGACGGCGAATGGACAGGTGGCGGGCCTTGGCCGTCGAGCCGTTCTTCTCGCCCAAAACCCGTTGGGCCTTGGTCAGATCATTCACCCGGATCACGGCCATTCCGACACCTTTGGCCCCGGTCGGGACGCCAGAAGCATAGTAGGCGTAATCGATATTCAGATGCTCGGCCGCCAGCCGCTCACAGACCTTGCGGAAACTCCCCGGTTGTCGGGGGATTTCCACCAGGAGCACATCGCTGGCCTCGTAACGAATACTGTTTTTCTCCAAAACCTCCTTCGCCATGGCGAAATCCTCGGGCACGAAGCGAATCATCCCGCGATCGCCCGAATCCATCACAGCCAATGCGAGAAAATTCACCTTTCCCTTGCTCAAGGCCGTTAACATCGCGGCGAGTCGACCAGGTTTGTTGACCAAAGTCACCGAGAGTTGCTTGGCCGTTTGCATCCCGTTCCTCCTTTTGTTCCTTCCAAAGGTGATTGAGGAAACGTCGCAGAACTCAAAAAGAAAAGCGGCGGGCGTCTACTGGCCGACCAGCTTCGGCGTACCACCCCAAGACGTGTTGAAAAAACACTTCGGATATGCATTATCCGGGCGGTGAGATTGGAGGTGCCTGTCGGTTGAGCGAAATGCTCGCAGTAGGCCCATGTACGATCATAACAAGTGACCGGCGAAGGTCAAACGATCGGCGGCCAATCGCAAGACAAACCCCTTGGATCGCAGCGCGCGATTCCTCGGATAAGGCGTCCCCTTTACGCTTCTAGAGGGTTTTCCAGATCACCCAGTCGACGCAATTCTCATGCCTGGCCCCGATCAGAATAGTCCTTGGGGTGCATAGGGAACTTTTTCCCACCCCACCGCGTCTGATTGCAGAGGATCCATCCAACCCACTCGTAAATCTGCCTATCGACAGGAGACACCTATCATGTCCCGTGCGCTGACCGGTCTGCTCGCGATTCTGGCGGTGCTGCTGCCGCCACCAGCCTTCGGACTGGGTTTTCTGGTGGTTGTCGACCCAAATCAGGCGGTACGTCTGCCGCGTCCGATCGTGATCTGGCCCCCGGAACGTCCGATCCTCCGGCCGGAAACGCCGGCCAGTTACAAGATCAAGGAGCTCGACGTCCAGGCACGGCTGGTCGATCAGGTGGCCCAGGTGCAGGTCTCACAGACATTCACCAACCCGGGCAGCCGGCAATTGGAAGTATCGTTCCTCTTCCCCCTGCCCTACGAGGGAGCCGTCGAGCAGATGACGCTCCTGGTCGACGGCAAAGAATATCCCGCCCGGCTGCTGAAAGCCGAGGAGGCTCGCAAACTGTATGAAGACATCGTGCGTAAGAACCGCGATCCGGCGCTGTTGGAATGGATGGGCACGGGCCTGTTCAAGACGAGCGTGTTTCCCGTTCCCGCCGGTCAATCGCGAACCGTCTCGCTGCGTTACTCCCAACTCTGCCGCAAACGCCAGGGCTTGACCGATTTCCTCTTCCCCCTGAGCACGGCCCAATACACGTCCGACGCCGTGGAGAAGATCGGTATCCGCATAACCATCGAGAGTCACGAAGCAATCAAGAACGTCTACAGCCCAACCCATGCCGTGAAGATCCAACGGCCCGACGATCAGCATGCCACGGTGAGTTTTTCGGCCGAGCGGGAGATTCCTTCGACCGATTTCCGTTTGTTCTACGACACGGGATCGGGGACTGTTAGCACGCGGGTGCTCAGTTACCGGCCAGCCCAAGCCCACGACGACGGCTTCTTCCTCCTGTTGGCCACGCCCCAGATTCAAGCCCGCCACGAGAAACCGCAGGCCAAAACGGTGGTCTTTGTCGTCGATCGCTCGGGCAGCATGAGCGGCAAGAAGATCGAGCAAGCTCGCGCGGCGG
>CAZLDQ010000322.1:0-5031 GCA_964558295.1 uncultured Planctomycetaceae bacterium | reverse complement strand
CGTAGCCCAACGGAACCCCGACAACAACGGGCCAGGGGGGGCTCATACTGCAACGATTGGCGGCGCTGCATGGCCTGTTGTCAGGTGGCAGAGCCGCAGGTCAGCATGTTTTTTTCCAACGTTCAAAACCATACGCGGCACACGGTTCCGGCAAATCGCATTGTTGCCAAAGGGGGTAACCACTATATTGATTTCTGAGCCTGTCCGCGCCCCTGCGCTCTGGTCATTTCCAGGCATCGCACCTCCCAGTAGTGGGATTCAAACCGAAAACCGACCCATGTCCAATCGCACAATCTTCTGGTTCAAGACGAGCGCAAGACTCTTTCTGTTTGCTGCGATTGTGATTGTGATCGTTGGCGGGGTACTCCGGGTGTTCGACTTCCGCCAGGCGCCCGACTACGGCGAAGGAACGATCCTTGTGGCTGTTGAGCGGATGGAACGGGAGCCGCTCTCAGCGCGGTGGATTGAGGGACCGGTCTACACACTTACCCCTTACGGGCCCATCTACTACTGGGCAGTTCAGGCTGCCAGCCATATCCTCCCTTGGCAACACAGCCTGTTGCCGGGCCGGTTGATCAGCCTCCTGGCGACGCTGACCACGGCCAGCTTGATTGCCGTCGCGGTGTGCAGACAGACGTTGAGCATCGAATTGGCGATGCTCAGCATCCTAATCTTGCTTCTGTCGCCGGTGATCTGCACCTGGGGCACCCCCCATCGGGTCGATCCGCTAGCCGTGTTGGTTGGCCTGATGGCATACATGGCGATTGGCTGGAGGCGGTCGGGGATCGTCCTGTCGGCTTGTGCTGTGGTTCTCGCTTCCCTGGTCAAACAGAACATGGCGCTTGCCGCTGCGGCCGTATTTGTTCATTTGCTTTTCCAGAAGCGATTCAAGGCAGCCGCGGGTTACGCGGTCTTGGTGGCAGTACTCGGGGCGGGGACCTGGGGACTGCTGAACTACTCGACCAGCGGCTACTTCCTGGCCACTGCTGTCAGGGGCCATCTTGGCGCGATGTGGCCCCAGCAGGGCTTCATGCACCTTTATTGGTTTCTAACTACGCCGGTCGGTCTTGTCACTTCGATCGTTATCGCTTGGCTGTTCGTCAGACGTCCTTCCGAAGCCTTGGGGTCGATCTATGTGATCGGCTTTGTGCTGAGCGTCGTGTTTGCCTCGCTGCTCTCCTGCAAAGAAGGAGCTTCCTACGCCTATTTCTTCGAGGCCTCGGTGCTGGGCACCCTGGTAATCGGTCTCTACGGTCTCCCGGCGATCTGGTCGCTCCACGAAGGTCGGGCCTTGGCGATGACCGTACTGTTGGCCCTACTTCTTCTGGTTCCGGAAGCTCGCTGGATGCGACACCGGGGTATGGTCTTGTACACTTCGCCTTATAACAGCGAACTGATCTCTTCCCGCTTGGCGAATTCGGCGCCGGCCTACGTGCTTGCCGACGGCCAATATCTTGACGCTGTCCTGCATGCCGGGCTCACGCCCCTGGTGAACGATCCCTTCTTGTTCCGCCAGTTGGTTGGGAATGGCAGCCTACCAGTAAACCGTGTCATCGAGGCCATCGAACGCGGGGAGGTGCCGTATTTGGTGCTCAAACGTACCATCGCTCGACATTGGAAACAGCTTGACTCGATCAGCCAGAAGTGGCCCCGCGAACTTCTTGAGGCCATGGAGCGGCATTATGTCCTGGACACGGCCGTGGGGGAGGATTTGTTTATCTACCGGCGGCGGGAGGAATAACGAATCTCGAATGAGACAGAGGTATATCGAAGCCCGAATGATTTCGATTCTTACGAGGGCGTCGCCTCGTGATTCGTCATTCGGATTGTCTTCGTCATTTGACCTTCAACCTCAGTCATTCGCTTCCTTCAGTCTGACGTTGCTCGCTCACAAAAAACCGCATAGCGACCGCTACTTGCCCGACGCGGATGGTAAAGCAAAGCGGGGTGTTTTAGGAGTGCGTCGGGCAAGAAGCGGCTGCTACGCGGTGTGATGGCCGTACCTCGGGTACGTGATCAGGGAATGCATTCCGCAAGCACGATTTCGTGTTCCTCGGTTCTTGGTCGTGTCGGTCCACGATCTGCCTGCCAGGCTGGGACCGCTTGCGTCTCAGGCGTGGCCGCCGGGATAGCCCCCTTAGGAATCAGAACCGTATTGGTCGACTGGATCACGCCATAACGCCAATAGGCTATCCAGATGCGGTCTCCTGCAAGCTTGTGGCGGATGTAACCGACAAGGATTCTTGGTGTTGAGATTAACTGATGGTCAATGGCCAGAATCCGGTCGCCACGCAGCAGGCCCGCATGGGCGGCGGGGCTGAAGGGGGCAACGTCTAACACCAACACGCCGCCACCTTCCGCCGGCCACGTGACAGTCACGCCAAGGGCAGCGACCGGTTCAACCACCATGGGGACTGGCCGGCAGACTGCTCCGGGAGGCGGCGGGCCTTCGGGGGGGCGGACGGGTGGAAAGGGGCCCGGAGCAAACCCAGGTACCAGCGGACCAGGCTGTGGCACCGGCGGAGTCGTGTTCAGAGGCAACGATTGCTGATCTGTTCCCGGTGCCGGCGGCGGCGTTGGCGGGACATAGTCTGACGTGATTGGAGCATCCCTCTCACTCCGTTTCTCCAGGGTCGCTCCGATCGCCAGGTTACTCCAGGCGACCAGCCAAGTTCCCAAGAGCACAAAGCCCCACAGCCCTCCGCAGAGTACATCGATCGGCAAGCGAAACCGGTATCCGTACATCGCAGTCTCTCCTGAGTCTGTCATTCAATCGCTGCATTGCCGACTAGGTTAACGATTTCGCTTAAGGTGCCTATCAGGAATTTCATGAGAAGTGGGTACGTTTCTTACTGAGACAGCACTAAAAAAATTCCCAAGGATACTGCTCTGCCCAGCTTTTCACTGCCTGAGAGCCAAGTTAGTATGTTGGTTAGGTTCCGCTTTGAGTTCGAGACCAACAGGAGGATGTCCGATGCGATGGTTCCGGCTGACTTGTTCGTTGGTGGCGTTCCTCGTGCTCAGTTCCGCCGTCTTGGCGCACGATGGCAATCGTCTGGCCTATCTCGACGAATTCTGCGATCCTTACTATGCGGGCCTAGAGACTGCCAAGCTCACCACGCCCCAGTGGGTCGGTGATCCCGACGTGGAATTGGTCGTTGTCTTATCCATCGACGATCTCGACGTTCCGGAACGCTATGAGTATTTCCTTCGTCCCATTTTGGAGCGGCTTAAGAAGATTGACGGCCGAGCTCCACTGAGTCCGATGACGAAGCACGTGGATCCCAATCACCCTCAGATCCCAATTTGGTTGAAGGAAGGTGTGAGTCTCGAAACGCACACCTGGGATCACCCCTGTCCTTGCCTCCAAAAGAACGACTTGGCCCGGGCGAAAGCCACTTACGATCGGAGTGTGGACCAACTGACCCATCTGCCTGGCAATCGCGCGGTGGCGTTCCGTATGCCTTGCTGCGACTCGATGAATTCGATGAGTCCGCGATTCTATACGGAAGTCTTCAACAAGACCACGCCGCAAGGCAACTTTCTGTATATGAACTCCTCCGTGTTCATGCTTTTTACGCCCAGTGATCCGGTCCTCCCCCGTGATCTTGTGGACGACCAGAACGGGCAAGCGAGGTTTGCGAAGTACGTGCCGACCGACCGCCAGTTCGTTAATTATGTGGAAAACTATCCTTATCCGTTCGTCGTTGCCCGGCAGTGTTGGGAAATCCCGTCGGCGTTTCCCGACGACTGGCAAGGGTTCAATCTCCAGAAGGCCCACAATCCGCTCACTCTACAAGACATGAAGCTGGCACTGGACGCCGTGGCGATCAAGCAGGGGATCTACACGCGCACGTTTCATCCGGGGGCCTGGATTCGCAACGATCAGGTCATTGAACTGATCGATCATGCCACGAGCAAGTACGGCAAGCGGGTCACGTTTCTGAATTTCCGTGAAGTGCACGAACGGCTCACGCGAAACCTCTCCGCCGGCCAGCCTCTTCGAGCTGACAATGGCCAGGACAACGGCGTGCGAGTGTTGGACGTCAACGGCGACGGCTATATGGATGTTGTGATCGGCAACGAACGAGTTCGCCAAACTCGGCTCTGGTCGCCGGCCACCCGGACCTGGATCATTAGCGACTTCCCGGTCCAGATCGTCGAGGTCGATGCCCAGGGAAACCGGCTCGATGCGGGGGTCCGCTTCGGCGTTCTTACCAAAGATGGTCGGGCAAGCCTCATGGTCCGCACCGAAAAGCAGGCGGGCGTGTGGCGGTTTGACGGACAACGGTGGGGGGCCGTTCCGCAGGGGATGACTGGCTTGGACGGCAGCCTGTTCACGGCCCAAGCCGGTCGGGACCGGGGCGTGCGTCTGCGCGACCTCGACCGAGACGGTGTCTGCGAGTTGATTGTCGGCAACGACAGACAGCAAGGCGTCTTCGCTTGGACAGCCGACACCTGGCAAAAGCTCCCCTTTACGCTTCCCGCGGGCACCGCGATTGTCGACGCCCAAGGACGCGACGCCGGGTTGCGTCTGGTTGACATCGACGAAGACAACCATTTGGATGTCGTTTTCTCCAATGCCGATCATTATCTGCTTCACCTCTATAGTTCTATGAAGGAGGGATGGTCACGGAAGATCTTGGCAGGCGTTCGTGGCGAAGCCAACGAGATTCCGATGATCGTTCGCGCCGATGGCACCAACAACGGCGTCTGGTTCAAATATCGCCACCTGTGGGTTCAGAACGAAGACACTGGCGGAAAACGTCCCGCCAGCCAGAACCAAGCCGACGGTTACCCCTACTCCACCCTGCTCAACGCCGTCTCCAGCCGGTCGCACTGAGGAAGTGCGGCGGCCCAGAATTGACGGATTCCCGGCGGGGGCGGGGTCATGGTTTCCCGCAGAGGAGAAGCCATGAAGTGAGCCAACCTCGCGGCCCTCGGTTAGCAGCCCGTTGAAAAAGTCCGATAAGCCGGCCTTCCCAACGCGGGAGGCTGGCGCTAAACTGGTGGCGTCGCGTGAAGCGACGG
>CAZLDQ010000321.1:0-5085 GCA_964558295.1 uncultured Planctomycetaceae bacterium | reverse complement strand
AGGAGGCCGTCACCTACCTTAGCCGCTGTGCCATTTGGGCTGAAACACTACACGCAAAGCAAGCCTCTGGCAGAATAGTTTGCTCGCACAGAAACGATCCTTCGTGAGTGACGTCGCACTGCCGAGGGACTCGTTCAAGTAACACACCATTTCCTTCCAGGTTTCTTGCTGCACACACCATACAGTCAGAAATGCGGGGCGGTGGCCGCGAATACACCAGAGAGTCCGTAGAATTGTCTCCCCCCACGATCTACCAACAAACGGCCCGAGAACGCCAGACAGGCTGTCTCTGTTCATCATTCTCTTCCCCCCATTCACCAATCACGGATGTAGCCATGGCGCCTGGTATCTGCCGCGTCCGGCATTCTGCCCGAATCGTAACACAAGCGTTCCGCTTGTGTGCTGTGTACCAGACATCTTCCCTGGTCGCGGAGACTGCGGAGTACTCCTCAAGCAAGATGCCCAAGCTACACGCAGGCGGGACGCCCGCACAGGGAACCCCGGATATCTTGCCCCACCTCCATTCCCAACCCTGTTGCCAGATGGTACGGAAAGGGGTAGATTGAATCGCTTTCGCCAACCGGTGGAGTCTCTTTCGGTTATGGCCGCTGCTAGCCACTCTCAGACGATTAACATTGCCGCTCGACTGACCGCAACGGCCCAGAAGATGCCGGAAGCGATCGCCGTCGTCCAACCGCTCGGCTACGATCGGCACGGGAAACGTGAGTACCGGCACGTGACGTTCCGTGAACTAGATCGACTCAGTGATCGCATCGCACGAGGTCTGACGGGAATGGGAGTCACCCCGGGCACGCGATTAGCCCTGCTAGTGCCTCCGAGCGTGGAACTTGTCGCCTTGGTGTTTGGTCTGTTCAAAGCCGGCGCCGTGATCATCCTAATCGACCCAGGAATGGGCCGGCAGAACTTGATTCGCTGCCTGAGCGAGGCCGACCCCGAGGGCTTTGTAGCGATTCCGCTCGCACAGGCGATCCGCACACTGTTGCGAGGCCGTTTCCCCAATGCCCGGTTCAATGTAACGGTGGGCCGTCGCTGGTTCTGGGGTGGTCAGACACTTGCGCAGTTGCTAGGAGAGCCGAACTGTGAGAGTCAACTCGCGGCAACCACCGAAGACGATCCGGCAGCGATCATCTTTACTACGGGAAGCACAGGCGCGCCGAAGGGCGTGCTTTATCGCCATGGCGGGTTCGATGGCCAAGTAGATGAGATCCGCGATTTCTATGGGATTCAGCCGGGCGAGATTGACTTGGCCTGTTTCCCTCTATTCGGTTTATTCAACGCGGCCATGGGCGTAACAGCCGTGATTCCCGATTTGGATCCCTCGCGTCCGGCGACGGTCGATCCACGAAAGATCATCGAAGCGGTTCGTGACTGGCAGATCACGCAGTCGTTCGGCTCGCCGGCAATCTGGAACCGTGTGGGGCGCTACTGCGAGGAACATCGCGAGCGACTGCCCACACTCCGCCGAGTTCTCTCGGCCGGAGCGCCCGTACCCAGCCACGTCCTCCAACGTATGAAAGCTTGCATCCATCCAGAAGGCGATGTCCATACGCCCTACGGTGCCACAGAAGCCTTGCCCGTAGCCTCGATCTCCGCCTCGGAAGTGCTCGGCGAAACCGCAGCCCAAACACAAAACGGCGGCGGCGTCTGCGTCGGCCGGAAGTTTCCGGGGATCGACTGGAAGGTGATTAGCATTGTCGATGGCCCAATTGCCACGCTAGCTGACGTCGAGGAGTTGCCACACGGTGAGATCGGCGAGTTGATCGTTCATGGTCGAGTCGTCACCCGGCGATATGTCACGCGCACCGAGGCCAATGCCCTGGCCAAGATCGCCGACGGTTCTGACGTCTGGCATCGAATGGGCGACGTCGGCTATCTTGACGCCCATGGTCGCTTTTGGTTTTGCGGGCGCATGGCCCATCGAGTGCTCACGGCCCAAGGACCGATGTACACGATTCCTTGCGAGGCAATCATCAACCAGCACCCAGCCATCTTCCGTAGTGCTTTAGTAGGTGTGGGTGAACCCGGGCGACAGCGTCCGGTGCTGATCGTCGAACCCTGGAAAGACCAATGGCCCAAGAGTCCTCACGCCAAGGCCAAACTGCTCGCCGAGGTTCGCCAATTGGCCGGAAAGCATCCGTTGACCGCTAGGGTCACCGACTTCCTACTGCACCCGTCCTTTCCCGTAGATATCCGTCACAACGCCAAGATCTTCCGCGAAAAGTTGGCCGTCTGGGCCACCATCCAGCTCGCATCCAATCACTGAGAGAGTGGTTCGGATGATATTTCCCACAGAGTAAGTCGAGGGCGAGTCGGTATCGGCTAAACGGTCTTCTGAGCATGCGGATCCTTTTCCTTCCGTCCTTTGGAACCTGTCCAATAGCCCCCCACCTTGGTTGTGGTAGATAGAAATCCGTCTTTTTGGCTAGAATAGTGGCCGTGCCAGCATTACACTGGAAAGTGGCATCGGTATTTCGCGACAGCGTTCATCCTGGAAGGCCCATGATGACGGATTGGTACCTAAAGATCGCGAATAAAGAAATGGGCCCGTTGTCATCGCAACAGTTGAAGGCGATGGCCAAACAAGGACAATTTGGTCCGGAAGATCTGATCCGACAAGCGGGAAGCGGCCCGTGGATTGCCGCGGGCCGTGTGAGAGGCCTCTTGTCCACGAGCGTTATGGCAACGTCGGATTCATCGTTGTCCACTGCCAAAGCGGTTGAAGAAACCGGGGAGGTGGTGAAGTCCCCCTCGCAGGCCGAGACAACTACCGTCATTCCCCCCAAACCGCAGCCGGCAGCGTCCAAAGCTGCTATCCCCGTGGGCGCATCGCTGCCAAGTGATGTACCTCCCACGGATTCCGTGATTCCGATTGCGCTCCCCGTGGTGACTCCAGTCTTGGCGGGAAGTGTCGCAAGCCCTCCTATCGTGGAACCGCCCGTTTCCTATTGCGCGACGCAAACCGCCGCGTCTGCTGCTGCAACACTAAACCGCGCCGATGCCAAGCGTGAACGACAACGTCAGCAAAAAGTCCTGGTCGTTGGGCTGTTCGGGAGCTTAGTGTTGCTGGCAGGCGTCGCAGCAATCGTGGTCGTCAGCACATGCGGCAATTCAGCGGTCAAGTCTTCGTCTGACAAGAAGAGCAGCTCACCGCCAACCACCACGGAGCCCCAGTCTTTCATGGCGACTGAAGACATTGACGTCCTCGACTCGTTGAAGGGCATTGAAACCGCAGTACTCGCAACAAGAACCGCTGGAAGCAGCAAGGACGCCAATGGTTGGATCGATGCTCGAACGGAATCAGCGAGCTTCGGTCCCGTCAAGGTCAAAGTCAAGGCAGTTGAAGTCGGTAAGGCGAGGTTCACCCGATTGACGGAAACATGCTTGGCGGTCCACCTTGAATTGAGTAATTCGCACGAGACAAAGCTTTATCAATACACACCATGGCGCCGTCAGGCAGGTATCTCTCTGATCGACGAGTTTGACAACAGCTATGCCCAACGTGCTGTGAAGCAGACACGAGGCGGTTCGATCTACCCGGGCAAGTCGCTCGATGAGACCATCTTCTTCCGACCGCCGGTGGCCAAGGCCACGTCGTTACGGCTGCAACTGCCGGCCGCCGCCTTCAATGAAGACGGTATGATCCGCTTTCAGATCCCCGTAAACATGATTCAGAAGGTCGAGGCGATTACGGGCACCATCTCCACCTGCAATGATTCCCTCCCCGCTAATCAACGTGAGAGCGAGGGGAACGAAACGACCGCCGTGGGTGAGAATCCGCCCCAACGCGAAGAACCGCACATCAACCGCGCTTTCATGAAGGCGAACCAACAGCAGGAACCGGCCAAACCTGCCGCCACGAAGGTTAGCAATCTCTCCAGCCTCCAAAAGGAGATCGAAAAGCTCGACGGCGATGACATGGAGGCGGAAGTCACAGACTTCGAAAGCGATCCGGAAGCCGTAAAAAAGATCGAAGCCATGGACAAACAAACGGACCCACCAGCGTCCAAGAAAAGGAACAGGAGATCCCGCGGCGGATAAGGATTTGTGAAAGCACTCGTCACCGGAGCGGGAGGGTTTCTCGGGCTCTATCTCGTTGAACAACTGGTCGCACGCGGCGCAAAGGTTCGCGGTCTATGTCGCGGCAAGTACCCTGAACTGGACGCGCTTGGAGTGGAGTGTGTCCGCGTCAACCTGCAAGACCGCAATAGCGTCGTGGCCGCCTGCCAAGGTGTTGACATCGTGTTCCACACGGCTGGAGTAGCCGGCCTTGGCGGCTCGTGGCAGTCTTACTATGAAATCAATACCCAGGGCACACACCACATCGTCGAAGGATGTTTGCGACATGGGGTCGGCCGGCTCGTCTACACCAGTAGCCCCAGCGTGACCTTCGACGGTACCAATCAGCGTGGTGTCGACGAATCGACGCCTTATCCTCGACACTGGCTCGGCCACTATCAACATACCAAAGCTCTGGCCGAGCAGCACGTTCTCCAAGCCAACGGGTGCCAGGGCCTGCTCACCTGCTCGCTCCGTCCACACCTGATCTGGGGGCCCCGTGACCGACATCTCATCCCCAAGCTCCTGGCCCGCGCCCGTTCGGGCCGCCTCCGCCGTGTCGGCGACGGGACGAATCTAGTCGACATGATCTACGTGGAGAACGCTGCCGAGGCCCACCTCCAGGCAGCCGACGCCCTGCGGCCCGGCTCGCCAGTCGCCGGTCGGGCGTACTTCCTCAGCCAAGGCACCCCAGTCAATTGCTGGCAGTGGATCGACCAGATCCTGGCCCTGGCCGATTTGCCGCCGGTCCGCAAGGCAATCTCGCTGTCTACGGCCTGGAAGATCGGGGCCGGTTTCGAAGCCCTTTGGCGACTCTTAGGCCGTTCCACCGACCCGCCGATGACTCGTTTCCTTGCCGCCCAATTGGCGACCGACCACTATTTCGACATCACACGTGCCCGCGAAGACTTCGGGTATTGCCCCCGAATCTCGACCGAAGAGGGCATGCGCCGGCTGGCAGCTTGGCTGAAACAGTAGGCTGTATTGGCCCCTCTCACCACGCCTTCC
>CAZLDQ010000320.1:0-5131 GCA_964558295.1 uncultured Planctomycetaceae bacterium | reverse complement strand
TGCCTAATCCACGCCGCCAACGTTCATTCTGAGCCAGGATCAAACCCTTCAATTGATTGTATGCTTAACGCGTCACGGACTAAGACCTTACGGCCCCGTCACTTACTAACGCGTGCGGACAATTTCCTTGAAAAGGTCCGTCCAAGTTGTATCACTCCTGGTCATGGGAGTGATTCAGTTCTCTTCATTCCAGTCTAAGACTGACTTGAAAAGGTAATAGACGTTGCTTGCTACCAAATTGTCAAAGATCGGAATCGGCCCGTTTGAGCCGAATCGCTCTTCGATTGATTGCGTTTTGTCGCAGTCATTCGTGAGAGCGTTCAAACATTGTAGCGTAGTTTCGATCACTGTCAACCAGGTCTTCGAGGATTTTTTCGCCTTGCTTTCGTGGCGGCCGATGCTGAAAAGCTTTAGCAGTCACGCCGGATAGGGCGTAGCTGCTGTTGCGGTCAGTATCATCCTCAGCAGAGCACGATTCAATGGCCGGAATGGTCCAAGAATCGATCACCATTGAGCCGTGCGCACATGAGGTACGCACGTATCGTTTGGTGGGTCCAGTAGATCAAAAGGTTGCCAAACATCGTTGCAACGGTGTCCAATTCCTTGAACGGACACGTCGCAGATCGCGTAACAGTATGCTAGCAAATGGATCGGGGACACACAAGGGGCCGGCGAGTTTTTTCTGGGGTTCATGCGTGTGGCCGGTCGCCACGAGAATTGAATTCGGCAAAACCCCTTGCCTGCAGCGCGTTGTGCTCGATAGAAGCTACGTGTGATAGGTGGGTTGGGCCGACCGGCACAGAGGGCTCTCACCCGAGGGGGGTTCGGGGGCAGCAACGCGGTGTGACTGCGTCTGATCATTATCAAACGGCTCTATCCGGTGTGTTCGCCCGCTAGGGCCAACCGTCGGGACGAACAACGGTGCGGGATGGAGATCGGGCTTTCTTTGTTGCTATTCGCCCTTTGTTGCTATTCGCCGGCGTCGAGGGTGACCGGAACATTGACTTCCTGACCGCTGCGCACGACAGTGATCATCACCCGTTCACCGGGCTGATGGCGTTCGACGGCCGACAGAAAATCATCGGCAGTACGGATGCGGATGCCATCGACGGCGACAATCAGGTCGGCGGCTGAACGGTCGACGGTCTGGTATTCGTAGACGAAGGGGCCCTGACGTTTGACGCGGCGTACGGTTTTGGGCCCTTGCAGTCCGGCTCTCTCGGCAGCCCCCCCGGGGATGAGGGTGGCCAGCAGCAAGCCCTGTTCTGTTTGGTAGACCCGAGCGATTCCTACGTCGGGCCGGACCACGCGTCCGTTTTGGATTAACTGGGGGACGATGCGGGCGATCGTGCTAACGGGGATGGCGAACCCCACCCCTGCGCTCGTCCCTGATTTGCTGGCGATCGCCGTATTCATGCCGATCATTCGGCTGTGGCTGTCCAGTAACGGCCCCCCCGAATTGCCTGGGTTGAGGGCTGCGTCGATTTGGATCATCTGTTTGAGGGGGCGATTAGTGCGGCTATTGGGGAGGGTGCGGTTGAGGCTGGAGATGATTCCGGTCGACAAGGTACGTTCGAGGCCGAAGGGGTTGCCGATCGCGAAGACTCGCTGGCCGACTCGCAATCGGGCGGAGTCGCCGAAGACGAGCGGAAAGAGTTCCTCGCGGGGGGCGTCGATTCGCAAGACGGCCACATCGGTTGTTGGGTCGGCGCCGACGAGCCGTGCCTCGTAGGTTTTGCCGTTAAAGAGCGTGACTTGAATTTGTTTGGCTTCTTTGGCGGCGCCGACGACGTGGAAGTTGGTCAGGATGTGTCCCTGGTGATCAAGGACCGATCCGCTTCCTTCGCCTTCACTTACGGCGTCCCAGAGGAGCCCCTCGCTATGTACGGTCGTATTGATGTTGACCACGCTCCGGTTGGCGTATTCATAGACGGCGATGTTAACTCGCTCTTCGGGGGTTAGTTCCTCGTCACCCCGGGGCGGCTGCGAATTGGTCTCGCCCCAAGTTCCTGCGGAGACTCGCGGGGGAGCGGTCAGGCGGCTTGCGCCTGGGGGAGAGGCGAGAGGCTCTTGGGCAATCGTGGTCCGCATGGTGGCCGGCGGATCAAGCAGCACGAGGGCGGCAACGGCCCCGAAGACAGCCGAGATCAGGCACAGAAATACGGTTTTCTTCATGGCGCAGAATCCTCACCTCCTGGAACGCTTTTCCGTGGCAATCATACACGATTCCCCGCTCAATGACGAGGTCACAGTGCGAAGGGCCACACCTGGGGGATCAGGATGATTGCGGTGATTGTCGTCAAGAGGCTCAAGGGCCAACCAACCCGGAAGAAGTCCCGCGACTGATAGCGTCCAGGGCCCATGACCATCAAATTGGTTTGGTATCCAATAGGGGTTAAGAAGCTGAGGCTGGCTCCGAGCGTGACGGCTACGACAAACGGGCGTGGGCTGAAGCCGGCTGCGGCGGCCGCGGCAACCGCTAAAGGAAAGAGCATGGCGACGACTGCCGAATTGGAGATGAACTCAGTGAAGAGCAACGCCAAGAGGTACATGACGATCAAGAGGCGGTAGGGGTGACTCGTTCCGACGGCGGCGAGGAGCCAGTCGGCGAGCGAGTGGGCCGCCCCGCTCTCGGTCAGGGCGCGGCCCAGTCCCAAGGCGGCGACGATGGTCAGAAGGATTTGCAGATCGATGGAGGCTCGGGCTGCGGATATCGGTAGGCATCGGGTCGTGACCATCAGGCCGGCGACGACAAGCGAAGCTACGGCGGGAGAGGCCAGCCCGGCCAGTGGGCCGCTCTCAGAGGCCCAGCCGCCGGCGGCAAGCCAGAGCACCAACACGCCCAACAGGCTCAGGGCGAGCCATGCCCGCTCATGACGACGAGGCTGCGAACCTTCGACACTGGCCACCAGGCAGAAGTCGCGGCTGTGGCGATAGCGGTCGGCAAACTCGGTGCGGGTTTGCATCAGAAGCGTATCGCCCGCCTCCAGGACGATGTCGCCGACTTTGCTGAGAATTCGTGCGCCGTTTCGGTGGACGGCGACCACTGCCGCGTTGTAATACTGGCGGAATTTGGCCTCACGCACCGTGTTGCCGATCAGTGGGGACGAGCGGCTGATCACTGCTTCGCACAGGTGGCGTTGGCGTCGTCCTTGAGGATGGATGTCGTAGTTCGAGTCGACGGCCGGGACGAGGCCGGGAATCTTCACCAAGTCGACGATTGTGGTGACCACTCCGGTAAAAATCAACCGGTCGCCGTCGTGGATCTTGTCGTGTGGGGCGACGGGGGTAATGACTTCATCGTTGCGATCGATCTCGATCAAGAAGAGTCCTCGCAAGTGACGTAAACCGGCTTCTTCAACCGTCTTGCCAATCAGGTGGCACGACGATTGGACCAGCATTTCTACGAGATACTCTCGCCGTTCCTCGCCGAACTTGTCGACCAAGCCCGTTCGATTAGGGAGAAAACGATGGCCGAGAAGGAGCAGATAGAGTGTGCCGACAGCAGCGCAGGGGATGCCAACCTGTCCGATCTCGAATAGGGTCATACTCCGCAACTGGGCCCGAAAAGCAGGCGAATAGCGTTGTTCGGCCTGGGCAATCGCGTGTTCCTCTTTGAGCAAGCCGTTGGCCACGACATTCGTGCTCGTGCCGATCAGGGTGCATGCGCCGCCGAGGATCGTCAGGTAACTCAATGGGATTAGGAGTCGTGACGGGGGGATGCTCCGACGACGGCACCAGTCCAGGATTACCGGGACAAACATCGCCACCACAGGAGTGTTGTTGATGAAAGCAGAGAGGACAACGACGCTCGATGCCAGTCGGCGCAGGGCAGACCCGGCAGTCTTGGCGGTTCCCAACAAACGATTTCCGATCCAGTCGAGCACTCCAGTGGTGTTGAGCCCCGCAGCGACAACAAACAACGCTGCGATGGTGATTACGGCGGGATTGGCAAATCCGGCCAGCGCACTGTTGGGGGGAAGCACTCCCGAGATGACTAACGTCATCAGCCCACCCCAGAAGAGAAAGTCAGGCGGGACGTCGCGACGCCACAGCAGAATCACAAACACCGCGATGGTAACCAGTAGGCTCAACCAAGCGGGGGCAGATAGTCCAAGGAGGTAGAGGTCGGGCATAGAGATCTCGCATCGGATTGTGAGCCACTCATTGCTCAAACCATGGTCTATGATAGATCGGAACGATGTATTCTGATAATGGTGATCAGAATGCTAATCATATGATGTTGGTGCCCTGCATCACAGACTAAGGCTGTGAGGCGGAGACTGCAAGTCGGAAGCTCGATTGGCGGGAGGTTTTGGAGGGGGGCTCGTGTTTGAGAGGTGGGATAAGCAACAGAGAGTTCGTGGTCTGCGAGGTACCGAGCGGCGGTGAACAATATGTGTGCGACTGAGCGAATTCGGATTATGCCGGGGTTGGCCACGAGATCGGAAAAGTTTGCGCAAGCTCCCGAGCTTTTCGTCCATTCGGTGAACAACACGTATAGCCGGCATAGTTTATGGTCGTCACCTTGGTCAGGACCCCGCAAGATTTCCCAGATCCTTTCAAGTCTGGCGACTACTCAAAACATCAAAGCTATCCATCCTGCCGGAGGGGCGCCAATTGCCTAATGCCCCCCGCTTTTTTACTCCGATACCGTTACCGGCTGCTAGCGTTCGGGTATCTGGCTTTTGGGGATTCGCGTTCCAGGTCAGTTGAGATGTTTCCGGGAGGAGAATGGAATGAAAAGCTTTCGTGTCAGACGGCCATGGATGTTGGCGATGTGCAGTGGGGCGGCGTTGGCCCTAGGCATCGTCACCGGCCATGGAGATGCGGCCCTGGCAGGGCCGGTGCCTCCTGCAGGGATTGAAACGTGGGGGCAGGAATATGAAGACCATTCTTCACATGCTGTTCCAGCCCCTTTGCCTTATCCGGACGAGTATTCCGATGAGTATCGGGATTACTCTTCCGATTCGGTGGAGCCGGAAGGCCCATACGGCCATCGCGAAATGCTTGATGCGTGCGATTGGGAGTCTGCAACGGGCCTGGAGGATCGAATTGGCCAGCTCGGCAACGCGGCCAACTTCAGCCACGAGCGCGACTGGGAGAATGCCCCCTACGAATTCGGCGATGG
>CAZLDQ010000319.1:0-5149 GCA_964558295.1 uncultured Planctomycetaceae bacterium | reverse complement strand
CCTCGGGAATCACGAAATGAGACCGGAAGTATTGGCCCCATTATGATTGATCGCCCACCTCATGCAACCCCCCAGATCCGTTGAGGCGTAGCAGGTCTTTCCAGCTGGCTGCCAAAGCATGGCCGTCCGGCCCCTGGACGATGATGGGGAAGACTTGCGCAAATCCGTATCGGGATGAGCGAGACGTCGGCAGCGATTCAGTCCTCCTGCCGCTTAAGCCAGGAGAGTTGCAACTGAAGCGAGCCGGTTCCGGTGTGGACTGCAATCGTCCGTTCGCTCACCTCGGCAACAAATACGGGAATCGCCCGCAACACGCCTTCGAGCAGTTCCAGTTCCCAGGGCAACAGCGGGCGTATCGCCAAACCGGGGTTGATCCGATAAGCGTGTGGGTAAGCCTCGGGCGCAGCGACCGGCCATGCATGGGCTTCGATCGCATCGAGATCGGCAAAGGGCATCTCGAATGCCTCGCCAAAGAGCATGGAAATCGCCGAGGTACGGCGCAGGACCTCCTCATCGCCGGCATTGTCAAGGGTCGCGTAGAGCACGTCCAACTCTTCGTACATCGCGATTCCTAGCACCATCCCCGACTGCCCCATTACCAGTGCATACCAAGGGCCGCTTTGGAATTTGTCACATTTGATCTGGATGACCGCATCCCACGCAACACTGCGCCACGGAGCCCGTCGATAGAAGGCCGCGGCAGCATCAAAAAAACTCTGAACTTGGTCGACGGCCATTCCTGGGACGTCAAGCAATCCGGAAAGCAGCGGGCCGCCAGCCATGTGCTGGTTGAGTTCCTCCAACACGTGGTCCAGGAGTCCCAACTCCTCAGAAACGACACACTCGATGCCGATCGCCTCCAATCGGGGGCGTAGCCCCTCGGCCCACGCCGCCCGGACTTCGATCTGGCTGGGACGATGGGCTTCCCCAACTACCGGCTGCTGGATGGCTCGCACGATCCCTTGCCACAGCCCCTCAGCCGTCGGCGTCTCGGAGATCATCTCATTCGCCAAAATCAGGTCATGATCGCGATCGATGACCAAGATTGTCCAGGGCCGAGTCGGCACGCCATCCTCATCAAGCCAAGTGGGCAGACGCCGGACATCGGCCTGCCACGTTTCCCCCGGCTCTTGCGACACGGCGACCAAATCTGCCAGTTCGACCGACACGGCCGCCGATTCCCTGCCCGGATGCTCGGGCATACGCTCGAGAATCTGCTCGACATGCTCCAGTTCGTCACACAACTGGCAGGCGATCTCGACCTGCCGGAGTCTCGCGCTCCAGGCTTTTTGGAAAGCCTTCAGACGGACCTCGATCCGGGCCGGACGATGTGGTTCATCCTCGCGTGGATTGACCATGGCGTCAATCAGATACTCCCAGACATCACTGGCCGAAGGACGCGAATCGCCAACCTCAAACTCCAAAACGGTATCGTCCGTGGGATTGGTCACCAGTAGGATCCAGGGCCGGAACGAGCCTCCTTCCGCCTCGTAAGCCATCGCGGACTGGCGAGCGTCAACCTGCCAGACCTCTTCGTCAGCCTGAGGCAATTGCAACAAACGGGTTTTGACCTGACGCCAGGAGGTCCGCCGGATTTCTCTTTCCTGGCCCAAGGGCAGTCTGAGCACTTTGCGAATCCAGGCCAAGGCCCCCGGGGTGGAACGCCAATTGCTGCGTGCCTCCGCGACATAGGAGATAGCTTCGTTCTCGTCGCCCAAGCCAATATAGGGAGGCAACTCCATCGGAGCCGGCTTGCGCCCCGTCAGATAATCCGGCACATACGGATTGGCCACATGGGCTTCGGTCAACAGACGCCGTGAGTGGGAAGTGTCTCCTTCCTGACGAAACGCCAGAAGCGCGCGGGTGTAGCCCCAGACCGCCGTAGCATCGTCCTTGTACTCTTCCAACAGACGCGCCAGCTCTTGGTGCCGGTTCAAGTCCATCAGGGCTTCCGCAAGCAGATAGCGAACCCCTTGGTTGTCATTGGGGTTCAACCGCAACAGGTCCTGATACTGTTCGACCGCTTCCTCGCGCCGACCGGTATCCCATAGCGTCTGCGCCAACCCCAGTCGGGCTCGCATGTAAGGACGCGTCTCCAAAAAGCCCCAAAAATGTCCGCGATACTCCTTGAAGGCCTTCTTGCCCATGGCCCGCTCGCCGGCGGTCACTCCCTGCCGGTAGAGTTCCAAGGCCTCGTCAGCCGTCGAGGCCGCCTCGGCCAAAACAACGTAGGCATCCGCACAATCCGCGCTGATCTCCAAAGCTTCTCTTGCCATCGCAACCCGTTGATCCGGGTCAAGATCAAAGGCAGAATATACCAGATCCTGGGCCTTCTCCAGGGGTGTCCTCGCTTTCCGAGGCTCCCGGTCCTGAGACATCCCATAGAGTATCCCTTCAATTACGCGTCGATCGGGAAAGACTGACTCTGGAGCGTCCTTCGGCGAACGCTTGCTCGGCGTCGTTTGGTCTTTGCGGCGGGATTTCTTCTTGGCCACGAACATCTCCTTCTGCCAAAAGCGAATAACCTATTGTACGAGGCAACCTCCATGGCAGGAATAGGGGTGGCCCATCAACCCCTAAAGAGACGCATGGCAATGAAACTGACCTGAGCTTCGTTCTCGCACTCAGCCGTCAGAAAGGCAGGTCAACGGGTCATCGTCTCCCGTGATTTGGGGAGGAATTGCGGAAAGAAAATCGTCGTTTCATGACCAACTTGGGGGCCGTCCGGAATTAGGGCACTTGGACCGACTCGCCCCCATCACACGTGCCCAGGGCCTGATACACATCGAGCATCATATTTTCACTCAAGAACCGAACACTTCCATCCCCGATCGTGTTCGAGTGATTGCGCACAATCCGATCCCCGGGATAACTCGGACATACGTAGCCGGGGATTTCGGTGTAGCGATGAGTCTCCGAATGGGCACTACCGCTGAGGGTCAGGTCCTTGTAGACGGAGGTTTGTTCCAGGAACGGAAGAATGAGCGAAAAGAAGCCATGCCGGGTTCTCCCTGGACTGCCGGGTGGAAAATGCGTCCGACAGACGTCCATATAGTCATGGATCGCTAAGCCGATCTGTTTGAGATTGTTGGTGCACTGGGATCGTCGGGCCGCCTCCCTGGCTGCTTGCACTGCGGGCAACAAGAGGGCGATTAGGATTCCGATGATCGCGATGACCACCAACAGTTCGACCAACGTAAACGCGCGCCGCGCTGCCATCCCCATTTTCCACCCCCTCCGTCTTTGGCGACCAGAAGAAAAGCCAGACAAGTTGCCCTGGCATGTATCGTATCACGGCGTTACAGCGTTGGCAACAAAAGGCCATACCTCTTGACTTTCGCCTCCCCTGATGGGAAAACCGAACCTAATCGCCATGTCCCCCCGTTCACGTTGCCAGGAGTCACGTCATGCAAGTTCGTCTCATCCCGATGCTTGTCATCTCGTTCGGGCTGTTGCTGCTGGAAGGTTGCGGCGAAAGGCGAGTTCTTCCCGATTCGGCCTATGAGCCGCCGAAGTCCAAAGCGCAGATCCAGAAAGAGGCGGAGGAAGAGGAACGAGAGGCCTTGGCGGCGGTTCCCAAGGTGAAAACGATCGGGGAAAAGCGGACGTGGAGCACGCCCGACGGGACTTCGCAGATCGAAGGGGAGATGATTTCGCTCCAAGACGGCTATGTCGATATCCTCCGGCCTACTGGTGAAATCACGGCCATCCCGATCGGCCGCCTCTGCAAGGAAGATCAACAGTACGCCAAGGAAACCGCGGCCAAAGCCTCGGCCGGCCAAACGCCCCAAGGCGACGAAAAGAAGTAGACTGGCGTCGCCGGCCCTACGACTCGCCCTTGCGTTTAGGAGAGATTAAGCCATAGGAGGTGATGCCGCCAGAAAGGTTGCGGGCAGCGAAGCCATGTTGCTTGAGGACTCTCACCGCGTAGTAGCCGGTCTGGCCAATGGCGCAGTGAACCCAGATCTCGCGGTCGCGAGGGAGTTCGTCGAGCCTCGCACGCAATTGGCCCAAGGGGATGTTCACCGCGCCGGGGACCGTTCCCATGGCGGTCATCGCGGGGGGACGTACGTCGATCACAAACGGCGGTTCCTCGCTTCCCTGCCGCTCATACCATTCTTCCCAGTGGACCACATCGACATCGCCGCGCAGATGGTTAGCAGCCACGAAACCGGCGATATTCACTGGGTCCTTGGCACTGCCGAAGGGCGGGGCGTAGGCTAGTTCGGCCTCTTCGAGGTCAAAGACCGTCGCCCGCTTCTGGAGGGCCATGGCCAGAACGTCGATTCGCTTGTCAACCCCCAACCGGCCCACAGCTTGCGCCCCGAGCAGTTGCCCACTTTCGGGGGCGTAAAGCAGCTTCAAGGTCATCGTCTCTGCACCAGGATAGTAGCTGGCGTGACTAGCCGAATGGGTGTAGGTCTTCCGATAGTCGATTTGTGCCGCGCGGAGCGACCGTTCGCTTGCCCCGGTGACGGCTAGTGTCAGGCCGAAAAGGCTGACGATCGCCGTGCCTTGCGTTCCGCGAAACTGGCTGGAACGGCCGCAGATCGCATCGGCGGCGATTCGGCCCTGGCGGTTAGCCGGGCCGGCCAACGGAATCAACGCCCAGCGGCCGGTGACCCAATCGCGAACCTCGACAGCGTCGCCCACCGCAAAGATCGACGGATCCGAGGTGCGCATCTGTTCGTCGACGCGAATCCCGCCGAGCGAGCCGAGTTCCAGCCCCGCATCCCGAGCAAGCCGAACATCCGGCCGGACGCCGACGGCCAGGATCACCAAATCGGCAGCAAAGGGCTCTCCCCGCGAAGTCTGCACGGTGATCGTATCTTTCGGTCCCGTTCTAAAGGAGGTCACGCTCTCGGCCAGCCGCAAGTCGATTCCTTTAGAACGCAACAGTCCATGCACGGGGGCGACCATTTCCGGGTCCATTTGGACCATAATCTGATCGAGACGCTCCAGGACAATCACATCCATCTTGCGGTGATGAAGATTCTCGACCATCTCTAAACCGATGAAGCCGCCGCCGACGACCACCGCCCGTTGCGGCGAACGTCGCTTGATCCAGGCGATGATCTGGTCCATGTCGGTCATATTGCGAAGCGAGAACACACCCGGCACATCTACACCTGGAATCGGTGGCTTCACC
>CAZLDQ010000318.1:0-5162 GCA_964558295.1 uncultured Planctomycetaceae bacterium | reverse complement strand
TCCGGCCAAGCGTTTCGTGCAGTGGGCCGACGATCGCGACCAGTTCACCGTTCTCCCGGTTCTCGCGGATCGCAAATTCGCGATCCGCAGGGCTGTCATGCCCGAACTTGAGCAGGACCTTGGCTATGTCGGTTTTCGTGACCACAACTGTTCCTCCGTGTTCTTAAGACGCCGCACGGCGGGGGCTTGGCGGTGCGGTAACCTCACCCCCGCCGCGCGCTGGCAGCGTGACCCGGGCAGTCCGGCTGATCAGTCCATGATCGCCTGTGAGCCCTGAGTCCGCCGCCTCCCGCCAGGCGGTCCCCCTGACTTGCGTCCGAGCAAGCCGGTTGTGGGCCTGACGGGATGTTTTGTTGTTGCTTTGTGTCTTCAGAAGAGCTGAGGCAACGGCATCATAGGTTGATTTATCCGCCCAACAATCCGCGGATCGAGATACCGCTCTGTGACGGACCGTGATGAATGCCCGAGCGCCCGCTGGGCGTCGCCGCCAGCAAGTTCTGTATAGCTCGCCTTGGATCGGCGGATCCTGTGAAAGCACATTCCAGCGCCCCTCGGGGCGTAGATTCCCGAGGTGTCGAGGATGCCACGGAACTTCTTCCCGATGGTGCTCATGGCCAAAGTGCGGGGAAAGAGGAGCTCCCGCATCGGATCGTAGATCTTCTTGATAGCTTCCAACGTCGCCGGCTGGAGCGAAAACCACGCGGCCTCCCTGTCCTTGGACACGTCCGCTTGGCTGAAGATACCTTGATCTTCCCAGAGCAAATCGACCGTGCGGAGCGAGATGAGAGCTCGCATCCGTAGACCAGTTTCCCAAGCGGTCAACAAGACGGCCGTCCACCAATCTGCCGCCGGATAACCGCACATCTGACCGCTTAGAGCCGCGACCCGCGCGAGGATCTTGGAAAACTCCTCGATCGTCAGGGCGAGCGGCGAGTTGCGACGCTCGTGGACCATGCGGATCTTTGGCAGCTGGCCAAGGAGCACCTGCTCTTCGTCTTCCGCAGCAAACCGCAAGATTGCCTTTATGGGCCGCGTGTACGAATTGACTGAGGCAGCCGACCTCCCATTGGCCAGATATTGCTGAAACTCGGCGATGTGCCGAGAAGTGATGTGCTGAATTTTGAGGCTCGGATGAACGGCTGCCCAGTGCTTGAGAGCCAGCCGGTAGTGTTCGATCGTGTCCGCGCTGGCGCACACTAGCCGCTGAGGCAGATACACCTCCTCGAAGTATTTGGCCAGGGTTGAGTGTCTCGCGCAGATCACAGCCGCACCCCGAGGATAACGGGCACACTCTGCTGATGGCAGGAGCCATCAGAGGGGTTGCAAAACCATAGCACAAATGTTTGGCTTGACCCGTCATGGCGCACGCAATCCCTTAGCCTCGCGGCATCACTGCCACGGCACTGGAGGAACAGCCTTTCCACCAGATCACAGCGCCAGCGCAAAAGCGATTACGCGAACGCTAGCAATCCTTTCGGGGCACCCGTTAGGCGGCCGAGAAGCGGCCTAAAGAATGCCGGTGTCATATCACACCGGCGATTGTAAGAAGAACCGTATAGAAGTCAAGAGCACGCCGCGGATTTTTTCTCAGGAAGCCTCAGCCAACACTGATACGGGGATCAGGAGGGCGGCAGGTGGCAGATCGAGTGCGGTCGCAATTTTCTCGATTGTATCGATGGTCGGCGAATGAAGCCCCCTCAGCAACTCATTGATGCGTGCTGGAGCCACTCCGATCCGGCGGGCCAGTTCCGATTGGCTCACGTTGCGCGTGGCCATCTCACGTTTCAGATTGAGAATCAGGGTCTCGCGAAGATTCACGTCATCCATGCCCTCATTATACGGATTATCTTGTTCTCGTCAAAATGCGGGAGACGTGTGATACGACACCAGCAGAGCCGGCGTGCTCATCCTCACGGGTAGAGCCGTCTCCCGCTTCTTTTTGTGGCCTCGCGACCAGGCCCACCTCCCGTGATAGCGGAGGGCACGGGACTCGAACCCGCAACCGGTAAACCGGCACCTGATTTCGAGTCAGGCTGCTTGCCAATTCGCTTACCCTCCGGGTGCTCT
Source organism: uncultured Planctomycetaceae bacterium (assembly GCA_964558295.1). Classification (GTDB taxonomy): domain Bacteria; phylum Planctomycetota; class Planctomycetia; order Pirellulales; family Thermoguttaceae; genus JBDKTH01. Next base: position 3,095 of record CAZLDQ010000318.1, on the reverse strand, counting down.
CTTAAATTTAATCCTTTCTCGTCAAGCTGGCAAGCAGGACAGGTGTCCCTTTTGAGGCAATTCGGGGGTGATTCCGATGGATTGGAGAGACTCCCCTCGAAAGGATTGTTGGGGTGACTTGCCTGGCGACCGAGTGCGAAGTACGGTTTGGCAACGTATCCGTAGGCACTCTTTAGCAATACCCCCTAACCCGATAGCGAGTTTGAGGGATGGTGGATCGGCTGGAAAAGAAGCGGAAGCAGGTTCGGGAGGCACTGGGCGAGGTTGAACGCATCGAGCGACAGGGGGGCTTGTCAGTCGGGCAGGTGATGACGGCCTCGCCAAGTTGCGTGGCGCCGAGTCTCAGCGCACTGGAACTGATCAAGCTATTCCATGCCAAGGGGTTCCGTCATCTGCTGGTTACCGAGGCGGACCGCCTAGTGGGGGTAATCAGCGATCGCGATGTGATTCGCTGCCTGGGACCGGGAGACGCGCCGCAACGCGAGGTGTTGGCTCAGATTAAGGCCGCCGAGATTATGAGTAGCGATCTGGTTACGGTGGAGCCAGGAATGCTTCTGGAGAAGGCGGCGGTGATGATGCTTGACGAAGGAATCAGTTGTCTTCCGGTGGTGCAGGACGGTGTGCTGTTGGGGATCCTGACGAACACCGATCTTCATGTCGTCCTGCAAATTCTGCTGCAAATGCTACAGCACTCAAGCTTGACAGAATCGGGCGTTCCGACCATGCTCATTCGGCATAACTGATTCGGCCGGTTCGGATTGGGGCGGTTGGTAGCGGTGCTGGCTGCCGTGTGTATTGTACGGTTTGGTCGGAATGCTTCCACTGTGTCGAGAGGAGGAAATAGCTTCGCTCCGCCTGAGACTCGGCGTCGATATCTTTGATGTTTCGGGGTCACCCGCTATCACCGACATCAGGAAGGACTGAGCCGATGAAAAAGACCACATTCCGCGTCGTCACCCGGGGGGCCAACGGACAACTTCGCATCCGGGACTACGACACGCAGGAAGACTTGCTAAAGCGTCATTCCCAGGTTGGGGTTGACGATTGCAGCACGGATCTCGACCTGCGTGGCTTGCCCGTGTTCCGGGGGCTGATCGGCCCGATGCCGGAAGGGCATGACGTAATCCGTTACGAGTCGCCCGACGTGTTCGAAGCTCTCACCAAGGAGTGGAGTGCCACGAAAGCGTCGCGTCGCAACCGGGTGCGTTCCCAAGGGACCCACTAGCGGCTTCGACGCCCTCTCGAAGAATCTTGCCTCGCCAAAGCCGATGGGTGCCAGCAGTCGCGTCGCTTCCGAAGTGAAGGAGGCACGGTCGGTGGTGCCCTGGCTTTTTGCGCAAGTGGTGCCTTCGTCGCTTAGCGCTGAAGTCGGTCGTCGCTGGATCGCCACGCGGTACTCGTGCCCTGCCGGGGCGGATCGTTGTCCAGCCGCGACAGGCCGCCAACCGCGTCGCGACGGGCCGATTCGGGGATTCGCACGGGGACGAGCGGTCCGGCCTCAACGATGTTGGGCGAACGACTCGGTACGCTGGCCAAGGTCGAGGAGGTGCTTGGGTTGGCACTGACGGCGACCCGGCTGATCACCTCTTCTTGCACGGTACGCCATGTGGTCACCGGAGTGCGGACAATCCGCGTCTCGGGGACCAACTGCCGACTGGTGGTCTGAACCGGCACGACTTCGCGTCGGGCCTCCCAGCGAACCGTGGGGACGTTCTCGTAGACAAAGTACGGTTGAATAAACGGGTTCCAGCGACCGACGAGCCGCTGCTGGATGCGGTACTCGGTCACGGGAGTCCAATAGGTTCGCACCGTGTCCTTGGTGGTGGTCACACATTGGTCCCGATAGACGGTTTGCGTCTGTTCGGTGTAGGTTACCTGTGGGATCTGCCGTTGGATGATCTGATGGGTCTCGCGGTAGGTGACCCCGTCCTTTTCGTAATAGCGAACTTCCTCGCCCGCGGCGAGGGATGTGCCCAGCAGCGTGGTAACTGCTGTGAGGACAACGAGTTGGCGAGTTAGCATTGCTTTTACCCAGCTCGGTCGAGGGGGCAGCCTTTGAAGGCGTCCAGAATCAAGCGACAGTCATTCTCTTCCTTATAATCGGCTTCTTCGCTACAGTCTCATGAGTCGACCCCCGCCAGGGTCGTCGCCCTTGCAATTCGGGGCCAAATGGGGCATCTTGGGTAGATCAGGACCGAAGACCACCTGCTTGCTAGTAGGAACGAGGGAGGAACCGCCTGCCATCATGCTCGATCGCGAGTTATTAGCGTTGCTCGTCTGCCCGGAAAACCACATGCCCCTGCATCTGGCCGAGAAAGGCCTGATCGACCGGCTCAACCAAGCGATCGCGGCGGGCCAGGTGCGCGATCAGGGGGGCGAGGTGGTCCAGACGCCGGTCGAAGGGGGGTTGGTTCGTGAGGACGGGAAACGGATTTATCCGGTCCAAGAGGGTATCCCCGTGATGTTGGTCGAGCGGGCGATTTCGCTGGAAGGTCTTTGAGAGGTGACCGACGGAGGGCTTCCGCGTTGGCTCTGCGTGAAAGCTGTTCCTCGGCCGTTCCCTGAAACAATGCCTGTCGGAGGTTGTCCCTATGGCGGAAAAGACAGTGTTCAAGCGGATTATCGATCGGGAGATCCCGGCAACGATCGTGTATGAAGACTCGCTTTGCCTGGCCTTCCACGACATCAAGCCGGTCGCGCCGACGCATGTGATAGTCATCCCGAAGAAAGAGATCCCCACGCTCAACGACCTCACGCCCGAGGACGAACCGCTCGTCGGACATCTGTTTGTGGTGGCCAAACAGCTTGCCGCCCAACTGGGCTTGGCCGATGGCTACCGCGTGGTCATCAACTGCGGGCGCGACGCCGGCCAGGAGGTCTTTCACCTTCATCTTCATTTGCTCGGCGGGCGCACGCTCGATTGGCCGCCGGGGTGACGGGCGCGAGCCGTTTTTTTCGTCAACGCCCCTTGAATATCGGCGCGGGAACTTTTCTCCCGGGGGGCTCGACCTTCGTCGGTCGATGCCAGTGGGAGCATCAATTGTAGAGTCGAGAGGTGGCGCGGTGGTTTAGGTTGAGGTTTGTGTTCACTGGGG
>CAZLDQ010000317.1:0-5168 GCA_964558295.1 uncultured Planctomycetaceae bacterium | reverse complement strand
CAGAGGTCTTCCTGGGCCAGACGAACCTGTTGCGAAGTGGGCCGGGCAACCCAGTCAAACGCCGACTTGACGCGTCGCAGATCGGTGTCGTTCCACACCACCTTGCCGACCCATTGCGTCTTGTTGCGCCCGCTGCCCCCAACTCCGCCCTCCATCCCCGCGTTCATCCCCATACTCGACCCCATACTCGTCGTGCCCGGCGTGGCAAACGGATCGATGCGAATCGGCCGACCGTTGGCGTCGGTCTTCACATTCCCCTGTTCGTCCAATTCAGCCGGAAGGCGGATGTCGAGTAGCTCAAAGAGAGCCGGAAAGTGGCGTATGATGAAGTTGTGGTAACGCTCCAAGTACTGAGGCGGAATCTCTTCATCCGGTCCCAACGAGTTGATCATATCCAAGAAGTCCTGGCGCAATTCCCGCGGCCACTGATTCTTGGCCTTCTGATCGGCGTGGAGAAACCGCCACGTTTCGAACACGTTGCCCTTGAGCTGCTGCGTGGCGGCCACCGTGGCGTCGACCGTCCCTTGGTTGGGATGATTCGGCTTGGAACTGACCGACTGCGCCGAACTCTTCGCCGATTCCAGCGCAGTCTTGCGCGTGTTGAACTGGTTCACCAAATCCGCCGTGGCCACCTGCCAGATCACCACGGCCACGAGCACGACCATCCCACACAAGACCCAGAAATGGTGCTTCCGCAGGAGAGCGAGCGCTACTTTGACTTTGTCCATCGTTCATTTCCTCCGGCATTTTGCCACAGAACGCCTCTCACTGCGCAACATTCGTCGCGGTCGCTCCCTCGGCCGGCGTCTTCTGCTCCGCCTTGTTCTTGTGCCGCTCACTGGGCGGAGTTGGTTTCCAACAGAACTGCACGACGAAATTGAACCGCTGCACCGTAATCGTATTCTGGGTAGCCTGCCCTCCCATGCCCGATTCCATCCCTGCTCCCATCCCCATCCCTGCTCCCATCCCCATGCCACCTGGCTGCCCCAGCGCAGCCTGGGTCCGCGCGGCGGCCTCCGCGTTCGGATCCTTGACTTGGACGGACAAGACCTTGCCCGGGTCCAACAGCACGGGATAGCCAATCCCCAATTCCTTGTTCGTCACCCACTCGCCCTTGCCCGGCTGATCGCCACTGGGCAGGTAGACCTTGCCATAGTACAGGTTGGAAAGGAGCGTGACGAGCACGTACTGCGCACCATAGTTGGCCCCGACCTTTTCGCCGTTGTGATCGTGGTAGCCGGTCAATTGCACAATCCAGCCCGGCCCACTAGGCCCTTCGGCAGGCGTCTGTTGATCACCTTGAGCATTGGGATCTCCCGGCGGCGTCTCCCCGGCTCCAGGAGCAGCCGGGGTCATGCCGGCTTCCGCGGGAGGGGGAGCACCAGGGGCGGCCGCCCCCGGAGCGGTGGCCACCGGTGCCGGTTTCGCCATTCCCGGAGGCGGAGGCGGCACCTGATACCACTTCAACTCCTTCATCGCCTTGTACCAGACCTGCATGTCCTCGATCTTCTGGCATTCGAGATTCGTAATGTGCAACTCATTACGCAACTCGATCTCTTTGGGCCGCTGCCCTTCGGGGTCCTTGGGCAGGCAATTGTTCAACGCCTGAAGCATTTCCAGCCAGAGGATACGCCCCTCCACGTTCCCTACCAGATTCTTGCCAATCTGATCGATACTGTCGAACTCTCCTTCGGCCTGCTGCTGTTTCTGCTCAAACTCCGACGAGGTTTGCGCCACCTGTTTCGCGCGATTCTCCGCGGTGCCGAACAGCGCCACATCCGTGGTACTCAGAGCCCGGGAAAAACTGACGAAGCTCACGCTCAGCCCCACCAACAACATCGCAATCGCCCCGACCGCCCAAGGCTTCTTCGCCCGAATCATCCGATCCTTGACCAGCTCCTTGGGCAGCAAGTTGGTCCGCAACGCGCCCCGGTTCAACCCCTGCAACGCCAGCCCATAGCAGACGCCGAAGCAAAGAAGATTCTCTTTGAACGCCGGCGCAGATACCACCTCGGCCCCGGCCAGGTGCTCGAACGTTTCCACCCGCGCCACATCAAAGCCCAAGTTCTGCGAGAGGTAACGCCGCAGGCCGGGAAGCTTCATCGAATTGCCCAACGCGACCATCCGCTCGATCTTGGCCGTGCGGTCAATGCTCGAAAAATAGCCGATCGACCGCTGAATCTCGGTCAGCAAGTCGTTGAACACCGGCCGCATCGCCTGGAACACGGCCTTGGGGTCCTCGGCCGTCGTCGCGTTGCGTTTGAGATGTTCGGCCTTGGCGAAGGTCAGCTTCAACTCTTTGGTCAAGGCCTTGGTGAAGTGGTTGCCGCCGATCGGAATGCTCCGCTGCCACACCCGGTAGCCGTTGGTCACAACCAGGTCCGTGGCGTCGGTCCCCATCGAAAGGATGATCGTCGACGGCGGTGGATCGTCCGGGTCGTATTCCTCCAGCGACGGCAAGTCGCGCATCTGGTCGAAAAACAGGAAGTTGTACAGCGACAACGGGGTCAACTGAACCACGTCGACCTCAATCCCCACCTTGTCGAACGGCTCCAACTCCCGATAGACCTGATCGCGTTTGATGGCGAACAGGCCGATCTCCGTCTCCAGCGCGAAGCCCTCCTCTTCGCTCCCCCCGCTCATCCGCTGGAAATCCCACACCACGTCGTTCAGATCGAAGGGGATCTGCTGCCTCGCTTCATAGCGCACAATTGCCGGAATTTTCGAGGCTTCCACCGGCGGCAGTTTGATGAAACGGGCCAGACCCTTCTGCCCCGGCACCGAAATCGCCACCCGATCACCACGCACGCTGTTGCGCGAGAGAAATTGTTTGATCGCGTCATCGATCAGTTCAACCGGATCAGCGCCAGGCTGCGTCAGCAGCTTGGGATACTCGATGTAATCAAAGGCATCCGCGATGATCCGCTTCGGATTGTTGCTGTCAGGACGACACCGCAAGGCCTTCAACGAGGCATTGCCAATATCAATCCCCCAAACGCCGTCGCTTCTAGCCATCGCGCAGATCCTCTTATCGACTCGAGAAGGGAGGTCGAGGGGAATACCCCGGTGCAGTGTTCCGTTTAGACTAAGGCCGAATCATGGCCAGTGCAAGACAGGACGTGAGCGGCGTTAAAAGCCTCTTCCACTAACCAATCTATCGCGGCAAGAGGGCACATGTCAACCAAATCCCTGATCAAACGGCCCCAATTTACCACCCGACTCGACGGAGGCCCGCCGCGCGGCTATGGTGAATAGTTCCCCGACAACGCCACACCCCTGCCCCCCTGGAGAACCTGAGCGGTCGCGGCCCATGAAGTGTGAACAACTTGTCTCCCTCCTGCCCTGCCACAGCCTGGAGGATCTGTCGCTCAATCGCGATGCGGCCGAGGCCGAAGAGATCCTCGCCGCTTGGTCAGCCCCGTTTCACCCAGCACTCCTGGGTGCCACGGGCGATCTGCCACAATGGGCTTCCGCCGAGTACCCCCCACAAGACCAGGGCGGAAAGCTCTTCCTGCTTCCCAGTTGCTCGGAGAGCCTCTTGCCCTCCGAATGGCTTGCACAAGCCACTTCCTCCGGGGCAGCAATCGTACGCGGCGTCAACCGCCAGCGGATGCTTGCCGCCGCCCTGGAACACCTTGATGCCGATACGCCCCCGCTTGATCCCCAGTTAATCGCCGATTTTCTGGCCCTCGGGGTCTGCTACTTCCTTGTCGAACTGCTCACCCGACAACTCCGTTACATGAGTAATCTCGACGAAGTGCAGTTCCGTCAGCGTACTCTGGCTGCGGCTGAGGCGGCCCTCAAGGGAGAAGAAGAAACCGCGCGTGAAAGTCTCCGCGGGGCTTTTGACCTGCTGACCGAGTCTCGCGAATACTTCTATCCGGTCGAGGCCCACTTGATCGACCTAACCCTAGTGGCAAACACGACTTTGGGATCTTCCTTGCGCACCGAACTGGCCCGGCCGGTCCCCATCAACCTCTTGATCTCCGGGCAGACTTTGGAAGAGATGGCCTCCCGCGAACCCGAAACCTTGGCCCTCCTCCGCGAGGCACTCCAGAGGCAAACGGCCACGATTCTCGGAGGCGAGCGAGAGGAAGAGGAGTTGCCCCTGTTGCCGCTGGAAGCCATTGCAACCCACTTGCGGCGCGGTCTGGCCTGCTATGAAACCCATTTGGGCTGCCGACCGACGATTTTTGGCCGGCGCCGTTTCGGCCTGACTCCCGGACTGCCGCAGGTGTTGCGGAAGCTCGGGTTCGTCGGCGCACTGCACTTCACGCTTGACGACGGTCGGTTTCCCACAGGCAATCAGAGCAAGTTCCGCTGGGAAGGCCTTGACGGAACCCCCATTGAAGCCCTGGCCCGCCTCCCCCTAGACGTCACGAAGGCGGATGCCTTTCTCCGACTACCCGAAACCCTCGGCCAGACCATGGACCTGGACCACGCGGCCTCGCTCGTCTTTGCCCATTGGCCAGGCCAGACGAGCCCCTGGTATGAAGACCTTCGGCGCATGGCGAACTATTCGCCCGCCTTGGGCCGGCTGGAAGCAGCGACCGACTACTTCCAGAGCACCGAATACGCTGGGCAGGCCCAACGCCATCCGGCCGACAAGTATCGCTCCCCCTATCTGAGGCAGGACGTCACCGCCGGCCGCCCCGACCCCATCTCCCGTTGGACACGCTACTACCACCGTCGCGCATCGGTCGAGACGATCGCCACCCTGGAAACCCTCGCCCAACTCGTCCTTGGTCACCACGCCAAGGAAGACAGAACGGTCGTGGACTTGTTCGAGGCGATCGACAATGCGCGCACCGTCTCGATGTCCAACCAAAGTGTGCTTGACCAACAGATCCAAGAACGCCTGGAAACCGCCAAGCGTGCATTGGCCGCCGGCTTAGCCCGACCTGGCGGCGAGTCGAAGTCGGGCTATCTTGTCCTCAACCCGTGGAGTTTTCCCCAGCGCCAATGCGTTGATCTTCCCGCACTGGCCTCCCCCCCCGCCAAAGAGGACCCTGTGTGGATGACCAGCCCGGCCGGCGAAGCCATCCAAGCAATTGTCGATGTACCCGCCATGGGCTTTGCTTGGCTGGAAGCAGGACCGGCGCCCCCCCCCCCCGGGGCGGGGGGGGGGGGCGGGGGGGGGGGGGGGGGGGGGGGGGGGGGGGGGGGGG
>CAZLDQ010000316.1:0-5176 GCA_964558295.1 uncultured Planctomycetaceae bacterium | reverse complement strand
GGTCAAGCTGGTCTATCGGATTAAGATCGATATCCAGAATCCGAGTATGGAGTTGAAGCCGGGGATGCCGGCGGATGCGGTGATTGAGACGGGAAATGACCAATGACCAATGACTAAGACCAATGGCCAATGACTCATGGATGCCATCCGTGTCGAGAATTTGACCCGTTCCTTTGGGCCGTTGACGGCGGTCGATGGGGTGACGTTTCGGGTGGCCGAGGGGGAGATTTTTGGGCTCGTGGGGCCCGACGGGGCGGGCAAAACAACCACGATGCGACTGTTGACCTCGATCATGGAGCCCAGCAGCGGAGACGCCTGGGTTTTGGGCCACCATACGGTCCGCGAGGCGGAGACGATCAAAGAGTATATCGGCTACATGAGCCAGCGGTTTGGGCTGTATTCCGACCTGACCGTCTTGGAGAATCTCACCTTTTATGCCGACATCTACGGCGTGCCGCGCAAGGGACGCCAAGAGCGCGTCGAGCGGCTGCTGGCGTTTAGCAATCTCACGCCGTTCAAGAAACGCCTGGCGGGTAATCTCTCCGGCGGGATGAAGCAGAAACTGGGACTGGCCTGCGCGTTGATCCATACGCCCCAAGTCCTCTTCCTGGACGAGCCGACCAACGGGGTCGATCCGGTCTCACGCCGCGACTTCTGGCGGATTCTCTATCAGCTTCTGCGGGAGAGGGTCACGATCTTTGTCTCCACGGCCTATCTCGACGAGGCCGAACGCTGCAACCGCGTGGCAATGATCCACCGAGGCAAGTTGCTGGCCTGCGGCACACCGGACGAAGTCAAGCAAGTGATGCAGGGGGGAATCCTCGAAATTCGCACTCCACATCCCCGGGCGGCCACCGCGCTGTTGCGCGAGCAACTCGACGCCGACTCGGTCGGCATGTTTGGCGATCGGGTCCATGTGGTTAGCCGGAATCTGGAGCGCACGACCGACGAGATTCGGGCGATTCTCAGCCGGGCGGGACTGCCGCCGGACAGCATTCGACCGATTGAACCGTCGCTGGAAGACGTGTTTGTCTCCGTGCTCGGACAGGAGGGAGGAGGGCTGCGCGATGGATGCCATTAGGTCGGAGTTACCCACCTCGGCCAACGGCGACCAGGCCGTGGTCGTCCGGGATCTTGTGAAGCGGTTCGGCTCGTTCGTGGCGGTCGATCACGTGAGCTTCACGGTCGCCCGGGGCGAGATCTTCGGTTTCCTGGGGCCCAACGGAGCGGGCAAGTCGACCACGATCCGCATCCTCTGCGGAATCCTGGCGCCGACGGAAGGCTCAGGCACCGTGGCCGGCTTCGACATCCGCACGGAACAAGAAAAGATCAAGGCGAACATCGGCTACATGAGCCAAAAATTCTCGCTCTACGAAGACCTGACCGTGGAGGAGAACCTCGACTTCTACAGCGGCATCTATCAGATCCCGCCCGAGGACAAGGCCCAGCGGAAGCAGTGGGTGATCGACATGTCGGGATTGCAGGAGCATCGCCGCTCGTTGACGGCCGTGCTCTCCGGCGGCTGGAAGCAGCGGCTGGCGCTGGGCTGTGCGATTTTGCACCGCCCACCGATCATCTTTCTGGACGAACCGACCTCGGGGGTCGATCCGATCAGCCGCCGGAAGTTCTGGGACCTGATCTACGAACTGTCCGGCAACGGCGTGACCGTTTTTGTGACTACCCATTACATGGATGAGGCCGAGTACTGCGACCGCCTGGGACTGGTTTATCGGGGCGAGCTGGTCGCGCTGGGTACCCCCGAGCAACTCAAGACGGAGTGGATGCAGGAGGACGTTTTGGAGGTCGTCTGCGAGCGGCCCGAGACGGCGTTGGGGGAAATCGAGCACCTCTCGGCCGTGAAGGAAGCGGCCCTCTTCGGCACGGCCTTGCACGTCGTGGCGGCCGACGGCGACGAGGCGATGCGTCAGGTTCGGCGGCGTCTGGAAGAACGCGGTTTTTCTCCTGTGCGGCTCGAACGGATTGCCCCGTCGCTGGAAGACGTGTTCGTGTCGCTGATCGAAGCCCGCGATCGGGCGGAAACGCCCCAGCAGGAGGTGGAGCGATGAACCTGCGACGGCTGTGGGCCATTGCCCGCAAGGAGTTGCTGCACATCGTACGCGATCCACGCAGCCTGGGGATGGCGATTGTCATTCCGATGCTGATGCTCTTCCTCTACGGCTATGCCTTAACGCTTGACGTGGACCGCGTGCCGACGGTCGTCTGGGACCAGAGCGAGACGGCGTTGAGCCGGAAGTTGATTGCCGGGTTTGACGGGTCTCCCTATTTTTCGGTGGTGGAGTACGTGAGCGGTTACGATCAGATCCAGCGGGCCATCGACACACGGCGGGCGCTGGTGGGCCTGGTCATCGGACGGGAGTTTGCCGAGCAACTCGAAGCGGGGCGCAATGCGCCCGTGCAGATGATCGTCGACGGGAGCGATTCCAACACGGCCACGATCGCCATCGGCTATGCCGAAGTGATCGCCGAGGTCTTTTCCCAGGAACAGATGGCCGAACAGATGGTGCGGAGCGGGATCGAGACGCCGCGCGTGCCGGTCGAGGTGCGGCCCCGGGTCTGGTTCAACGCGGAACTACAGTCAAAGAACTTCATCATTCCCGGGCTGATCGCCGTGATCATGATGGTGATTGCCGCCCTGCTGACTTCGTTGACCGTAGCCCGCGAATGGGAACGTGGGACCATGGAGCAGTTGATTTCTACGCCGGTTAAGGAAACGGAGTTGATCCTTGGCAAGATTCTCCCTTACTTCGCCCTCGGCATGCTCGACATGCTCTTGGCCGTGTTGATGGGCGAGTTCCTGTTCCAGGTCCCGTTGCGGGGGAACGTGGCGCTGCTGTTTGGCCTGGCGTCGATCTTCCTGGCCGGGGTGCTTGCGCTGGGCGTGTTGATCAGCGTGGTCACCAAGAGCCAACTCTTGGCCAGTCAACTGGCGATGGTCCTCACGTTCCTGCCGGCGTTCTTGCTGTCGGGGTTCATTTTCTCGATCGCCAACATGCCCCGCGTGATCCAAGGGGTAACCTATTTGGTCCCCGCCCGCTACTTCGTAGCCATCCTGAAAGGGATCTATCTGAAAGGCGTGGGGCTGGAAGTGCTCGGGGGGCAAGCCTTGTTGCTGATCGTGTTTGGCCTGGCAGCCCTGCTCCTGGCCGTAGCCCGCTTCAAGAAGAAACTGGCGTAGTCATGTTCCAACGCCTTCGGCAGATGTTGATCAAGGAGTTCACCCAGGTGATCCGCGAACCGCGGATGCGGATGGTGATCTTCGTCATTCCCGCGATTCAGGTGCTCGTGATCGGCTACGCCGTGACGATGGACGTGCGCCATGTGCCCACGGCCGTGTATGATCTGGATAACAGCGTGGCCAGCCGCGCACTGATCGACCGATTCCTCCAATCGCAGTATTTTGACCTCGTTGCCCATATACAGAACGACCGAGAACTGCGCCAGGTGATCGACCACGGCGAGGCGATGATGGTTCTGCACTTCCAAAAGGGATTTGCCCAAGACCTCCGCGCCGGGCGCACCGCGCGGGTTCAGATCATCCTCGATGGCACCGACTCCAATACGGCCGGGATTGTGCTGAGCTACGCCAACCGGATCGTCAGCCAATACTCTACCCAGGTGCAGATGGAGCACTTCCTGCGGCAACTGGGTGCGGTGCGGGAGCCGGGCCGGATCGATCTGCGCACGCGGGCGTGGTTCAACGAGAACCTGGAAAGCCGCAACTACTTCGTCCCGGGGGTGATCGTGATCGTGGTCACCCTGGTGACGTTGCTGTTGACCAGCATGGCCGTCGTGCGCGAGAAGGAAATCGGCACCATGGAGCAGATCATGGTCACGCCGATCACGCCAACCGAATTCATTCTCGGCAAAACCGTCCCCTTTGCCCTGATCGGCTACATCGATGTCCTTCTGGTAACGCTGATCGGCGCGTTCTGGTTCGAGGTGCCGATCCGGGGGAGTGTGGCGCTGTTGCTGCTTGCCACAACGTTCTACCTGATGACGACCCTGGGCATCGGGCTCTTGATCTCCACAATCAGCCAGACGCAGCAACAGGCGATGATGAGCACGTTCTTCTTTTTCTTTCCGGCAATGCTTCTGTCGGGCTTTGCCTTTCCAATCGCCAATATGCCGCCAGTGATCCAGTGGCTGACGCTCTTGAACCCGATGCGCTACTTCTTGGTGATCATCCGGGCCATCTTCTTGAAGGGCGTGGGGCCCACGATTCTCTGGGCCCAATTGGCGGCGTTGGCCGTGATGGGGCTCGTGATCCTGTTCCTGGCCACGCGGCGGTTCCACAAGACGTTGGCCTGAGGCAAGGGGAGAGTGGACCGTTTGCGCAGGTTGTTCGGATGGGGGTTCGCGGGGACTTTGTGGGCTGTGCATGTCAATGAAAATGTGCGTGGCTGGCGTCAGGCGGCTTGTGAAAAATTTCTTCGAGACGCATGGGGTTGTGGGACTTGGACTTGGCATGTTGGACATTGCGTGGCGGCGAGATTCTTGTTGATCGGGTTTTGACTTCGTCGCAGCGTCGGGTATATCACAGTGCAAGGGGACAACACGCGACAGAAAACGCCGAGTTCGGACGGTTGTTCGCGGGAAGTCCTGGGTAGTGCGTCACGGTTCAGCACGCCGTAGGAGAGTTGGTGGGATGATCGAGCTTTCCACGCCACTGCACAGGTCTGAGTACCTCGCCGCCACGAGGCGGCTCGCCCGATCCGGGCCTGTCGGGCGGGCGCCCAGCGAATGACTGGGCGCCCGGGAGCGATGCCGCGCTTAGCGGCACGAGAGACGGCGTCTGCTGTGCGGCGCGGCCGTCGAGCAGATGCGACCATGGCTATGTTTCGTCTTCCATGTTCACCCCAGGAGAAGTCGATCCTTTGCGTCATGGAGTCCTATCTGGTTGGGCCAGGAAGCAGACTTGACGTGTCGTGACGTTTGCCAACCGTGCGGGCCAGTCCGCCGTGAGTCGGACCGCCCGACAGCACGTGCTCAGCGCACGCGGCCGTTTGCGAGCGATCGGTCTGTCTCCCACGCCAACCCGAGGCTCTGACATCTCGTCATGCACCGCGCTTTTGGGGCAGCAGGCCGCCTGCTGCCCCGTATTTGTGTGCCTGGCATGTTGTGAATCTTGGAGGTGAAAGTCCTCTGCGGACCGAGA
>CAZLDQ010000315.1:0-5176 GCA_964558295.1 uncultured Planctomycetaceae bacterium | reverse complement strand
AAGCCGCTGAGGTCCCCGAAGGGACACTAATGACGTGGAAGAACTCCGGCCCCGGTGGCGGTGGCTGGATTCAATCGCGCACCTGGGTCTTGTGGGTGGCCGACACCCTTTACGTCAGCTCCAGCGGAACTAGCGTGTTGATTGACAAGGGCCGGGGGGCGGGCGACTAGCTTGTGGCGAGGAAGTCACTGTCATAATCCACCCATCGTGCCGCGCTGCCTCTTTATTACCCGGCTGCGTTGTACGACACAACCGGCCTGCTGCCGGCCATTCAGACGTTACAATCGCTACCGTTGCGACGAGCTGCATCAGATAGATAGACACGACCGGTGCGATCGTTGTTTCCGTTCAGGGCGGCGGCGGAAAATGTCGATGACTGGGGTGCGGACGGAAAATAGGGTGTTTCTGCCCGCGACTCTCCTGATGGGTCCCCTTCAGGTTCATTGGGGTGAACGCGAAGGGGGCGAGAGTGTCGACAGCCGATTTGGGACAGAACTGCCAGCGGCGAAGTCCCGCCATGCGATAAGGGGATCGCTTCCTCCGAAGGCCTCTGGGTGGCCAATCGATGGCGGGCATTTGGGGTCGCTCACTGGCAGTCCTGTCCCGTCGGTCTTTCTCTCCAGCACATCGCCGTTCGGCCATGTTGACGATGGCGGTGGCCATTGGGCCTCGATTCCCGGTCGATCGAAGCTCCGTTCTGATCCCCCTCTGACCGGCTTGGTATGCATCGGCCCAGAACGGGACGGAGCCCTCGACCACTTCCTCGGTCAGCTTGTCCGGTCCCGAGGGCTGCTGGCAATCAGAGTCGTCGGCAGACGGGGGTTTCTCCTCGCCGGGAGGTTCATGGTAAGTCCGGCACACGAATTGCAATTGTCCACCATTGTTTGCCAAAGAGAAGACATTCCTGCTCGTGACAGGAGTGCCTTTTGACCCAACCAACAACACTTTTGGCTAAAGAGGTGATACGATGCTCTACTGGGCCCTGTTGTTCTTCATTGTGGCGATTATCGCCGCGGTCTTTGGATTCGGGGGGATTGCGTCCGGGGCCGCGGGAATCGCGAAGGTTTTGTTCTTCGTGTTCCTCGTGTTGTTCATCATCAGCCTGGTCGCCGGCGGCTTCGGTCGTCGACCGATCGGTTGAGCACTGTCGGCACGGAGCGGCCGGGGAAGAGGAGGTCCACGATCAGGATCGCCCTGATTGGCCCATCAGGGGACAACGCCTATGATTCGGGGGATGGTGTCTCAAGACCACGTGGAGGGCCCAACCGATGCGATACGTTGGTCTGCTGGCAGTGGTCGGCCTGTTGGTCGGCACTGAACCCAAGGATTCGCGGGCCTGGATTCCTGTGCCCTGCTGGGCCGACCTGGTGGTCGATCCGCTTTGCCCGCGAGCCATCTATTCGTTGGCCTTTTCACCCGATGGCTGCCACCTGGCCTCCGGGCTGGAAGACGGCCGCGTCCTGGTCTGGAACGTCGGTCCGCCGTCGGGCGCGCAGCCGCCACTGGCGTTCGGCTACGCCTTGGCGGGCTGCTGGGGACCGGTCTACGCTTTGGCCTTTTCTCCGTGCAACGACCGCTTGGCGGCCGTTAGCGGCGAGACAGTCTTGAACGTCTGGAGCCTCGTCGACCGAGAGTATTCGACGATGCCCGGCTACCGGGGACGGATTCAATCGCTGGCCTTCTCTGCCGACGGAAGTCTCTTGGCCACCGGGGGCGGTGTGTTCGTCACCTGCGGCGAGGTGCGTCTCTGGCAGATGCCTGGCCCAGAGCCGTCTGGCAACGAGGCCCAAGGGATTGTCCCGTACACCGAATTCGTCGGCCATCGGCAGGTCGTTTCCTCAGTGGCCTTTTCGCCCGACGGCAAGCTCCTGGCGTCGGCCGGGGGACGGTTCTGTTGTCCCGGCGAGGTTTATCTATGGGACGTGTCCACGCGCAGCCCACGGACCATCTTGTCCCCATTGGCTGATCAGGCCCTGGGCGTGACCTTTTCTCCAGACGGCCAAACGTTGGCCGTAGCCTGTCGTGACGGCACGATCTCACTTTGGGAGGTCGCCACCGGCCGGCGGCGCTGCTGGTGGGTGGCCCACTGTCGTGAGATCGTCTTCCTCGCCTTTGCCTGCCAGGGTCGAGTGATTGTCTCCGCGAGCGCCGATGCAACGGTCAAGTTTTGGGACCCTGTCTCTGGCTGGCCGGTGGCGGGGTTCAACGATCCCTGCTGGCAGCGCTCGGCCGGCGACCTGTTCGCCGTGGCTCTCTCGCCCGACGGTCTGCGGCTGGCGACGGGGAGCGTGTGCGGCCGGTTGCAGCTTTGGGATCTCCACCCGCTCTTGGCATATCCGCGGCCATGACCTGGAGCAAGTCTCCTTGCCGTATTCGGTTCACTGGGAAGTGGCGGCGGCCGCCCGTTGCGGCGGGGCCGCCTTGATCGGCTCGGCGGAGACTTCCACCTGTTGGCCGCGGAGATGCTTATCGAAGAAGGCCATCACCCGTTCCTTCACCTCGGGGCCGTCGATCCCGTGTCCGCCCCCTTCGATCTTCACAAAGACCGCCTCCACGCCCGCCTGCTGGAGGGCCGCGTAGAGAATTTCCGCCTGCCGAATCGGGACCGTGTTGTCATCCGTCCCATGCACGATCAGGAACGGCGGGTCGTCCTTGGAGACATAAGTGACGGGGGAAGCGGCGATCAGCTTCTCCTTGATCTCCTCCAGCGAACCGCCGCCGAGTAACCGTCGAACGACCGTGTGCGGGGCCGCCGCGATCGCCGAGAAATCCGAGGGACCACAGAAGTCGACCACGCAAGTGACCCGGCTCGACTGACCGGCCGATCCGCAGTCGCCTTCCAGGTCCTTTACGTCGCCTGAGGTCCCCAGCATACTGACCAAGTGTCCGCCCGCCGAAGTCCCCCAAACGCCGATCTTCTCCGGATCGAGGTGGTACTTTGCGGCATTGGCCCGCAGCCAGCGGATCGCCGCCTTGCAGTCGTGGATCTGGGCCGGCCAGATGGCTTCGCCTGAAAGCCGGTAGCCGACCGACACGCAAACGTAGTCCCCTTGAGCGGCAATTGCGGCCAGACGCAAGGCGGCCATGGATTTGTCGCCGCTCATCCAGGCTCCGCCATGGACGTAGACAATCACCGGCAGCGGCTTTTCACTTTTCTGCTTGGGGCAGTAGAGATCGAGTTTTAAGGGCCGGTCTCCAGCGCGGCCATACTCGACGTCTCGCTCGATATGGACCTTCTTGCCCAGTTGAGCCGGCAGGTTGCGACGCGGTTCATGCGGGCCGGTGGTCGTGTCACCCGACAATTGCCCCAACCCCTCCACGACACGCTCGCGTATTCCGGGGGGCAGTTGGTACTTTCCGTTCTGGAGATCCGTGCGGAGCCGGCCCAGCTCCTCGGCGTTCAATCGTCCGTCGTTATCTCGGTCGTACTCCTGGAACACCTTTTTCAGCAGCGGATGATTGCGCCAGTCCGGCCCGGGCTTTCCCGGGGCCTGCGCCGAAACGGCACTTGTCATGACGAGGATTGTAGCCACTGCGAGGAGTGACATGCGCGAGAGCGAAGACATGGAGAGGCTCCTTCGAAGTAGGAATCAGCAAGCTGCATTCTAATGGGTTTGGGCGAACAAAACCAGCTAGGGCCTCTGTAGGGAATGCCACAGAGGACGTTTCCTCCAGGTTCTGTTCGCCGCAACCCCTTAGATCTAACCTCACCGGCGGGAAGGAGTTTTGCCGGGATTGCGGAAGAAATCGCGACACAACAGCGAGGGGCACGCCCTGCCGCTCCGCGGTGTGGACCAGCCGGATCAGGGGAGAGCGGCTCTCAGACTACCATCCATCATCCCCTACTTCTTCCCTTCGCGTCGGGCCCGTTCCAGGTATTTTTCCAGGATCAGCGGAACCTGGTCGGGAGTCACCTGGGCGTGGACTTCGTTGTCGACCATGATCACCGGGGCCAGGCCGCAGGTGCCCAGGCAGCGGGCGCCTTCGAGGGTGAACATCCCGTCGGTGCTGGTCTCGCCGAAGCGGATTCCCAACTCGGACATCAACTTCTCGGCCACGCGGTCGGCCCCCTTCACGTAGCAGGCGGTCCCCAGGCAAACGTTGATCATGAACCGGCCGCGTGGCTGGAGGCGGAAGTAGTGGTAGAAACTGGCCACGCCGGCCACTTTCGCCGCCGGGACTTGCAGCAGTTGGGCTACGGAATCCAACTGGGCCTGGCCCAGGTAGCCGAACTTGGCTTGTACCTTGTGGAGGACGGCGATCAGTTGGCTTTCCGGCTCCGGGCCCTGGCGGCACTCGTCGATGAAGGCGACGAGGTCTTCCCCCAGGATCACCTGGGCGGCCTTTTGGACATGTTCCCAATTGTCCGTCGTAGTGTTCATCGAATCCCTCGCGGTAGTCTGGCCTGATAATGGGTGTGCAGGAGCTCATGCGCCTTTTCCGAACCGGGACCGCCGAGGAACGATTCGTACAGTTCCTCGATCGCCGGGTTCTCGTACGATTTGCGCAACGTCTTGCTGCTGTCGATTGCATACAGGGCACTGGCCCGCTTGCGCAACAGCTCCGGATCGAGTACCTTGACTCCCTCGGGCGGATAGGGCTGGCCGCCGCCGCCCACGCAACCGCCAGGACAGGCCATCACCTCGATCACATGGAACTGCTCTTTGCCCTCGACGACCTTGTCCAAGAGGATCTTGGCGTTGGTCAGCCCGTTGGCCACACCCACATGGATCACTTGCTCGCCGATGGCCACGTACGTTTCACGCAGTCCCTCGACCGCGCGGACCTCGGTGAATTCGAGGCGGTCGGCCGGTTTGCCGGTGACCAACTCGCTCGCCGCCCGCAAGGTGGCCTCCATCACACCGCCGGTGCAACCGAAGATATCGCCCGCCCCGCTGGCGATGCCCAGCGGCGAATCGAACTCACCGTCGGCCAGCGTGGTGAAGTTGATCCCGTAGCACTTGATCATCCAGATCAACTCGCGCGTGGTGAGCACGGCGTCGGTGTAGGGGAGGCCCTCGGGTGTGTAGTGTTCCGGCCGAC
Source organism: uncultured Planctomycetaceae bacterium (assembly GCA_964558295.1). GTDB lineage: Bacteria > Planctomycetota > Planctomycetia > Pirellulales > Thermoguttaceae > JBDKTH01. The sequence continues at coordinate 133 of CAZLDQ010000315.1, read as the reverse complement.
GCGACTCGAACTTTTTGGCCACGCAGGGCATCACCGCCACCACGTAGATATCCTTCGGGTCGAGCCCCTTCTTCTGGGCGTAGTAGGTCTTCACCAGCGTCGAGAGCATGCTCATCGGCGACTTGCAGGTCGA
>CAZLDQ010000314.1:0-5256 GCA_964558295.1 uncultured Planctomycetaceae bacterium | reverse complement strand
GGCCCACCTTCGCCGAGCCGCCTAAACTCGCCACGAACCTTCAGCCGCACCCGGTGCTACTATTCTCCTTGGCCGTCCTCGACTACAATTCGTCTCGCTTGGTGAAGCGGAGTCGGGCTCTGCGGGGACGCAACCCGACAAGGAATAGCCAAGCCAGGGCGGGTAAATGACCCGTAGGCCCTGGCGACTTCACGCCGCCAGGGCTGCTTTTCCCTTCTGCCATTTATTTGCCCTGCCATCCCTCTGAAAATCCAACCTGAACACCACCAGACATCTCACTATCTTCAGCCGTTTTCACCCACAGATTCTGCTGAAGACCCGAAAATCCATTAGCCGGGGCCGGGGAGGCCGAGGAGTCTGAGGCCGGCGGGGATCCAAAGGGGAATTGTTACGAGGCTGACGAGCGAGGTGGCCAGCACAATGCGCAGGGCGGTGCGGGGATCGCCGCCGTAGTGGCGGGTCATGACGATCGGGAACACGGCCGCCGGCATGGCTGCCTGGAGGACGATCACGCGGCGGAGTTCCGCGGTGCAGGGCACGACGAGCCCGATTGCCAAAAACGCCAGTGGTAGCACGGCCAGACGCAAGAGGCACGCCCAGAGCATCACCTTCGCCGCATCGGCCCGGCTACCGTGCGCACCGTTCGGTCGGATCTGGTCGGCCACAGTTGCACCGATCAGTACCATCGACAAGGGAATCGCCGACTGCCCGAGCCAGTGGATCGCCTGGCCAATCGCTAGCATGCTGGTGGCTAGGAATTTGGGCGTGGCGAGCCCTTCGGCGGAGAAATAGACGGCGTTGACGGCCAGGGCGACGAGGATCGACAGGCAGGGCGGGTTGAGCACTTGACGCCACCAGTGCCGGCCAGGACGTCCGCTGAGCAGCATTACGCCGGCGGTCCAAATGCCTAATTCGACGCCCATATTGTGGACGAACAGCACGCCCATCGTGGCGTTGCGAACAGCCGTGTCGAGAAACAGCAGGCTCACCAGCGGAATCGGGATGTAGCCGTAATTGTAGATCCCCACGCAGGCCGCAAAGGTGCCTCGCTGAGCCGCGGAGTTCAGGCCGGTTAAGCGTTTGCCGAGTTGAGCCACGAGTAGCCCGATGGCGAAGCCCAACAGCAGGGTGGATAAGCCGACCAGGGGCGGATAGACGAGATTGCGTGTCTCTTTGAGCGCCAGATTGCCGACGATCGTATCGAGGATCAGGCAGGGCATCAAGAGATTGATGATCAGCCGCAGGAGGCTCTGATCGGCCTCTTCGCTGAGCCACCCACGTTGCCGGGCCACCACCCCTGCGCCAACGACAGCGAACACCGACGTTACGGCGCCGCCAATCACGATCCACGAATGACTCATCAACAACCTGTTCCGGACGAACGCGCAAAAGGGGTAAGGAGAACCGTAGTATTGTACCGGCTGGTGATCGTGCGTCTACTCGCACCTGATCCCCCCATTTCACGGAGGGGCGGCCGTTACCAGGACTCTCCCGAGGCACCACCGTTGAAGCAAGTCTATGGGGCGATTCTCCAGCGGGCCTGCGAAAAGGGGGGGATCCCATCACATTCCTGGAGAGTCTCTCGGACGTACAAGCGCCGAGTGAACGAACTGGTCCCGTTTCCACGACGAAAATGTTGACCGGCGGCGGTCCGCACTCCATACTGGCCCTGGGGTTTTGGCGAACATCTACAGAGACGCGATGTGAGTGGCGTGAAAACGGCGGTTCTTCTGACTTCTCGTAACGAGGTGCAACCATGGGTTTGCATTTAGACGCCACAGGGCGAGGGTGGGAGCATTGCCGGGCAATTTTGACGATCGGGTTGGCTATCCTGCTGATGGTGTCTCGGCTGGCCCAAGCCGCGGAGGACCGGCCGAATATCGTCCTGATCGTGGCCGACGACCTGGGCTGGGCCGACGTGGGCTGTTATGGCAATCGGTTCAACGAGACGCCGGCGATTGATCGGCTGGCCCGCCAGGGGATGCGGTTCACCGATTTCTATGCTTCGGGAGCCGTCTGTTCGCCGACGCGAGCGGGGATCATGTCGGGACAGTATCAGGCCCGTTTTGGTCTGACAGCGCATATCCCCGGCCACTGGCGGCCGTTTGAGCGACTGGCCGAACCACCCACGGCGCTCCAGATGCCGCTGGAAGTGACGACGATCGCCGAGACGTTGCGTAACGCCGGGTATGCGACGGCCCATTTCGGTAAGTGGCACTTGGGAGGCAAAGGGTTTGGGCCCAAGGAGCAAGGGTTTGAGACGGCGATTGAACTGGGGGGGCATACGGTCCCCGGCCGCTGGCAAGTGCCCCCCACGAAGACGCCGAAACGGCTGGCCGAATATCTGGCCGACAAGTCGATTGAGTTCATCGAAACGCACCGGGAGCGGCCGTTCTTCCTGGAGATCTGCCATTTCGCCGTCCATATTCCTTTGGACACGACCGCCGAGCTTCAGAAGAAATACGAAGCCAAGCCGAAGGTTGCCGGCTACTCCTGCCATCCGCTCTACGCTGGGCTGCTGGAGGAGTTAGACACGAGCGTGGGGCGGGTCGTCGAGGCCCTTGATCGCCTTGGGCTGGCAGAAAACACGCTGGTCGTGTTCACCTCGGATAACGGCGGACTGGAGCGGGAAGCTGGCGGCTGGCCGGGGACGTGTAACCGGCCTCTGCGCAACGAAAAGGGGTCGCTCTACGAAGGCGGAATCCGCGTGCCGACGATTGTCCGCTGGCCTGGCAGAGTGCCGGGTGGTTCGACTTGCCGGGAGCCGGCCATCTCGGTTGACTTCTATCCGACATTGGTCGAAGCGGCCGGTGCGACGATGCCCAAAGAGCAGGCGGCCGACGGTAAGAGTCTCTTGACGGTGCTCGGCAATCCTTCGGCCAACTTGGCGCGCGAAGCGCTCTACTGGCACTATCCCCACTATCACCACAGCCGGCCGTCGGGTGCGGTGCGTGCGGGAGATTGGAAGCTGATCGAGTTTTTCGACACCGGCGAGCGAGAGCTGTATCATCTGAGCGACGATCTGAGCGAGTCAACCAATCTCGCGGCCGAGAAGCCCGATCAGGTCGCCCGGCTCGCGGGGTTGCTCCGGGCGTGGCGTCACGAGATGAACGCCCAAATGCCCCAGGCCAACCCGGCCTATGATCCGAAGCGGGCTGGTGAGTGGTGGAGCCGCCGGACGGTCCAACCGACCGAGGCGCCCGGGTACTATGCCCCGGTGCAGACGCTGTCCGGGGAGTGACGGGGGCTTGCCGCGGACCCCGTTTCCCCCTTGCGCAAATGTGCAATCCCCCTGCGCAACGGTTCATCGACGGCCTTTGGATTGGGGACTATGATGGGGACAATTGGGGCACGTATGTCTCACCTTCCATCCCCAGCCAACCCCCGCGAGGTGCTTCTGATGAATCGACGAATCCTTTTGATCAGCGGTGTGATGCTTGGCCTGTTGGCCGTTTCTTCTGGGGCCCCGGCCGCGCAACTCCTGGTAGGCACGGCGAGCACCGACATTACCCCGGCGGAGCCGGTCGCGCTCTCCGGCCAATTCCATGTACGGATCGCGCGGACGGTTGAATCGCCGGTGACGGCCAATGTGATCGCCTTGGAGTCACGCGACGGGGAGCGTTCCCTTGACACGGCGGTGATGGTCTCCTGCGATTTGGTCTCGATCCCAGAGGACGTTTGGGCTCTAGTGCGCCAGGAGGTCCAGAAGCGGTTGCCCGCATTGGACGTGAACAAGATCATCCTCAACGCGACCCATACGCATACGGCCCCGGTAACGGAGTTGGGCAAGTACCCGATTCCCACCGAGGGCGTGGTCCAGGTCGATGCCTATCAGCGGTTCTTTGCCGAGCGCGTGGCTGAGGCGATTGTTCGGGCCTGGAACAGCCGCAAGCCGGGCACGGTCAGTTGGGGGCTCAGCGATGCGGTCGTCGCCTACAACCGCCGTGCGGTCTACGCCGACGGCCATGCCCAGATGTACGGTAACACCGCCGTGCCCGAGTTCCGCAACATCGAAGGCTACGAAGATCACGACATCAATACACTCTTCTTCTGGAACACCGAGGGTGCGCTGATCGCCGTGGCGGTGAACGTCGCCTGCCCCTCGCAGGAGGTCGAATCCCTGTCGGTTGTGAATGCCGATTTCTGGCACCCGGTGCGCGAAGGGCTGCGGAAGCAGCACGGGCCGGAGCTTTGCGTGTTGGGCTGGACCGGCGCGGCCGGCGACCAGTCGCCCCATTTGATGTACCGCAAAGCAGCCGACGAACGGATGCGCCAGCTTCGCGGCCTATCGCGATTGGACGAAATCGCGCGGCGGATCGTGCGGGCTGTGGAGGAAGCCTATGCAGTGGTCGAGAAGGACCGCCATGCCGACGTGCCGTTAATCCACAAGGTGGAGCGTCTCGAGTTGCCAATGCGTCTGGTCACCGAAGTGGAGTATGCGGAAGCCCAGGCAGCTTGTGCAGAGATCCAGGCGCAGATCGACAAGGACCCCAAGGCGGCCGCGCGCGTCGCTCGACGTCTGAAGTGGTTCGAGGCGACCGTCAAGCGGTTTGAAGACCAGAAGACCAACCCAAAACCAACCTGTGAGATAGAACTGCACGTTCTGCGGCTGGGCGACGTGGCGATTGCCACGAATCCGTTCGAATTGTTCACCGATTATGGTATTCGCATGAAGGCCCGCAGCAAGGCCGTGCAGACCTTCTTGATTCAACTGGTGGGTTCGGGATCGTACCTTCCCACGGAAAAGGCCGTGAAGGGGGGGCATTATAGTGCGATTGTCCACAGCAGCCGCGTTGGCCCTGAAGGGGGCCAGGTGTTGGTCGACCGGACGGTTGAGGCGATCAACGCGCTGTGGCCGGAGACGGGAAAGTGAGAATCGAGTCAGCCAGCTTCTCTTGCTCGCTGGCAAAACTCGCGATGCTCTTGAAGTCAACTCACAAGGAGATTCACAATGACAACCTTTTCCCGGCGGCGATTTTTGGCCGGCTCGTTGACCCTACTGGCTGCTCCGCAGATTGTTCCTGCTTCGGCCTTGGGGCTCAACGGACACCAACCGCCCAGTGAGCGGATTACGATCGGCATGTTCGGCATGGGCAACCGGGGGAGCAGCTCCTGGCAAGCGATGCGCCCCTTGCCCGATCATCAGGTCGTGGCCGTTGCCGAGTGCCGTCGCGAACGGGCGCTCTTGGCCCAGCAGCAGATCAACAGCTTTTATGCCGAGCGTGTGGGGCGAGAGAAATATGACGGCTGCCAGAT
>CAZLDQ010000313.1:0-5291 GCA_964558295.1 uncultured Planctomycetaceae bacterium | reverse complement strand
CAGCCCACCATGGTCACGTGGAACCCCGAGACCGGCAGCCCGGACTACGACACGAGTGATCTGTTGTGCTTCGCGCCGCGGACGACCGAGGACGTGCTGAACATCGTCGACCGCGTCCAACCCGATGGCGTGATCGTCCAGTTTGGCGGGCAGACGCCGCTCAACTTGGCCCGGGCCCTGTGGAACGCCGGCGTGCCGATTATCGGCACGAGCGTCGACATGATCGAGGACGCCGAAGACCGGGAGCGGTTCAAGGATCTGCTCAACAAACTGGGACTGCGCCAGCCGGCCAACGGCATCGCGCGGACGATGGCCCAGGCGCGGGCGGAAGTGGCCAAGATCGGCTTCCCGGTGCTGGTCCGCCCCAGTTTTGTGCTCGGCGGCCGGGCGATGGAGATCTGCTACGACATGCAGCAGTTCGAACGCTACGTGGCCGAAGCGTTTGTCGTCGCCCAGGGACAGCCCGTGCTGATCGACCGCTTCGTGGAAGACGCGATCGAGGTGGATGTAGACGCCGTGGCCGACGGCCAGCAGGTGATCGTGGCCGGGGTGATGGAGCATATCGAAGAGGCCGGGGTTCACTCGGGCGACTCGGCCTGTGCAATCCCTCCCTACAGTCTGCCTGGTCCCGTTGTGACCGAGATCCGTGAAGCCACGACCAAGCTGGCCCACGCCTTGAATGTCGTGGGGTTGATGAACATCCAGTATGCCGTGAAGAAGGAAAACGGCCGGCCGGTGGTCTATATCCTCGAGGTCAACCCACGGGCCAGCCGCACCGTCCCGTTTGTCTCCAAGGCCACGGGAATGCCCTTGGCCAAAGTGGCCGCAAAGGTGATGACCGGCGTCTCGCTGGCCGAGCAAGGCTACTCGAAGGAGCCGATCCCTGCCCATGTGTCGGTCAAGGAAGCCGTGTTCCCCTTCGGTAAGTTCGCCGGGGTTGACATCGTGCTCGGGCCGGAGATGAAGTCGACCGGCGAAGTGATGGGCGTCAGCGACCGGTTCTCGATCGCCTTTGCCAAGAGCCAGATCGCCGCAGGTACGGTCTTCCCTCAAAGCGGCAAGCTGTTCATCAGTGTGGCCGACCGGGCCAAGGAGCATATGGTCGGCCTGGCGCGACGTCTGGAGAAGCTGGGTTTCGAACTCCTCTCAACGCGGGGGACGGCCCAACGCCTCGAAGAAGCAGGAATCCGCGTTCAGAAGGTCAAAAAGATCCAAGAGGGGCATCCCAATATCCTCGATTTTATCCGCAATGGCGAGCTGAAGCTGGTGATGAACACTCCCAGTGGCAAAGGGGCCCGGACCGACGAAGGCTATATCCGCGCCACGGCCGTCTTGCACGGCATCCCCTGCATCACGACAATCCAAGCCGCCGACGCGGCCGTGCGCGCCATGGAAGCCCTGCGGGCCGAGGAACTTACGGTCCAGGCCGTCCAGGACCGCTTCCCGAAGAGAAAGAAATGATCGGAAATCCGGAATTTCGCAGCCGTCCGGCAACCCTGGCCCCTGCCGCCCAACATCCTCCGGCTCGCCAATCCACTCATCCAGCTTGCCGGATGATATCACCGGTTCTCAGAAAGTGCAGGAATACAAGGAACGTCAGGCTTTTGTCTCCACTCCTGCTTTGCGCATTGATTCTCGCTGGGTGCCGAGACAGTGTCCTAACGGTTTTGCCCCTGAATGATGCAGAAATGGGGCAAATGGTTAAGACTCGGATCAATGAGTTCGTCCAGAAGGCCAAGGCTCGGCCGGCAACGGCTGCCAGCGACTTGGCTATCTTGCTGGAATTACTGGAGGCCTTTGCCAATGACCGGAGCGAACCGTATGTGGAACTCCGCGACACGGCCAAGGAACTTCAGGGGATGTATCAGCGCGAGGCGCCGAAGCAGCAGATCGAAGGGCAACTCCAAAAGCTTGTCCAACAGGCCGCAGCTTTGCCGGGCTGAAGGCTTGCTTGTGGCTGTCGACGAAGAAAGGACCCACGGGAACCGGGCGAGGGCCTAGTTCCCGTGGTTTTGTCTTTCCGGGTAAACGCGGCGAGCAAGCTCACCGGCAAAAGGGGTGGCCTAGTAGGCTTTGTAGACGCCGGGAATCGGGATCGGGTAGTCGCCGTCGGCGTTCTGAACGACGGGGGCCTTGGCGTCCCAGGCGAGTGTTTCGGGGAATTCGCTGGTCCCCTTGGCAATCGCCTCGTCCCACTTGACCGTCTGGCCGGAGTAGGTGGCCATCCGGCCCAAGACGGCGGTCATGCTGCTGGTGGCGCCGTGCCAGCCTTCGCAGTACTTCTCGCCCGAGCGAATCGCGGCCACGAGGTCCATGTGTTCCTGGACCATCGAGGAGACCTTGGACTTGCCGTCGAACTTCCACTCGATTTCGCCCTTGATCCAGTTGGCGCAGTTGGATTCGCCCTTGGTGCCGTGGGCCGCCTCGGAGACGTTGCCCCACGTGTTGGCCATGTGGCGACACTGGCTGTACATCTTCGTGCCGTCGGCGTAGGTGAATTCGACGAAGTGGTGGTCGAAGATCTGGCCGACGCCCTTGTTGGCTCCGGCATAGCGGACACTGCAGCCGCCCATGCCGTTGGCCTCGACCGGATGGTCGCCCTTGACCCAGTTGCAGACGTCGAGGTTGTGGATGTGCTGCTCGCAGATGTTGTCGCCAGAGAGCCAGCAGAAGTGGTACCAGTTGTTGACCTGGTACTGCATTTCGGTCATGTTCGGCTCGCGTTTGCGAATCCAGATGCCATTGCCGTTCCAGTAGGCGCGGAGGAATTTGAGTTCACCGATTGCACCGTCGTGGATCCGTTTGACGGTTTCCACGTAGCTTGGCGTGTGACGGCGTTGGAAGCCGACGCCCACCTTGAGCCCTTGCTCTTCAGCCAGCTTGTTGGTGTCCATCAAAAGGCGGAAGCCGGGGGCGTCGACGCAGCACGGCTTTTCCATGAAGACGTGCTTGCCGGCCTTGATCGCGGCGGCGTACATCATCGGACGGAAGCCCGGCGGGGTGGCGAGGATCACCAGGTCCGGTCCGGCAGCGATTGCTCGTTGGAAGGCGTCGAGGCCGACGAAGACCCGATCATCGGGCAGGTCGACGCGCGCGCCGAACTCCTGGCGCAGACGCTTGGCTGTGCTCTGGGCCTTGGCCTCGAAGGCGTCGGCCACGGCGATGACCTTGATCGCCGGATCGGCCTTGAGGCTGTCGCGCACTGCGCCGTTGCCGCGCCCGCCGCAGCCGATCAAGGCCACCTTGATCTGCTCGGAGCCGGCGGCATGGGCCGTGCGAGCGACGTGGAGTTGGCTGGCCAAGGTCGTCCCGGCGAGAACCGTGGCCGAACCCTTGAGGAACTCGCGGCGTGAAGGAGTCTTCTTTTCGCTCATTGTCTCATCTCCATGATGTGAAATCCCCCGCGGCATCTGGGCCCGGTTCGCCCCGGGCTTCGTATCTCCGCCATTATGCTTATCGCCCGGTCGGGTGCAAGAGTGAGGGGGGAAAGCCGCTGTCGGGAACGCTACGGAGGGCGTTTCCGACCGGTTCGATTCGTCAAAACCCGTTAGATGCAGGCCGAATGCCTCGTCCGGGGGTAGATATGCACGATTGCTGTGACTCTGGGATGGATGCAGTTCCCAACGGGCGAAGGACGGCTATTATTGAAGGGTTGCCGTGTGTCGTGTGGACGCGAGGGACGGAACACGTTGGATGGCTGCTGACCAAGTTGAGGGAGACAACCGAATGAGTGATTTTCGCGTGGAACGTGACTCGATGGGCGAGGTCCGCTTGCCGGCCAAGGCCTATTATGGGGCTCAGACGCAACGGGCCGTGGAGAATTTTCCGATCTCCGGCCAGCCGCTGCCTGCCGAACTGATCCACGCTATCGGACTGGTCAAGTGGGCCGCCGCCACAGCCAACCGCGATCTGGGCCTGTTGACCGGCTCCGGCAAACAGCCGCTTGACGCCAAGCAGGTCGACGCCCTGCTCCAGGCCGCACGCGAAGTGTTCGAAGGGCGTTTTGACGACCAGTTCCCAATCGACGTGTATCAGACCGGCTCGGGGACGTCGAGCAACATGAACGCCAACGAAGTGATCGCCAATCGGGCGACCGAACTGCTGGGCGGAGACCGCTTTCACCCGGAGAAACCGATCCATCCGAACGACCACGTGAACATGGGGCAGAGCACCAACGACACATTCCCCACGGCGATCCATGTGGCCGTGGGCTTGTCGATCAAGACCCGACTCGTTCCGACCCTGGTGGAGGCCACCGAGGTGCTTCGTCGCAAGGCGGTGGAGTTCAAAGACGTCTTGAAGATCGGCCGGACCCATCTGGCCGACGCTACCCCGCTGACCTTGGGCCAGGAGTTCAGTGGTCTGGCCCGACAGTTGGAGCTTTCCGCACGCCGGGCAGAACGAGCGATCGACGCGGTACGCGAGCTGCCGGTTGGCGGCACGGCCGTGGGCACAGGGATCAACACGCATCGCGAGTTTGGCCGCCGGGTGAGCGAATTGCTTGCCCGCGAGACAAATATCCCCTTCATCGAGGCGGAAAACCATTTTGAAGCGAATGCCCAACGCGATGCACTGGTCGAGGCCCATGGCGAGTTACGAGCAGTGGCGGTCACATTGTTCAATGTGGCCAACAACCTCCGCTGGCTGGCCTCCGGGCCGCGGACCGGTTTCTATGAGATCCGGTTGCCCGACCTCCAGCCGGGCAGTTCGATTATGCCGGGCAAAGTCAACCCGGTGATGTGTGAAAGCCTGATGCAAGTCGCGGCACGCGTGATGGGCAACGATCAGACGCTTGCCCTGTGCGGGGCCACGGGCGGCCAGTTCCAGTTGAACATCATGATGCCCGTCATGGGCCATGCGATCCTCGAAAGCATCCGCCTGTTGGCCGACGGTACCCGGGCCTTTACCGAGCGGACCCTCCTCGATCTGACGGCCAACCCCGAGGTTTGCCACAAAGCGGTCGAGCAGAGCTTGGCGATGGTTACCGGCTTGAATCCCTATATTGGCTACGAGCGCGCCGCCGCGTTGGCCAAAGAAGCCTTCAAGACCGGCAAGACCATCCGCGAAGTCTGCCGCGAAAAGAACGTTTTGCCTGATGAGCAGCTTGAAAAGGCGTTGGATCCTTGGCGCATGACCAAGCCGATGTGAGAGAAGTGGGCAAGGGGCTGTGGGCGGTACACAGTACGCGGTAGGTAACAAAGTCTGCAGTGATGTACAGCATCGGCTCCACCATTTTTCACTGACCACTGCGTACTGCGTACTGCGTACTGCGTACCGCGTACCGCGTACTG
>CAZLDQ010000312.1:4759-5302 GCA_964558295.1 uncultured Planctomycetaceae bacterium | reverse complement strand
TTGCCCAAATTCTTCACAGCCCTGGCGAAAGAGCCCAATCCAATCCTTCAAGGGGTCTTGCTGATGTGTCTTCTCACCGGTGCGCGGCGGCGCAACGTCGAGCAGATGCGGTGGGCCGACGTGAGTATGGACTTGAAGCAGTGGCGGATTCCCAACACGAAGGCCGGCATGCCCGTGGTGGTTCCACTTGTCGAGCCGGCGCTGCAGGTCTTGGAGCAGCTTCGACTGTACTCGAAGCCCGGTAACCCGTGGGTCTTTCCAGGGCGGCGGAAGGGAACTCATTTGGTTGACCCTATGGGGGCGTGGCGGCGGATTCTAGCAGACGCGGGGCTGTCTGATTTGCGGATTCACGATTTGCGCCGGAGTCTCGGTTCGTGGCAAGCGTTGACCGGGGCGAGCCTCCAGGTCATCGGCAAGTCATTAGGACACCTGAGGCACGAAACGACGATGATCTACAGCCGTCTGACCACCGACCCGGTTAGGGCGGCAATGGAGGCGGCCACGAGCAAGATGCTGGGATACAAGAAGGCTGAGGAAGCGGCA
>CAZLDQ010000312.1:0-4749 GCA_964558295.1 uncultured Planctomycetaceae bacterium | reverse complement strand
GACGACAACACCAAGGAAAGGGGCTCGCCATGACCGTGTTTACCGAAATCGCCGACCGCGCGAGACTGCTCTACAGCTTCTACCCGGAGATGGCAGAACGTTACCGGAATCACGCTGAAATCCTCCGCGACTATCGCATCACTCCAGGCTGTGAGCGGCACGTCGGTGATGCCCGGCATGGTTACCGTTCATACGCGGCCGTGTGCCTCCAGTACGATAACCTACTTTCCGAGTTGGGGCAGCTAGTTCCGAAACATCTTCCCGACGTGTGGCCACAACTTCGGCTCGTGGCCTCCGGGGCGCGATGGTATGAGCAGCAAGATTTCGATTGGGCTCACGGAATCAAGGAGCTGCGGCAGATCGAAGCGGCGGCGCTTTCTAGGCAGGCTCAAGTGAATGGCGATAGCGACGCACAAGTTGAGCCAAAAGACGCGGACTGGCCAAGGCAAGCCGAGGTAGCGAGGCGGCTTGGCTTCACGAAGAATGGGCGATGGCAGGTGTCGCGTCTAATAGAGAAAGGCCGCCTCAAGACGAACGGGAAGACTGGAAACGCCTGCCGCGTCGACCCTGCCAGCATTCTTGCCTACTGTGAAGCCGAGGGGATCGCCTACAACGACCTGTGATTGTTGCAAAGTTGTTGCGCTGGCGATTTTTCTTCCCGTCGTGACTCACGCGATTTTCGCAAGAACCGGCTGATTCAGGCCGGTTTTTTTGTTGCGCAACGGTTGCGAGCCTCATTTCGCGGTCATACTTGCTTCCACGTCGATTGACTGATTCGCCAATTCGTGGAGGCAAGATCACATGAACGCGGTTTCTCTTGTATCGAATCCTCTTCTCACTCGTGAAGAGGCCGCCGAGTATCTGAACGTCCGCCCTCAGACCCTCGCGCTTTGGGCGACAACCGGCCGGTACGACCTGCCTATGGTCCGTGTTGGCCGGCGCGTCCGCTATCGTCTGAGCGACTTGGACCGATGGATTGCGAAGCGGACCGTCTCACACACCGGTGAGCTTGAGGGGTAAACACACAACCCCGCCGCGCTTACGCCCCAGGCGCGGCGGCTGAATCACGGGGCAAGGAAGCGGTAGACAAAATGGACGAAGTAGCCTTAAAGCTCATCACCCACCACCCCAACCGGACGCCACCGTTGAGCGTCGTGTTTATCGCTGGCGGCAAGGAGCACACGATCGACCTGGACGCCGGACAGATCCAGACGTTCCAACAGTTCCAAAGAGTGGTTGCCAACAGGCTGGGGCTGTGGCTCCGGTTCGGCGATGGCGAGCGGCCCGGCAAGGTTGCCGGCGACTGGCAAGACGCCGTGGCGTGGGCGTGGGCTCGGTAGCAGTAGACGACAAACGCAGGAAATGCGAATGATGGCGACAGCAGCAGCAACACGGACGTCGAGCGCTGATCGTGCCGAGATCCGGCGGGCACTTGACCTGTTATACGAACCGGGCGACGTGGTCGAACTCCGCGCCATTCGGCCCAATAAGAAGATCATCAGCGGCTATTACGACGACTTGGATAAGCTCGCCGATGACGCCGTGCGGATCAACCGCATGGTGGGCAGTGTGTACGTCATTCCCAACCGGATCAACCCTGCCTTGCTAGCGCGGCGAGTCAACCGCTACGAAGATCCAGTCCTGGCTACAACTCCCGACAGCGAGGTCATCCAGCGCAGGTGGTTTCTGTTCGACGCCGACCCGATCCGGCCGTCGGGTATCTCATCCAGCAACGACGAGCATCAGGCAGCGCTGGACCGCGCCCAGGCGGTGCGGCAATATCTTGTCCAGTGCCTTGGATGGCGAGAGCCAATTCTTGCCGACAGCGGCAACGGCGCTCACCTGATGTTTCGGATCGACCTACCCAACAATGACGAGTCGACGGTCCTTGTGCAGCGATGCCTACAGGCCTTAGGCGAACTGTTCAGCGACAAGGTGGTCTCGGTCGACCAGACAGTCTACAACGCAGGCCGAATCTGGAAGCTCTACGGCACGAACACAGGGAAAGGCGACCCGACGCCCGATCGGCCGCACCGTCAGGCTCGGATCATCTCGATCCCAGACAGTCTCACTGTAACGCCCCGAGAAGCCCTTCAAGCTCTTGCTGCGATGGCTCCGAGCTCCAAGCCGACTGGACAGCGGCAGGCCGGTAATGGCCAGCCGTTTGATCTTGAGCGGTGGATTCAGGAGCACGGCATCGAAGTCAAATATGACGCGGATTACTGCTCAAGGACAGGCGTCGGGCGGAAGTGGATCTTGGAGCGTTGCGTCTGGAATCCAGAGCACACCGACAAGTCGGCCTGGATTATTCAATTCCCTAGCGGCGCAGTTGCAGCCGGTTGCAAGCACGACTCCTGCACGGGCAAGGGTTGGCACGCCCTGCGAGATGCTGTTGAGCCGGGTTGGCAGGAACGCAGGGAGCAGCGACGGGAGCAGTTCACCAGCAACAGACCACCCGAATACGATATTCCGGTGCCCCAGGACGATCCCACACACGAAGACGAGGCGAAGGAAACGCGGATTGAGCCTGTCCAGTACAAGACGCTGACATGTGCCGAGTTAGTGGCGGCTAAGTTTGAGCTGCGGTATCTGATCGACAATATCCTGGCGGCAGACCAACCGTTGCTGTTGGCTGGCTCGAAAAAGACCCTCAAGACAAGCCTGCTTGTCGACTTGGTGATTTCCTTAGCAATGGCCGGGAGTTTCCTTGGATACTTCAAGACGAATGAGGCTGCACGGGTTGGCCTGATGACCGGCGAAAGCGGCTTGCCAACGCTTCAGGAGACCGTCATTCGTGTTTCCAACGCGGCGGGGATCGATCCCGCCGGCATCGGCGGTCTCGTGGTTACCGATGATATCCCCATCCTCACCGACCTCCGGCACCTCGATGCCCTGGCTGAGTGGATCAAGGAATATGAACTAGGCTTGGTGGCTATCGATCCGTTTTATCTCGCTCTAGACGATTCCGTCGATGCGGCGAGTCTGTTTGCCGTCGGGAAGGTCTTGCGCAATCTCACGCGGGTTTGCAAGGACGCCGGAGCGAATCTAATCCTCTGTCACCACACTCGCAAGAACATCGTCAACCCCAACGATCCTCCGGAGCTGGAGGACATCGCGTGGGCCGGCAGCCAGGAATGGGCTCGGCAGTGGCTGATGGTCTCACGGCGAGAGAAGTATGAGCCTGGGACCGGTGAGCATCGTCTGTGGCTCGTCTCTGGCGGGTCTGCCGGTCACGGAGGCTGCTGGGCCTTGGACATCAACGAGGGCACCCGGGCGACACCTGGGGGTCGGTTCTGGGACGTTCAGGTCAACAACGCGGACGAGGCCCGTCAGGCCATGCGAGACCGGCAGCAGCAATCGAGGGAGCGGGAGAAGGAAGAGGCTAGGCAGAGGCGGCTCGACCAGCACCGGAGCAAGATCGTCCGGGCGATGCTTCGGCACCCAACCGGCGAGACATCGAGAGCAATTAGGGATGCAGCCGGATTGAGCGGCGGCGACTTCACCAAGGCGATGGCTTCCCTTCTTGAGGACGGCACGGTAACGCAATGCGAGATCACTAAGGGAAACCGCAGAACCCCTTACGATGGCTACAAATTGGCGTATGAGGGTACCACCCATGCGTAGCTACGGGACCAGTGGGACAAAAGCAGTGGGATGGGAGCTTCCCGCCAGTGACCAAGCAGTGGGACGGGGGGCTATATATATAGCCCCCGTCCCAGTCCCACTGCTGGTCCCCGCTATCTCACCGCTTGCAGGCAGTCCCCGTCCCAGTGGCCGCACGGAAGTAAACAGAGGAGCGTTTGAATGAGCAGGATGACTTGGCACGCAATGACCCGCATCGAGCGTGACCTACTCCAACTGGCCGAGGATGCCAGACGCAGCTACCACAACGCGAAGCACGGGGAGTGGGCGACGATCACGGCGGCGCTTACTCGGCTGGTCGGACCGCTCGGTGACAACGCGAAGCTCCGGCGTAAGGAGCACTACCAGGTGGCACGCGATCACCTCCAGAAGGTCTACACGACCGGCAACGGCAGTTGGCAACCGCCGACCGACTCGTGGGAAGCGGACGACGCCCGGCACCAAGCAGATGGGTATACCCCTCGGTCGGGGTCCTCCGCTGCGGTTTCGTCCAGGTAGGGCAGCGGGATGAGTTCAGATATGAGACTGACTCACTTTCATAACACAAAGGTTTAACCGCCCATGCGAATGACCACAGCCGTTAAGAAGATCCTGACCGAGACCCTCCAGAAGGCTGAGGCGATCCGCGACCGCGAAATCAACCGCCTTGGCCCCAACGTCGACCGCGTAGCAATCGGCCGCGCCTGGGAAGAGCGGCGGTTGTTAACGCGGATCGGCGTGGCGTGGGACTACCAAGCCATCATGGGCAGGAGCCCGACGCCCTCGGATTCGGCCAGTACCTCCAGGACGCTCCGGCTCATGGAAGAGCAAGGACTGATCGTTCGTTCCAGCCGTTGGGGGACGGGCCGCACGACGCATATCAAGCTCACCCCCGAAGGCGAGCAGATCGCCCGGCAACTGCTGGCAGCCAACCAGGAGCCCGCCCGATGAGCCTCCCCGGCGTTCCCACGACGATCCGCGGAATGCAGGATTGGCTTGCCGACCTGGCTCCCCAGATCGCTCCCGACCTGACCGGTGTGCCGACCTACATTATCAATGCCAAGCTATCCGGCTTTCATGGCTGCACGTCTTCGACAACAGACGCAGCCTATCAGGACCGCATCAAGG
>CAZLDQ010000311.1:0-5303 GCA_964558295.1 uncultured Planctomycetaceae bacterium | reverse complement strand
AAACAGTGGGCTTCTCGGCAAGGGGGCGAAACTCCGGGGCTGGGGCTGGAAATCTTGGGCATGAGCTGGCCAACACGCATACCTCCGGTATTCAAGGATTGTGAACTGCTGCGCGGGGGGCCGCTCGCCCTAGTCTTGCTCGTCCTCTTGCTGTCCGGTTGTGAGGAAGACTCCTCTTGCTCCTTCGGACATCTCGACAAGGTTTGGGCCCGCCGCGGGATTTCCCAGGGGCGGTTGCAGAAGCCCCGGGCGATGGCAATCGATCGCAACCAACGGATCTACATCGTCGACATGACTGCGCGCATTCAGGCCTTCGATCCGGATGGTCATTTCCTTCATGGTTGGAGCACCCCCACCCATGAGGCAGGCAAGCCCACGGGACTTTCAATCGGGATCGATGGAAACGTCCTGGTCGCGGATACTCACTACAGTCGTCTTCTGATCTATTCCCCGGAAGGCGAGTTGCTCCGCACGATCGGCGGCACGCTGGGACAGAAGCCCGGTGAGTTTGGTTTGGTAACTGACGCCGTGCAAGACACTCAGGGCAACTACTACATCGGCGAGTACGGCGAATACGATCGCATCCAGAAGTTCACGGCCGAAGGCAAGTTTCTCTGCCAGTGGGGCAAGCATGGCTCAGCGCCCGGCGAATTCAGTCGCCCTCAGAATCTGGCTCTTGACGAGGAAGGGCACCTCTGGGTCACCGACGCCTGCAACCATCGCATCCAGGTCTTCGACAGTGAAGGCAGGCTCCTGAAGATTTGGGGGACCCCAGGCGGGGCACCGGGGCAGCTTTACTATCCGTATGATCTCATTCTGCACCCTGACGGCACGGTTTACATCGCTGAGTTTGGCAACCATCGCATCCAGCATTTCACCCGTGACGGTCAATCGCTTGGTTGTTGGGGCACCCACGGACGCGGGGAAGGCCAGTTGGACAGCCCCTGGGCCTTGGTACTCGATGGCCAGGGGAGAATCCATGTACTGGATACGGGAAATCATCGCGTGCAACGGGTCTTGCTTTCGAGGGGGATGGCAAATGGAGCAGCGAGAAAGACCAAATGCAAATGAACCGGCCTCGTGCGCCAGTCGTGATGTGGCCCCGCTCCAATTTCCAGTCTCCGATTCTCAACTCCCTTGCGTCTTCCATGCTTCTGATTGCTGACGCTCCGCGCACATGTCTGGCTACCGCCTAACCTTTGAATCGCCTTGGTACCTTCTGCTCTCGGCCATCTTGCCAGTGTTGTGGTGGTACGGCTATCGCAGTCTGCGTGCCTTTGGCCGGCTGCGGAGGCTCACGGTGATCGGCCTGCGTACCTTGGTGCTGGTCTTGATCATCCTCGCTCTGGCCGAAACGCAGACAGTCCGCGTCAGCGACCGTCTGACGGTGATCTATGTACTCGATCAGTCGTTGAGCATTCCCGAGGAGCAGCGCCGGGCCATGGTCGAGTATGTTAACGCCTCGATCAAGCGGCACCGCAAGCAGAACGATCGGGCCGGGGTGATCGTCTTTGGCCGGGAAGGGGCGATCGAAGTTCCGCCGTTTGACGATGACGTGCAAATGGCTCAGAATCTTGAGAGTTCCCTGGATCCCCAATACACGAACTTAGCTGCCGCCATGCGTCTGGCCCAGGCCTCGTTTCCCGAGGACGCTGCAAAACGAATCGTCATGATCAGCGATGGAAACGAGAACCTCGGCGACGCTTTGGAACAGGCCCAGGCCTTGGCCGACTCGGGCGTGGGAATCGATGTCGTGCCGGTGCGCTATGGTCGTCGCGGCGAAGTACTGATAGAACGGATTACGGTTCCCAACGATCTGCGTTGCGGCGAGCCGTTCGACCTGAAAGTCGTTTTGAACAATACGCGTGAAGCGGCCAGTGGGGAATCTGGCACAGTCTGCGGCAAACTGGTGCTCAAAAGACAGGTGCGCGGCGAGTCGGTCGTGGTCAGTGAGGGCCCCATCGAGCTTCCCCCAGGAAAACGGGTCTACACGGTGCGGCAGGCGATCGACGCAGCCGGATTCTACAACTATGAGGCGTTGTTCGTGCCCGACAAGGCCCAAGACGACACCATGTCGCAGAACAACCGGGCCACCACGTTTTCCCATATACGTGGCAAAGGACAGGTCCTCTTGATCGAGGATCATCAGGCCCGCGGTCAGTACGACCGGTTGGCCGAGGCCTTGCGACGGCACAATCTGGATGTTGTCGTGGTACCCAGCAACCAGGGATTCAACACGCTGGCCGAACTGCAGCAGTACGACGCCGTGCTTTTGGCGAATGTGCCTCGGGAACATTTTTCCGATGGGCAGATCCAGATGCTCGTGCGCAATACGCAACAGATGGGTGCGGGACTGGTGATGCTCGGCGTGGCCAACAGTTTTGGTGCCGGCGGATGGAACAACACGGAACTGGAAAAGGCGATGCCGGTCGACTTCCAGATCAAAAGCGCCAAGATCGTGCCGCGTGGGGCGCTGGCCATGGTGATGCATGCCTCGGAAATGGCCCAGGGGAATTTCTGGCAGAAAAAGATCGCCGCCGAAGCCCTCAATGCGCTCGGTGCACGCGACTACTGCGGGGTGATTCACTACAGCCATACGTCAGGCCGAACCGAATGGCTGTGGAATCCGGGAATGATCGTCGTGGGGCCGAATCGGAACCAGATGCTTAGCCGGCTCGGTGGGATGGTGCCCGGCGACATGCCCGACTTCGACCCCGGTATGGTCATGGCCTACAAAGCGCTGTTGAAGCTCCCTGATGCGGCGGTCAAGCATCTGATCGTCATCAGCGACGGTGATCCATCGCCACCGACGAACGGCGTGATCAATGCCCTCCAGCAGAACCAGATCACCGTCTCCACGGTCGCCGTGGGTACGCATGGCTTGGCCGACAGCCAAGTGATGGCTCGCATCGCCTCGCAGACCGGCGGGAAGTATTACCAGGTGAATAATCCCCAGGCCCTGCCGCGGATCTTCCAACACGAGGCACGCCGGGTAACCCAGTCGCTTGTCTATCGCAACGAGTTGGGGTTCTCGCCGCGAATCCGCTATCCTCACGAGATAATCGGCGGGATCAACGATCCGTTCCCGCCCATCACCGGCTATGTGCTGACCACGGTCAAAGACAATCCCCTGGTCGAAGTCTCGCTTGTCAGTCCCGAACCGGCCACCGAGAAGAACGCCACGATCCTGGCCAGTTGGACCTATGGCCTCGGCAAGGCGGTGGCCTTCACGACCGATGCGGGGCATCAGTATGCCAATCGTTGGACCGGTTGGGCAAACTACGACAAATTCTTTGGGCAGATGATTCGCTGGTCGATGCGTCCGGTCCAAGAGGAAGGGAAGTTCAGTGTGGCCACGGATGTTCAGGACGGGCAAGTCCGCGTGGTGATTACGGCGTTGGATAAGAACGACGAGTTCCTCAACTTCTTGGAGATGTCGGCCGGCATGGTCCGTCCCGATCTTGGGGCAACGGAAGTGAAGCTAGAGCAGACGGCGCCGGGCCGCTACGTGGGGACATTTCCCGCCCAGGAATCGGGCAGCTATATGATCCTCATCAGCCCAGGCCCAGGGAAATCGCCGATCCGTACCGGGGTGAACATCCCCTATTCCGATGAATTTCGCGGGCGGCCGCCCAACACCCCTCTTTTGGAGCGACTCGCCCAAATGAAGCCCAAAGGAGGCTCGCCCGGGCGGCTGATCGAGCCTTGGGATAAGGCCAGCTCCACAGAATCGCTTCTGGCGGTCGACCCTTTCCGTCACGATTTGCCCAAGGCCACCAGCAGCCAAGACATCTGGTACTACCTCGTGCTCGTGGGGAGTTGCCTATTCTTCTTTGACGTCTTTGTGCGCCGCGTTCAGGTCAGCTTCGCCTGGGTGCCCCGTCTGGCTGGCCGACTGCTGCGTCGTACGCCGGCGGCTGAGGAACCCGCCACGATCCAGCGTCTGCAAAACCGCAAGGCCGAAGTCAGCAGCCAGTTGGAGCAGATTCGTGCGAGCGCTCGCTTCGCAACACCGGCCGATGCGCCGGCCGAAACGGACGTACCCAAAGAGCCCCAGGCCCGGCCAATTGCCGCCAGCCCAGCCTCGTCGGTCCCCACGTTAACCCAAGAAAGCCAGGAGGAGAGCTACACGGAACGCTTGCTCCGCGCCAAGAAAAAGGCGCGGGAACAACGGGAAGGATGATTGTTGAACGATGATTGCCGTGCAGCGAGAGATACGGCCATTTAGTGGATAGGACCAATCAATGAGTATTGCTGAGACTATGCAACGACGGGCGGCGCAGTTTCAGGATCGGTATGAGGCGATCCGGGAGCAGATCAGCCGGGTAATCGTAGGACACGACGAGATTGTGCATGGCGTGTTGACCTGCCTGTTCGTCGGTGGGCACTGCCTGCTGGAAGGCGTACCCGGCCTGGGTAAAACCCTCTTGGTGCGCACGCTGGCCCAAGTGCTCGATCTCGACTTCTCCCGCATCCAGTTCACCCCCGACCTGATGCCGGCCGACATTCTCGGTACGAACATGATCATGGAAACGCCCGAGGGCCGGCGATTCTTCGAGTTTCAGCGTGGGCCGATCTTCACGCAGATCTGCCTGGCCGACGAGATCAACCGCGCTACCCCCAAGACCCAATCGGCCATGCTCGAGACGATGCAGGAAGGGGCAATCACCGCGGCCGGCACCCGCTACGAGCTAAAGCAGCCGTTCCTGGTCCTGGCCACGCAGAATCCGATCGAACAGGAAGGCACCTATCCGCTGCCCGAGGCCCAGTTGGACCGGTTCTTGTTCAAACTGGTCGTTGGCTACTCGAACCGCGAGCAGTTGATGGCGATCATCGACCGCACAACCCGTGAAGACGTGGTCAAGCCGGCCAAGGTGATGGACGGCAGCGAGATCTTGGAGTGGCAACATTTCGTGCGCAAAGTGATCCTCGCCAAGCATCTCCAGGACTACATTGTACGGTTGGTGTTGGCCACGCATCCTGGCGGTCCGTTCGCCCTGCCGGTGACGAACCAGTTTGTCCGTTGGGGTGCCAGCCCTCGCGCGGCCCAGACCCTGGCGCTGACGGCTAAAGTCCGCGCGTTGTTGGACGGCCGTTACAACGTGAGCTTCGAAGACATTCGCCGCGTTTATCTCCCCGCCTTGCGGCATCGCATCATCGTGAACTTCGAGGCCCAAGCCGAAGGGATCGAGCCTGACAAGATACTCTTGGAGCTTCTGGAGAAGGTGTCGGAGAAGGAGGAGTAGGGGGGAGAATACAGAAAATGATGAACGAAGGATAGCAGGTCCGTGGAGGGGGAGGGT
>CAZLDQ010000310.1:0-5308 GCA_964558295.1 uncultured Planctomycetaceae bacterium | reverse complement strand
GAGGAGGCCGTCACCTACCTTAGCCGCTGTGCCATTTGGGCTGAAACACTACATCTTGATGGAATTGACTGTCTTGGTCCACTGGGAAACGGAGTCTTGGCCTGGCTGAGTGAGCGGTTTGTGTCCTTGGCCTCCTCGGAGCATTTGTTCTTCCGCTCGAAGGCCACGCCGCCTTTTTCGAAGAACGTTTTCTGCCAACCCTAGAAGACGACGAGTTGATAACGTTGGCCGACCTAGGAGACGGGCTTGCCCTCCCAAAGATGCTCTTGGAGGATGGCCACCTTCGCTTGCATGCCTACGGCTTGCATAGTCTTCGGGACACCAAGTTCTCCTTTTGCTATGGGGAGTCTCGCACAAGAAGACTTCTGTTCGAGGAGAGGCAAACCATCCCCCCCGTTGTATCAGTTGGCAGCGATCTTCAAAATAGGTACAGACATTGGCACAGTCTGTGCACAAAACAATACTGAAAGAGCGTGGTATTGGCAGCATCTTTGGAAGAATCCGTATTGCTTCAGTTGCAATAGGCTCAACCGATGTTCTTTGGAGACCGTAACGACGCCGGTCGTCAGTTGGCCGCGCGACTTTGGCACTACGCAGGTCGGGACGACCTATTGGTTCTGGGTTTGCCGCGTGGCGGTTTACCGGTTGCCTACCAGGTTGCAACGACACTCGGTGCGCCGTTGGATGTGTTCATCGTCCGCAAACTTGGCGTACCAGGGCAGGAAGAGTTGGCCATGGGAGCAATCGCCAGCGATGGTGTCGTAGTCCTCAACGAGGACGTGATTCAGGCTTTGGACATCTCGCGAGAGATGATTGAGACGGTAATCGCCAGGGAGCAAGACGAACTGCGGCGTCGCGAGCAAGTATATCGCGGCCACCGTCCAGCGTTGGAATTGCGGAACCGCTGTGTGATCCTGGTTGACGACGGACTGGCAACCGGTGCCAGCATGTGTTCTGCTGTGGAGTCGGTCAAACGTCAGAATCCGTTGCGAGTGGTCGTGGCGGTTCCCGTCGCCGCCGTGCAGACCGCTGAACGTCTCGAGACGCAGGTCGACGAGTTTGTGGCCGTCAGAACCCCTACTCCCTTTTATGGGGTGGGACAATGGTACGAGGACTTCCGCCAAACCAGTGACGAAGAGGTTCGCGACCTGCTGGAACGAGCCTATCAACGCTATCAGGCAGCAAGCGGACGGACATAGCCTGCCTAATCGGTTCCTGCAATTGCTCAATACTTTCGTGTCGATCGAATGGCAAAGGAGACGGCTATGGTTGATCGAAGTTCTATGGCTGTCTACGATGTACTCGTCGAGAGTGCAGCAGTTGTCTTGCCCGGCTTTCTCGCCGTTCCCGAAGAGGCAACCGGAATCGTGCTGTTTGCTCATGGTAGCGGGAGCAGTCGTTTCAGTCCCCGCAACCAATTCGTAGCCGAGGTGCTCAATGAAGCGGGGCTGGCAACTCTGCTGTTCGATCTGCTCACCCCCAGTGAACATCGGATCGATGAGCACACGCGGCAGTTGCGGTTTGATATCAACCTGCTGGCCACGCGGCTCGAGGGGGCGGTCGAGTGGGCTGGTCATCGGGAAGAGACAGCCAGAATGGGGATCGGACTGTTTGGTGCCAGCACCGGGGCTGCCGCCGCGTTGATTGCTGCCGCCGAGCACCCTGATCTGGTGGGGGCCGTCGTCTCTCGTGGTGGTCGCCCGGACTTGGCCGGCAACGCTCTCCCCGACGTGCACGCTCCCACGCTATTGATTGTCGGTGGGTGCGATGAAACCGTGCTGGCGTTGAACCGGCGAGCCGCAGAGATGCTGCGCCGTGCGGAACATCGGGTCGAGGTGGTTGCCGGGGCCACACACCTGTTTGAGGAGTCCGGTACCTTGGAGCAGGTCTCCAGGCTGGCCCGCGATTGGTTTCTCAAGTATCTGAAACCGCATGCAAAGGACTAAGGAACCCCCCGTCGCCTCCATCGTGGAAGAGCCGTTGCAACAATCTCCCGGCTGGAGTAACGTACCCGGTATGGATCTACACAAGATGACTGTCTGGGAAGGGCTGCGGCCCCGATTTCTTGACGCCGATTGGGGCGAAATCTTAGGGAGTCTACGGCGCAAAGGGACGACTGAGTCGCCGACGCTGACCCTCTTCAACTCGGCCCTCTGGAAGAAGTCGGTCAACGAATCCTCGTATCAATTGCTCACGAGCTGCATGCTCTTGGTGGCTTTTGCCTGGGTCTTCGTTTGGCTGTCGAGTCTCTTCGATGCGGGCCCCTTGCGTACGATTCTGAATCTGCTGCCGGGCTTCGTGCAGCCGCTTGTCGGCGTTCCGCTGGCCGATCTGGCCACGCCTGCCGGTCGGGCGAGTGTAATTTATGTAGATGTAGTCACGCTGCTCATCTGCATTGGCTGGGCAATTGGACGTGGTTCCAGCGCCGTCAGCGGGGAAATCGCCCGCGGGACCATGGAGTTGGTGCTCACCTTACCAGTCCGCCGTCATACGGTAATCATTGTCCCGGCGATCGTGGCCGCCTTGGGCTCGGGAATCCTGGCTCTGTCGGTCTGGCTGGGTACGTGGCTGGGGTTGCTCACTGTTGGCTGGCATCGGGAAGCTTCGATTTGGCAGTTCTTGCCCGGCGTTATCAATCTCTTTGCGATGACTTTCTGCCTCACCGGTCTTGCCACGTTTTTGTCGAGTTGGGACCGCGACCGCTGGCGCACGATCTGGCTGGGAGGCGGGCTGTTCATCATCTCAACGATGTTCAAGATGGTGGCCCGCCTGTGGGCTCCCGGTGATTGGCTGAAATACCTGTCTTTCCTGACGGCCTTTGAGCCCCAACAACTGATCTTGATGGAAGGTGCCTGGTCACGGACGATGTGGCTTAGCGGCACTCTCGTGGGTCTTGGACTGCTGAGCTATCTGGCGGCCATCCTGGTCTTCACTTGGCGTGATATTCCCGTTCCCCGGTGACGATTAGGGCGTCTCCGCCTTGGGACTCGTCAAGCTCGGCATGACGCTGAAGACGTTGGAATAGAGCGGCATGTGGCGATAATAGACTTCCAGCATGTAAATCGACAGGCAGGTGACATAGAGTCGTCCGCCGTGGGCTTCCCACTCATCCCGTGTCGGCCGGAGCGGATCCCAACTGCCAGCTTCCCGACCTGACTTAACCTGTTGCTCGGGGACAACCTGCCGCATCACAGAGTTCCACTTCTTCCAGTACTCGCCTTCCATATGATGGCAGACCTGAGTCGCGTAATACCAGTAGTAGACGTTGCGTCCCTTCTTGAAATTGATCAGGTTTTCCGGCTGCGTGATCCAGTTGACACCATCGAGCAACCGGGCATCGTTCCGCGGCCAGCCAAGATACTGCCGGCACAGTAATGCCTCGGCGGTCATCGTGAGGGTAGCGTCCTGATCGATCTGGTAGGGATAGCGAGAACCATTGTCCACGGCCACCTTGTCGAGGAAACGAGTGATCCGGCGGAACGTATCTGGTGGCACTTCGAGGCCCGCCATGCGTGCACTTTGCAGAGCCATCACGATCCAACCGGTCACGGAAACATCGCTGTCCGTCTGGGGACTGTAGCGCCATCCGCCTTCGGGGCTTTGGGATCGCAAGAGATAGCGGATGGCCAATTCGGCCGGTTTCCGAAACGCCTCGTCCCGACTCATCCCATAGACCTCACACAAGGCGATTGTGCATTGCCCTTGTGTGTAGAAGCGGTGGTGAAAGGCACCTTCGTGAAAGAAGCAGCCATCGTCATCCTGTTCTTCCAAGAGCCATTTCCAGGCCGCGGCAACGTTCTTGGAGAACTTGCCCTCCTTATGCGTATTGCCGGCCCCCTGGAAGGCCAACAAGGCCATGGCAGTGGCAGCCGGCGGATTGTCGTCGGCCGCGCCATTGCTATACGGCCCCTTAAGACTCCAAGAACCATTCTTCTTCTGCACCTTGGCCAGCCACTCCAACCCGAGTTGCACCGAAGCTTCCGTCGTTGCGGTGCCTCCATAGGCCCCCAGCAAGGCCTTCTTCGAACCAGCCTCTCGGCCTGTAAGAGCAAAACCAATATTCGCCTTGATATCGCTGGTCGCTGTGATCCCGTCGGGAATGATGTCCACTTTGGCCGGAGCGGCAAACGGATTGTCAACCATCGCCAAGTCCTCGGGCGTGATGATCGGCTCATCGAGCTTTTGTGGATCAGTGCCTGCCAAGGGAGTGTCGAATTCCAATTGTTCGCCGATTTTCTCGGCAAGGATTTCCGCATCCAGGGAAATCCGGTTCTTGGGAGCCTCGTGGACAACCATCCACAATGCCAAGACAATCAGTCCCATCATGTGTATCACCGCACTGACCAACCACGGCGGTGAGCTCTGCAAAACAACGGTGGTTAACTCCCCCTCCTCAGCTTTCTCGTCTTCTTGCTTCTCCGTTTGTCCCGTGGCCGCTGTCGGTGCGTTCTGACCTGGCTGAATGAGCAAGGGCCGTACACCAGCGGAGTGAACCGTCTCAGAATGCCTCCCTCGAACCTGGGTTTGAGGAGAGGTCGGGGGCTGCAGAGAGGCGGCCTGTGGGTAGCTTGGGGGATAGAGGGGCCCCTGTGGATACGGCTGAGCTTGTGGATATTGCGGGGATGGAGGATTCTGCGGGTAAGGATAAGGTTGCGCTAGGCCTTGAACTTGGCCCGAGGAGAGCGGTTGTGCTGGAGGTAACGGTAACCCTTGTGATGGCAAAGGGCGTCCGGGCGGGGGGCCGGACTGCGGTTGGGGATTGGACGAAGCCATTCTAGAAAAGGCCCTCCTCTGATCAGCCCTCGAATGGGGCTGTGCGACTAGTCCGCAATGGGAGCCATTACGGGCCAGAAACGCTCCGACAAACTATATCCCACCACACCCGAGTCTACCAGCTAGCAGGAGAATCGCCAACAAAAAAGTCATTGAGAGTCTGCAAGTCGTGAAGAATACGACGCTTGAAGCGGTGCCTGAACCCTCATCCGAAGTCCGGTTTTCATTCCCTCAGGATTCGATGAGCCAATACCTCCTTCCCAACCTCTTTACCCCAACCAAATGGTCGCGAAAAGATCATGGTTGCACCCTCGACAACTATCAGGGATATGCTAAAATGCCACTATCACTGAGGGACAACATTGGTTGACATCTTCATATGACGCGGGGTGGAGCAGTCCGGTAGCTCGCGAGGCTCATAACCTCGAGGTCACAGGTTCGAATCCTGTCCCCGCCACTTGTTTTGACGGTAGCGAAATCCGGCTACCGTCGGGTTATACGCAAGGCCGATGCCTCCGGGCGTCGGCCTTTGTGC
>CAZLDQ010000309.1:0-5339 GCA_964558295.1 uncultured Planctomycetaceae bacterium | reverse complement strand
GCAAGAGCCTGCTCAACGGCCTGACCGCCTTCACCATGGCCGGCTGGATCAGCGCAAGCAGTACCGGGGTCTATTCCAGCGTCTTCGGCCAGAACGATCTGATCGAGCTGGGATTCACCACCGAAAATGGCGGGCAATTCGGGACCTGGATGGCGGGCAACAACTGGGCCTTCATCGGCGCCAACTGGGGTTTCCCGTATCCTTCCTGGCACCACGTCGCTCTGGCAGGTGATCGAACAAGAATCTCTCTCTACATCGACGGCCAAGAAGTGGCCAGCGACAAGAACGGTATGGTCAGCGGCACATCCAATTTCTTTTTCAGCATCGCAGGCAACGTCTTCAACGCCAGTGGCGACTGGTTCCGCGGCGAGATCGACGACGTATGGCTCTTCCGCCGGGCGTTGAC
This sequence comes from uncultured Planctomycetaceae bacterium, assembly GCA_964558295.1. Lineage (GTDB taxonomy): Bacteria > Planctomycetota > Planctomycetia > Pirellulales > Thermoguttaceae > JBDKTH01. The sequence goes on along the minus strand of CAZLDQ010000309.1, from coordinate 4,933 downwards.
GGAGGCGGAGATTCGCACGCTGATGAAAGGCCCTGGTGGACCCGGCCGCGCGACCTCCCCGATCCCGGCCGACGAGGCCACCGACGTGCCTGGCGATCTGACGCTCCGATGGACCGCCGGCGAATACGCGGCCTCGCACGACATATACTTCGGAATCTCCTTTCAAGACGTCAACGACGCCGATAGGACCGTCCCCTTGGGCGTGCTGGTCAGCGAAGGCCAAATCCAAACGACTTATACTCCGCCCGAACCTCTCGAGTATGGCAAGACCTATTTCTGGCGGGTAGACGAGGTCAACGCCGCGCCCGACCAGGCGATCTACAAAGGCAAGGTCTGGAGCTTCACCGTCGAACCGTTCAGCTATCCCGTCACACCGACTGCGGCCAAGGCCTCCAGTGTCCAGCCTGGCGCGGTTCCACAGAATACGATCAACGGATCCGGTCTGAGCGCGACCGACACACACTCCACGGACTTGGCGACCATGTGGATGACCAACGGTCCCCGGCCGCACTGGATCCAGTACGAATTCGACAAGGTCTATCGACTCCACGAGATGTGGGTGTGGAACTCCAATCAGCCGATCGAAGGGATCGTCGGCTTCGGCGCCCGCAACGTCACGATTGAATACTCCGTCGACGGCGTCGCCTGGACCGCGTTGGAAAGTGTTCCCGAGTTTGCCCAGGCAACCGGATCGGCGTCCTATACTGCCAACACCGTCGTCGATCTCGGTGGGGCCGCTGCCAAGTTCGTCAAACTCACGATCACCCAAACCTGGGGCAGCCTGACTCCCCAGACGGGTCTGAGCGAGGTCCGATTTTTCTACATCCCGGTGCAGGCCCGCCGACCGCAACCGGCCGATGCCGCGATGGACGTCAGCGTCGAGACGAGTCTGAACTGGCGGCCCGGACGCGAGGCCACATTGCATGAAGTCTACTTCGGAACAGACAAGGCTGCACTGCCCCTGGTGGGAACAGTGGCCGAGCACAGCTACACGCCGAATTCGATGGATTTCGCAACAAACTACTTTTGGAAAGTGACCGAGCTCGGCGGCGCAGGACCGTACGAAGGCGACGTCTGGAGCTTCACCACCCAGGAGTACGCAGTGATTGACGATATGGAGGGCTACAACGACGACGACCACAGAATCTACGAAGTGTGGGTTGATGGCTTGACGACCCAGGCCAGTGGGTCGCAGGTCGGATACGATATGGCCCCCTTTGCCGAAAAGACGACCGTCCACGGCGGCCAGCAGTCGATGCCTCTGGCCTACAACAATACAGCGGCCCCCTATGTCTCGGAGGCGGAACGCACCTTTGACCCGGCGCAGAACTGGGCCGTCCACGGGGCCGATACCCTGTCTCTGTACTTCCAGGGCCGTACGCCAGCCTTCGCGGAAACCGCCGACAGGATTCTGATGAACGCCATCGGCACTGACATCTGGGGAACCTCGGACCAGTTCCGCTTTGCCTACAAAACCCTCAGCGGCAACGGAACGATAATCGCTAGGGTCGACAGTATCGTCAACAGCCACGCTTGGGCCAAGGGCGGCGTCATGATCCGCCAGAGCACCGAGCCCGGTTCGAGCCACGCCTTTATGGCGATCACGCCGGGCGGCGCCAGCGCCGGCAACGGCGCCAGCTTCCAACGCAGGCTCGTCGCCGGCGGTGCATCTTCCAACGACGACAGTGCTTCGCTTGTGACGCCTCCATATTGGGCCAAGGTCGAGCGTAACGGCAACAGTTTCACCGGCTCGATCTCCCCCGACGGCAAGACCTGGACGCAGTTGGGCGCCGCCCAGACGATCACGATGAACGGCCCGGTCCTGATCGGCCTGGCCCTGTGCAGCCACAACGCGAACCTTGCGACCGGTGCCGAGTTCTCTAACGTCTCTTTCAGCGGTGCCGTCGCGGGCGCTTGGCAGGTGGCGGAGATCGGCATCGCCCAACCCGCGGGCAACTCGATGGAGAGCCTGTATGTCACGATCAAAGACACCGCAGGTAAATCCCAAACCGTGCATCATCCCGATATGATGGCGACCGCTAAGGGCGGCTGGAATCAGTGGAAGATCCCGCTGATCGAATTCGCGTCGGCGGGCGTAAAGTTGACCGCGGTCAAATCGATGATCGTCGGCGTAGGCAACAAAGCCGCCCCCAGCCCAGGCGGCACAGGCATAGTCTTCATCGACGACATCAGCTACGGCCGCCCGAAACCGTGATTGAGCTACGCGGCGTGCTCCGCCTGACCGTAAGGCGGAGCACGTCATGACGAACGCCGCTTTCCGGTAGACCGCCCCAAATACCAGGAAGCCATACCATGGGAAGCTCTTTAAGGACTTTCGCTTCTTTGCAACAAGGCTGGGAAAAACAGCCCCCTCGTGACAGGATTCCCGGAGCGTTTTAGAATTTTCGCCTTGGACAATGCCGGAAGCTCCCTTCTGGAAGTGTTGACACAACTTTCCGCATCGGGTAAATTTCATGTGCATTTGACTCGGAAGACATCTCCCGAGAGGTGATGGAGTTCACCGCAACCGCTCAAGCGTTTGGGCTGATAACTCCTACCAAGACTTGAGCCTCCTGGTGGGAGTAGCCTGAAAAAATGTCAGACGACTTCCCCGGAGCAGGTGTTGAAAGGAGAAGTCGGATGCACACTCTGCCAAGCTGGATTTCCTCAGCAGTACAAATCGTCCTGCACACCCAAGTCCAGTTTTCGCCTCCAAGTTGCACGAACAAACAACGGGTGTCCCTTCCCCCAGGTCGTTTGGGCCTGGGGTCCGCCACAACACGAGGGCAGAAAAGTGGAGATCGGACCCATGGCTATGCCTGAGAACATCTGGTTCACCGCCGCGTTCTGGATGGGACTGGCCTTCGCTGCCAGTCTTATTTCTATCCGCACGGGGATTTCCGTAGCGTTGGTCGAAATCCTGGTGGGTGTCATCATGGGTAACCTGCACGCGACGGGCCAAACATCCGTGCTCCACACTACGGAGTGGACCAACTTTCTGGCGATGCTGGGCAGCGGCGTGTTGACCTTCCTGGCCGGCGCGGAAATCGACCCGGCCTCGCTTCGTGGAAGTTTCCGGGCCAGTCTGAGCATCGGTGTGCTTTCGTTTTTCTTGCCGTTTGTGGGCATCTGGATCTTCACTCAATTCGTGCTGGGCTGGCCGCTGCACCAGGCGTGGATCGCCGGTATTGCCCTATCCACCACGTCGGTAGCGGTGGTCTACGCCGTGATGATCGAAGGCGGACTGGGCAGTACGGCGATGGGCAAGATGTTGCTGGCGGCGTGCTTCATCACGGACTTCGGTACGGTGCTGGCCCTCGGCGTGTTGTTCGCGGACTTCAACGTCTGGCTGATCGTCTTCGTGGTGATTTCCGCCGTGGTGCTCTGGTTCATGCCGAGGTGGACGCAGTTCTTCATCTCGCGACTGGGCCAGACACGGGTCAGCGAACCCGAGGTCAAATTCCTGTTCCTGGTGCTCTTCTTTCTGGGCGGGCTGGCCGCGACTGCCAAGAGCGAGGCCGTCCTGCCCGCCTACCTGCTGGGCCTGGTGGTGGCCGGCGTCTTCCTGCGGGACAAGACCCTCGTGCATCGGATGCGAAGCATTGCCTTCGCCATCTTCACGCCGTTCTACTTCATCAAGGCGGGATTGTACGTGTCGCTGCCTGCCTTGCTGGCGGGAATCGGCGTGATCGGCGTACTACTGGCGTTGAAGATCGCGACGAAATACGTCGCCGTGTGGCCTCTCTCTCGCCACTTCTTCATGCGGTCGCGCGAGGCACACTACACGTCGCTGCTGATGTCCACAGGGCTGACATTCGGCACCATCTCGGCCCTGTTTGGTTTGCAGAATAAGATCATCAGCCAGCAACAGTACTCGATGCTGGTGACAGTGGTGATCCTGAGCGCTTTTGTACCGACGCTGCTGGCTCAGAGATTGTTCCAGCCCACGGTTCGCACGATGACGGCCTGGGGCCGCCTGTACAGCCGTCGCATCCCCCGCAGACCAGCCATACAGTCCGATCCTGTGAAAGGGTGAAGTATGTTCACGAAGATTTTGGTCGGTTACGATGGTTCCAAAGGGGGCCGGACCGCGCTGGCCCGTGCCGCCGTGCTGGCGAGGGAGTACGGTGCGAAGATCACGGCGTTGTGGGTCCGCGAGCCGCTGCCGCGGTACACCGATCTGCCGGGCGAGCCCGAGGAAGAGGCGGAAGCAGCGAACGGGTACTTCAAGGAGCGTCAGAAAGAGGTCGCGGACGTGGCTCGGGAACACGGTATCGCGATTGCCTGTGAAACGAGATCGGGCCACGCGGCGAAGGCCATTCTGAGGTTCGCCGAGGAAGGTGGTTATGATCTGATCGTGGTGGGCCATAGCGACCACTCGGAACTGTGGGGCCGGTTGTTGGGCGACACCGCCGACCGGATCTGTGACCACGCGCCGTGCAGTGTGTTGATTGCGAAGAAGTGAGTTCTGTTGGATTGGATTTGCGGGCAGGTGTTGCTTGGAGAAATTCGTATTGGTCATGTTCGGCGGCTGCCTCGGCGCCGTCAGTCGATATGGTGTGAACCTGTTGGCGGCAAGGCTCTGGGGAAGCGGATTCCCCTGGGGTACGCTGATCGTGAATATGGTTGGATGTTTCCTGATCGGGTTGGTATTCGGCTTGGCCGAACGGATGGCCTGGCTGACGCCGTCGGTGCGTCTGTTCTTTGTGACCGGCTTTCTCGGCGCGTTGACGACGTTTTCCAGCTTTGCCGTCGAGACGGTGAATATCGCCAACGCGGGGTTCCGATCCCTGGCGGGAATCAACTTTGTCGCCAATAACGCCGGTGGGCTGGTGCTGGTCCTGGTGGGACTGTGGTTGGCAAAAGTGCTGTAGAAAGGCTTGGTTATGATGAACTACAAGCCGATTCAGGTCCTTACCAGCGAGGACATCCG
>CAZLDQ010000308.1:0-5354 GCA_964558295.1 uncultured Planctomycetaceae bacterium | reverse complement strand
GAGGGCAGGGTTCAGAGGGCAGGGTTCAGAGGGCAGGGTTTAGGGTTCAGGGGGCAGAACGCGGGGCACATACTTGGCGGACTGGGGCCGCCATATCTTGACTTCCTAATTCACCTCAGAAGCGGAATCCTGAACCCCGAACCCTTCCCTCTCTTCATAGCAGCGCGGTGCTGAAGTAGCGCTCTGCCCGGTCCGGCAATACGGTGGCGATGTTGCCGGGGTATTTTTCGGTCAGTTGACGTGCGGCCCAAATGTTCGCGCCCGAAGAAGTGCCGACCAGAAGGCCGAAGTCGCGGCTCAATTGTCGCGTGGTCTTGATGGCGTCTTCGTCGCTGACCTCGATGACCTCGTCGACCAACGATACATCGAGTACGGCTGGAATGAAGCCGTCGCCGATGCCTTGAATCTGGTGCAATCCCGGCTCTTGACCTAAGAGGGCCGAGACGTTTTTCGGTTCGACGGCCACAATCTTCACGTCGGGCCGCCGTTCCTTGAGATACTTCCCCACGCCTTGCAAGGTGCCGCCGCTGCCCACGCCAGCGACGAACACGGCGATATCGCCGTCCATCTGCCGCCAGAGTTCGCGGGCCGTTTCCTGGTAGTGGCACTGGGGATTGTCGGGATTCTCAAACTGCTGGGGGACAAAGATCCTGGGATCCTCGGCCGCAAACTGTCTCACGCGCTCCACGGCTCCGCCAATACTCTCGCTGTCCGGGGTCAGCACCAATTCCGCGCCTAGCGCACGGATGATCCGCTTGCGTTCCTCGCTCATCCCTTCCGGCATGACGATACGCACTTTGTAGCCCTTGAGCCGGCCAATCAACGCGATGCCGATTCCCGTGTTACCGCTGGTTGGCTCACAGAGGATCGAGTCGGGTTTCAGGCGACCGTCGCGCTCGGCCCCTTCGATCATCGCCCGGGCAACACGGTCCTTGATGCTTCCGCCTGGATTAAGAAACTCGGCCTTGGCATAAATGTTTTCCCCCTTAAGGTGGATCAGAGGGGTGTTGCCAATGAGGTTGAGGATATTGTCCGTCAGCATGGTTCTGGTGGGGAGAGCATGACAATTGGGAGAGTTGAGCAAATTGGACAGTATTTATACCGCGCCGGGTGGCTCGCGTCAGTAGCGGTTTTCGACGTGCGGCTGATCGACAGCCGCTGGAAGGCGTATGCGATGTTCCGCCTGCAGAGGTCTCTTTGGGACCCGGCGGGACCTTTTCCAATTCAGGAAATCTCCCCGTTCCTTCTTGCTGGGGGTCAGACATCCAGCCGCCACGGGGCACGGTACTGCTTTGTCACCAGAGCGTTGGCCTCGGCGTCGTCGACAACCTGTTCCCGCTCGGCGTCCCAGCGGATCGGTCGGCCGGTGCGCCAGGCGATGTTCATCAAGTGGCCGGGAACGGTCGATTCATGCCCTTGGGCGACATCGGCCGGCGGGCGCTTGCGAGTGCGGATGCAGTCCAAGAACACCTTGGCGTGTTCGTGCAGGCTGGTTACATGGACGTTATGCGTAAACGTGTTGTTGACGGTCTCCTCCTTGCCTGCCTTGCCGCGTTCCGGGGTGATCGTGTAGCCGCTCCGGTCGAGCAACATCGAGGCCTCGGAACCGAAGAAGCACTTGCCGTGGGACCGCTGTTCGCGCCGGCAACCGCCGCGGAACGTGTACTGCAGCAAGAAACCCTTTTGGGCCACGGGGCCGGGGCCGTAATCAAGGACTCCGACGAACGTGTCGGGCCACTCGATGTTGGTCGGGTCGAAGCATTTGAAGCCGCCCAGCGCCGTGGCGGCGACCGGGGCCTTCACGCCCAAGGCCCAATGAACGATGTCGTAATGGTGCACGGCCCAATCCACCTGCCAGCCGCCGCCATAGTCGAAGAACCAGTAGTGTTTGGCCAACCGATTGGGATTGAAAGGCACCTTGGGCGAGGGGCCGAGCCAGAAGTCCCAGTCAAGTCCCTGGGGCGGCTCGCAGTCGGCCGGGGCGCCGAAGCCGGGGTAGAAGTAGTCAAAGTCCCAGACCTTCACTTCGGAGATCTCGCCCAACCGGCCGGAACGGATCACGTCGACCGCCTGTTGGTAATGCGGCCAACTGCGCTGCTGGGTGCCAAGCTGCACGATGCGGTTGTACTTGCGTGCCGCCTGGACCGCTGCACGCCCTTCGCCGATCGAGGTGCCCAGGGGTTTTTCCACGTAGACATCTTTCCCGGCCTGGCAGGCATGGATCGTCGGCAGCACGTGCCAGTGGCCGTTGGTGGCCACGATCACCGCGTCGATATCCTTGTTGTCCAGCAGCTTGTGATAGTCGTGGTAGGTGAGCACCTTGTCGCCGCCGGCCTGTTTGCGGGCATCGGCCATCCGGCCTTCCTGCAGGTCGCAGACCGCGATCACTCGCACCTCGGGGCACAGCATATGGCCTGCCATCACGGCCCGGCCTTGTCCACCGCAACCGATCAGTCCCATATTAATCGTCTCATTCGGGCCAGGATTCGCCCGTGCTTCGGCCGAATACGTGTGGGCCCCAGCCCAGGTGGCAGCGGCTGCGGCGGTGGTCCCCAGAAAACTTCGACGAGTGGCGTGGCTACTCATGGAATCGCTCCTGTGTGCTAGATGACGGACCGCAAGACGCACCTGGACTGGTATTCTGGTCTGGCCGCCCGCACCGGTCAAGCCGCGGAGATGTTCGGCATCCATACGCTCTGCCGTGCGTAAGAGCATCCCGCGGAACGTGATGACTACGAGGTTGGCAACCGGAGACGCGAGGAAGGGACGGTTGCCGCAAGCTTGTGGCCCGGCCCCTACGGCTGTTTCCCGCGGAGCAGCGTAAGCGACTTCTGGAAGAACTCTTGCTCGACGGTCAGACCATGCGCGTCGCAGAACGCCGCCAAACGCTCGAACCGTTTCAGAGGATCGGCCTTGGTGGCCCAGCAGAGTTTGGCCAGACAAATCGGGCAGAGCCACAAGGGATGTCGATCCGACTCGGCCAGATGGTTGCTGCCGCACATGTTGCACTCGTAGTAGATGCAGTGCGGCAGGGAGAACATGTGCCCGGTCTCGTGGGTCGCCGTCTTGAGCGTTCGTCGCAAGCAGAGGCGGAACGACGCGTCGCTTTCGTGTGGGTCGCCTTTGCGATAGATCGACCAGACGCCAACGCGCTGGGTGAGCGAGGCTTGGCCAAAGACGAAATTCCAGCCTTCGCCGGGCCAGAGATCCGAGGCGGTGAAGGCGATATAGGCCACGGCGTCGGAGGGGAGCCGTGGGGAGAGCACTTCTTGGAGCACGTAGGTCGAGAGAATCTGGTCCATGCCCCATTCAGGATGTTTGCGCCGCGCATTGGCCGGGATCAGGTCGAGCGACAGCCCGTCGCGAATCTTCACCGGCAGGTCGAAGTAGAGTCCCATATACTCCGCCGACAGCTTGATGATCCGCTCCTGCGTCGTCGTGAAGTTGCCCAGCGGCTGGACGTAGATCACACGCCGGCGTTTGTCGGGCGTAACCGGACGGCTGCGCACATACTGCCGGTAGGTCTGCCCCGGCTCGGGATGCTCGGCGAGCCACTGGCCCGGTTCTGGCGGACCGAGACGCTCATGCAATGGCAGCAGTCTGTCAAAAGGGGCTGGAACCATGAGTTCGTCGGCGGGAGACTGTGCCCAGACATCAGGCGTTCCTCCAATGACGTAGAAGACGGCCAAACTTGCCAGACACGGGACTGATCGAAAGCACATAGGGATCGCCTGTCAGAGGACTCAAGGATGCCAGCGTGGTGCCCAGGAGAATCATAGCACGCTTCCCCCCCGGCAGCCACGATGCGGGAGGGGGTTCCCAGCGGAAAAAGCTGGGAAAAGACCGCACAAAACCGGACGAAAAGATGGCAGGTCCAAGTCGGGCAAGTTATAATCGGCGGCAACGGGGGATCGGGGGTGAAGATGACGCTGACACTCGATCAATTCGTCCGTAACCTCGCGCGCAGCGGGCTGATGTCGTTGACCGAGGTGACGGCGTTTCTCGATGGCTGTCAAGCCGAGCAGCGTCCCCGGGATGCGGCCACCCTGGCCGAAGAACTTGTCGCAGCCAAGAAACTTACGCCGTATCAGGCCACCGCAATCTCCCAAGGGAAGCACCGTGGGCTGATGTTCGACGAGTACCTCATCCTCGAAAAGCTTGGTGAGGGAGGGATGGGGGTGGTCTTCAAGGCCCAACATCGGCGGATGAAACGGGTTGTGGCGATCAAAATGCTTCCGGCTGGACGGTTGAAATCGCCCGACGCCGTCAAACGATTCTATCGCGAGGTCGAGGCAGCGGCTCGGCTTTCCCATCCCAACATCGTCACGGCCTACGATGCACGCGAACAAGACGGGCTCCATTATCTGGTGATGGAATACGTCGAGGGACGCGATCTGGGCACTGTGCATTCTGAGCAGCAGGAACTGCTGGGCGTTGGGCAGGTGGTCGGCTACATCCTCCAAGCCGCGCGAGGACTCGAATATGCCCACAAACATGGCGTGATCCATCGCGACATCAAGCCGGGTAATCTGCTGGTGGATCAAGAAGGAACGGTTAAGATCCTCGACATGGGGTTGGCCCGCATCAGTGAGACGACCGACCTTGGCGAATGCACCTGTGGCGACCGCCTGACTAAATACGGGCAGATGATGGGGACCTGTGACTATATGGCCCCCGAGCAGGCGGAAGACGCTCACCGCGCCGATCATCGCTCAGACATCTACTCGCTCGGTTGCACCCTCTACCGGCTCCTGGCCAGTCAACCGATCTACCCGGGCGATTCCTTCATCCAGGTCTTGATGGCCCATCGCACGGCCCCAATTCCCTCGCTCCGTTGTGCGCGGCGCGATGTGCCCGAATTCCTCGAAACGGTCTTTGAGAAAATGGTGGCCAAGCAGCCGGAAGACCGTTACCAATCGATGAGCGAAGTCATCGCCGACCTGGAGGCCTGCCAAGCCGTTCTGGGAGCACAGGGAAACCGGTCCTTCTCTGGGACGGACTCCACCACCTACAACCAGGAAGTCTCATCGCACAAAGTGAATCTGTCTCGGGAGAACGAACCGAAAACAATCCCTGTCCCGCCCCAACCGTCTCCCGAGGACGCCCGAACGCCAATCCCTCGGTGTGAGGAGACGCTAGATTATCCGCTCGGCGAGACAATCCGATCCGGGCCCTCTGGCCAAGAGGTTTTGACGGGACAATCTCTCCCTCGCTCAGGGGTTCTTGTCGTCATCGGCGTACTGGGTGGCCTGCTCGTCCTGGCCTTAATCGCCCTGACTATCGTCCTTCTGACGATGGGCTAACAGCCCGTTGAAAAAGTCCGCTAAGCCGACCTTCCCAACGTAGGAGGCTGG
>CAZLDQ010000307.1:3138-5357 GCA_964558295.1 uncultured Planctomycetaceae bacterium | reverse complement strand
ACCCCCCCTGCCCCGCAGCTCACCAGGCTCACGTGGCAATTGGGATCCTCGCGGAAGCGGCGGATGATCTTGTCGCGATGGATCGAGGGAACTCGGCCGTGGTACTCCAACGGACCAAAACGTCGCAGTCGTTCGGAAAGTCTTTGAAGCGTCTCGACCCATTGGCTAAACACGATCGCTTTCCGTCCGCTGCTGGCCACTTCTTCCAGATCGGCTTCAAGCCGTTCCAGCTTGGCGCTTTCGCCGGTGGCCGGATCGAAATTGCAGATCTGCTTGAGCCGCAGCACGAGCTCGAAAACATGCTGGATCGTCAGGCCCTCGCCCATATCGGTGAGCCGGACCACGCCGTCCTCTTCGGCCATCTGGTAGGTTTGCCTCTGTTGGGGCGACAGCTCCAGTTCGGCGTCGCGGAACAGCTTGGGAGGCATGTCCGTGAGCACCTGATCCTTGGTCCGACGGATCACGTAGTCGCTGACCGTCTGCCCCATGCGGCGCGGCTTCATGTCGGGCGAAAGGAAGCCGGGAGCCAGGAACTCGAAAATGCCGACCAGATCCTCGGCACTGTTCTCAACCGGCGTGCCAGTGAGCGCCCAACTGCGACTGCGAGGAATCGCCCGAACGGTCTGGCTCGTCGTACTGCTACGGTTCTTGATCCGTTGCGACTCGTCGAGCACGACCAAGTCGAAGAATGGGGGCTTCTCGCCCCCGTTTTCGGCCCCCTCAAAATCGCGGCGTAAGACCTCGTAGTTGGCCACCTTAACCGGCACATCGGGCAACTGCCACTGCCACCGACGCTTGGCTTGGTCCCCCTCAATCACCAAAAGCGGAATCTCGGGGGCCCAAAGCGAGAATTCCCGCTGCCAGTTGGTCACCAGCGGCTTGGGGCAGACCATCAGCACGCTACGCACCTCCCCGGTGCGCAGCAGGAGCCGGATTGAGGTGATCGCCTGCATCGTCTTGCCCAGTCCCATTTCGTCGGCCAACACGGCGGCATGGCGTGCGTACAGAAAGGCCACGCCTTCCATCTGGTACGGAAACGGTGGGTAGGGGAAATGGAGCGACCGTTCGCGCAACAAGAGTTCCAACGCAGGCTGCAGGATGTACTGGAGCCGGTCCTCCAGCTTGATCACATCGCTCGGCGGCTTGATGCGAGTCATACGCACATGGCGGGCCACCTCATCGGGAGCGGCCAGCCCCGCGACAGTCCCCGGAGCTGCCGCAGCCGACGACGTGGCGGCCATTGGCCCCTCCGAAACGCCGGTCGGATCGGCAAACGCAAAGCTCCGCGTGGCCACGCTCTCGTCTTTGATGGTCAGCGAGACCACTTCCGTCGTGACCTTGACGCAACGTAGATCGCGAATCGTGACTTCCACCGGCCGGCAAATCGCCCGATTCCATCCGGTCACAAACGGACGGACCTCAAACGCAACGTCCATCGAATAGACGGGCGGCTGCGGAATAGGGCTCCAGGCAAATCCGGGCAGACTTCCCGACGCGTCGAGTTCGTTCGACATGCGATTGGTTATCCTCCCCGTCGAGCCTCTTCAATGGCTTCGCGAATCCGCTGAAACGGTTCGGCCAAGTCAAGCGATTCGGCGACGTGGGCCAACCGATCGGCAATGGTGCGCTGGTCGGCCGCCGCCGTTTCCGTCACGGCCAGCCGGTTGCGGCCCAATTGGAACGTGAGCATCGAGCTGCATCCCTCGTGTGGCGTATCGATCCGCCAGACCTTGGCCCCGGCCGAAGCGGTCACCTGGCAGCCTTCCTGCAAAGCCCCTTCGGTTGGCAGCACCAAGGCTACCGGGACCTCCGTAAACTCACGCACGGCCAGCACCGGCTCACGATCCGTGTAAACCGCCAAAGGATTCAACTTGCTTTTGGCCAGCAATGCCTGACCGATCTGTTCGCCATAGAGGTATGGCTCCAGCGTGCGACCGTAGAGGATCTGCTGGGCTCGGTTCGGTTTGACCGGAGCCGTGCAATGGAATTCCAACGGGCGTCCGGCCAGATTCAGCACCAAATAACCCCCAAACAGGCCGTCCTCCGGATCCTCGACCACCGTCAAGAAACCCAGTGCAGATTTCGACTTGGCGTCGCTGCTACTCATCTCCCCCCTCACAAACTCAACGCAGTTTGCCCGCTTCTCCCAGAATCAACGATGGCAGTCTCAAAGGCCACCGAGTGGATCGGGTACCGAGAGGCTGTGACTTTAGCGCGGA
>CAZLDQ010000307.1:0-3128 GCA_964558295.1 uncultured Planctomycetaceae bacterium | reverse complement strand
GGGGTCACTTGCGCGGGGAGGTGGGGAGTTTTGCCGGTTCTACCGGGCCCGGGGCCCCCAAAACGCGGCGGCGGGGGGCCGGGGGTGTCGATGGACCGGATTCGGCAACGTGGCAAACCGGTCGCCAAAACCACGGAAGTCTCACCGTTCTCAGAGCTTTTGAAAACCCATGCCGCACGTTTTACGTGCCAGGCGTTCGCTCTCTATCCCCTCGACCCCGCAAGTTCCCCCCCACTCCTTCGCACGGCCAGAAAGTTTTTTTCGGGTATCTCGACTTCTTCGGTAGTTCCTGTTTATACTGGAACCAGAGAAAGGAATATCACAATGAGTGACGACCGCCGCACACGACCCGCTCTGTATAGCCAGATTGATGTTTCCCACGCAGGTTACGCAGCTCCTCCCGCCAGCACGCAAGGCATTAGCGAACTGGTCTCCATCATGCGAGAAATGCTGGCAGCACAAGATCGCCAGAATGAGTTGCTCGAAGAACTCGTCCACCAAACGACGGCCGCACAACGTCAGCGCGCCACCGAATTGGGCCAGTGGAAGCAGGCCAATCCAAAGCTCGCACGCAGTTGCCGGATAGCCGCCGAAGCGCTGAGCAAAGTGCAAACCGAGTACCTGACCAGCCTGACGGAAGAGATCACCGAGAATTTCGAGACCTTGCGGGATGGCGAGTTCATGTTGAACGAATTCGTCGACCGCTTTGGTCCGCGTTTGGCACACCTCAACGGGCTGCTGCAAGTGCTGTCGCAGCTCAGCGCAACCCCCACACCCGCCAATACGCCCAACACGCCGTAGCGATCAGGCGTTTGGCAATGGAACGAGAACGCACACGTTCTGAGCCGTCGGCGGAAACGGATGATTGCTATGCGGGAGACGCAGTTCCCCAGGCAGTCATCGACTTCCGCCGACGGCTGATTCGTTTTTTGGGCCGGCATTTGGACCACGTACCGTTATGCTTCGCTCCTACCGCCATCGTCTCCATCCGACGATCCTGCTTGGCCTCTTCCTCCTAGCCGGTTGTTCCCAGGTCGAGCCGGCGCCTGTGACCGACGGGGCGGCGGCAGACTCGCCCAAGGAGCACACCGCCGCGGGAATCGACCGCAGCCAGTGGCCCCTGTTTCGCGGCAACGCCCAGGCGACCGGCCAAGCGGCGACCTCGCTTCCGGAGAAGCTCGACCTGCTGTGGACCTTCTCACGCGGTCAGGACGGTTTTGATACGTCAGCCGTAATCGCCGACGGATGCGTATTTGCCGGTTCCACCAACGGGATGCTTTATGCCCTGGATTTGGCCTCCGGCACGAAGAAATGGGAGTACAAGACTGAATCGGGGTTCAGTGCAGCGCCCGCCGTGCGCGAAGGCTGCGTGTATGTGGGCGACATTGATGGTCGTTTCCATTGCCTCGACGCCGAGAGTGGTCAGGAACGTTGGCATTTCGACACCGAAGGGGAGATCAACTCCAGCGCCAACTTCCACGCCAACCATGTGCTGTTCGGCTCGCAAGACGCCATGCTCTATTGCCTTGACGCCTCGAGCGGCCAATTGGTGTGGAAGTATGAGAGTGCCGATCAGATCCGCTGTAGCCCGACGATTGCTGAAGACCGGACCTTTGTGGCCGGCTGCGACGGACGCCTCCACATAATCGACCTGAACACCGGAAAACAAGTGGCCGACGTGGAGTTGGAAGGTCCAACCGGCTGCACTCCCGCCGTCCTGGGCCCCGTGGCCTATGTCGGCACAGAAGGGCGGACCTTCCTGGCCATCGACTGGAAGCGGGCCAAAATCCTCTGGCAGTACGAAAACCCCAAGCACAGCGCTCCGATCCGTTCGTCCGCGGCAGTCACACCGGAACTGGTCATCTTCGGCTCACGCGACAAGCAAGTCTATGCCCTGGAAACCGCCACCGGCCGACCACGTTGGACGTTCACCACGCGCGGCCAGGTCGATAGCTCTCCGGTCCTCGTCGGTTCGCGAGTCTTTATCGGCTCCTCCGACGGCCGACTCTACGCCCTCGACCTCACATCCGGCCGCAAGGTTTGGCAATTCGAGGCCGGCGGCGCCCTGATCGCCTCGCCGGCGGTCGCCGCCGGCCGGCTGGTGATCGGGAGCGGGGAGGGCGATTTGTATTGTTTTGGAGAGAAGTAGGCAGTACACAGTATGCAGTAGGCAGTACGCAGTATACGTTACACGAGGCTTTGCATACTAATTGCTGCCTACTGCCTACTGTGTGCCGCCTGAAGACCATTCGTCATTCGAGCTTCGTCATTCCTTCGTCATTTAGTTTTCGACATTCGTCATCCCTACCCCGCAGCCACACAATATCCACATCCACCCAACACCATGCCTACTCCACTTGTCTTCATGATGGGCCGCTCCCCGGCATTCTTGCCGACGGACCGGAACTACATCCGCAACCACATGTGGGCCTCGGAGACCTCTGCCGGGTGGAGATTCGGATTCACCGCCTATGCGGTTAAGCTGCTCGGCGATATCCGACACCTTGAGTGGTCGGTCAGCCCGGGCACGAAGATCGACGCCGGTCAACCGATCGGCTTCATCGAAGGCTCGAAGGCCACCAGCGACCTCTACGCGCCGATGGCCGGTGAAGCGGTCGAACTGAACGACCTCGTGCTGGCCGATCCGACACTCCTGAACAGCAACCTCTACGACACGGCTTGGCTCCTGTCGATTGCCGGTACCAAGCCACCCCTGTTATCCCCGGACGCCTACCTAGCCCATCTGGAAAACGTCTGGCCCCTGGCCCAACGCCTCCTCAAAGGCCACCAACCCCCGCCCGAAATCCCTTAGCAGCCCGTTGAAAGAGTCCGCTGAGCCAGCCTTTCCAACGCGGGGGACTGGCGCTAAACTGGTGGCGTCGCGTGAAGCGACGGTGGACTTGGTCGGATCGGCGGCTTGTTGGAAGAAGGATCGCGGATGGCATTGGGACGGCGCAAGACGGAGCAGCAGGAGGCCTTTTGGATCGCGGTGGGCGACTTGCCGCGGGAAGTGCACCTGGCCGTGTTTCAGTTCGTGCTGGAAGTGGCGGAGGCGAAGGGGCTGCTCAAGGGCAAGACGGTCGCCGTGGATGCCACGACGTTGGAGGCCAATGCGGCGATGAAGAGCA
>CAZLDQ010000306.1:0-5439 GCA_964558295.1 uncultured Planctomycetaceae bacterium | reverse complement strand
CCGCCCGGGCCTTGCAGGCGGGCGGCTCGCTTGCCGACAGCTTGCGTTTTGCCCTATTTGCCACGCTGCGGCTCCTGAAGGCGACCGCAGCCTTCACGAGCCCAAACCTCGCCCCCTTCACGACGTTCCCCCTCGCCGGCCAAAACTCGCCCCTTGGACAACTCGTCTGGCCGAAAGTGACTTGTTCAACGGGCTGTTAGCGGGGAGAGGTTACGACTCCTTGGGCGGAGTCAGGGGGCGGAAGCGGAGTTCGGCGAGCTCGGCACGCTCAGCGGCGCGGGCGGCGGCGACGGCCTCGCGGTAGAATCGCTCTTGGGCGCGGATGCGTGGGCCCACTTGCGGGACTTTTTCATAGGTCCCGTCGGACAACAGACGGCGAGCCTTCGTGTTGTCGTCGAAGTAGGTTTTGAGAATCCCGATCAGGCGGCGGCGCAGATTGGCGTCGGCGATGGGGAAGATCGTCTCGACGCGGCGTTCGAGGTTGCGGTGCATCCAGTCGGCGCTGGACATGTAGAGTTCTTCGTGCCCGCCGTTTTGAAAGTAGAAGATCCGAGCATGTTCGAGGTAGCGGTCGACGATCGAGCGGACTTCGATGTTCTCGGTCAACTTGGGCAAACCGGGACGGAGGCCGCAGACGCCGCGAACGTTGAGCAGGACTTTGACGCCCCCCTGGCTCGCCCGGACGAGGGCCCGGCAGATCTCGGCGTCCTGGAGCGAGTTGATCTTGGCCATGATCAGGCCGGGACGGTCGGGGGTGGAGACCTGAACCTCGCGATCGATCAGATCGATGAAGCGTTGCTTGAGGCGTCCGGGCTCGACGGTAAGCATCGACCAGCCGACGGCTTCGGAGTAACCGGTCAAGAGGTTGAACAAAGCGGCCACGTCGGCGGTCAGATCGCGGTCGCTGGTCATCAGGCCCAGGTCGGAATAGAGGCGGGCGGTGCGGTCGTTGTAATTGCCGGTGGAGAGGTGCACGTAACGGCGAATGCGCTGCGATTCGCGGCGGACGATCAGGAGGGCCTTGGCATGCGGCTTCAGGCCCGCGATGCCGTAAATCACATGGCAGCCGGCGTCTTCGAGACGTCGGGCCCAATGGATGTTGCGGCTTTCGTCGAAGCGGGCTTTGAGTTCCACCAACACGGTGACCTCTTTACCGTTTTCTCCCGCCCGTTCCAAAGCCCGTACGATCGGCGAGTCGCCGCTGGTGCGATAGAGGGTCTGCTTGATCGCCAGCACATTGGGGTCCTCGGCGGCCTGCTGGACGAGTTGCACGACGGGGTCGAAGCTCTCGTACGGATGAAACAGCAGCACGTCGCGTTCTGCAAGCGTTTGCCAAAGATCTTCCGCACCGATCAGATCGCGGGGCGGTTGCGGGGGCCAGTCGGGGGCTCGGAGTTGCTCGAAGCCCCGATAGTTGACCAGCTGCATTAACGAACTGGCGTTGAGCATCCCCTCGATCTCATAGGTCTCTTCATCCCCCAGATGCAACGACTCCTGGAGCCACTGCTTGAGGCGCGGATCAGCGTGGGCCGAAAGTTCCAAACGTACGGGACGGCGGCGGCGGCGGGCCAATACAGCTTCTTCGAGCACGCTGAGCAGGTCGCTCACATCGTCGTCCTGGATCGCCACATCGGCGTCGCGGGTGATGCGGAAGATGGTCGTGGCCAGCACGGTGAAGCCGGGAAAGAGCATCCGCGCGTTGGCGGCGATGACATCCTCCAGCCGGACCAACTGCACGCCCTCCCCTGCAGGAATGCTGATAAAGCGGTCGAACTGCGTGGGGACGGGGACGACGGCCACTTTCTCTGTCGTGTCTTCGCTGTTTTCCGCGACGATCACCAGGGCCACGTGCAACTGGAGGCCGGGTAACAGCGGCGCCGGCTCGATCTCCTGGACAGCCAAGGGCGTCAGCACAGGAAGGATTTCCTGAGCGAAGTAGGAACGGAGATACTGCGTCTGCTCGGGCGTCCACTCCTCAGGCTCGAAGACACGCAGCCCTTCCTGGGCCAGTTTGCCGAGTGCCTGACGAATGCCGGCGGTCTGTTCGGCGACCAGTCGATGCGCCCGCTGGCTGATGGCGCTCAACTGCTGATTGGGCGTCAACCCCGCCAGATCGCGGCGGCGCACGCCGGCGGCACGCTGTTGCATCAGGCCGGCCACGCGGATCATGAAAAACTCGTCGAGATTGGAACTGACGATTGCCAGAAACTTCAAGCGTTCCAGCAGCGGCAGCTCTTCGGAGAGTCCTTCTCGCATCACGCGGTCGTTGAACTCCAACCAGCTCAGTTCACGATTGATGTAGAGTTCCGGGGACTTGGGTTCGTTCTTGGCCATCTTCGGACTTGCGATTTAGGATTTGGGATTTGGGATTTCTGATTTGGAATTTGGAATTCCGGATTTGGAACAGCCAGCCCTTCCGCGGAGAGCCTCCAACCCCAAATCGGAAATCCCACATCGGAAACCCATCAGGCTTCCTCCAACCGGACGCGCATTCCGTAGACGTCCTCGAACATATCGCCTTTGGCGGCCACGGCGCGTTTTTCCAGGATGAAGTCGAGTTGGCCGGGAACGTGGACGATCAGTTCGTCACCATGGCGTTCGAACTTCAGCGTACCGACCTGCTTGATGTGGCCCCGCGAAAGGGCGTCGGCGACGCGGAGGATCGCCGCCAGTTTGTTGATTGTTACCCGGGCTTCCCGGGGCAGGGCCATGTATTCCTGGTGTGTGAGCTTCGGGCCACTACGACGATGGTAGCGGGCGATGTGGGCGACGATCTGTACCTCGTTCCGGTTGAGCCCGAAGATTTCCGAATTGGTGATCAGGTAAAAGCTGTGCTTGTGATGGGCGAGGTTGCTGACGTAGCCGCCGACTTCGTGCAGCAACGCGGCCACGCGTAGCAGGAGCCGTTGCCGGGGCCCCAGGCCGTGGTCGACCTGCAGTTCGTTGAACAGACGCACGGCCAAGTCGGCCACGGTTTGGGCATGTTCGGGGTCGGCCTTGTACTTTTCGGCCAAGGCCATCGCCGAATGGATCACCCCTTCGAGCATCGCCGGGTCTTCGGCTCCCGTCACGCTGCGAGCCAATTCCAACACCAGGCCGTCGCGCATCGACACCCGCGAGACAAGCATTTGCTCGGCTCCCGTCAGATGGAGAAGATACTGGTAGACCAACAGCGCCGGAATGAGCGTTTCGGCCTCGGCAAAGGGGAGCCCGAAACGTTTGGCCAGTTCCTCGGGCGTATGGCGCACGCAGCGGCGGACCAGCTTGTCGAAATCGTCGCGTGAAATGGTGTAGAGTTCGGTTGAGGCGGTCGGATGCCCGGCTTCGCGTGCGGCGAAGCGGGCGTCGCCCCCAACGGCCACCACGGAGCGGAGGCCAGCCAGCGATACGGACCGCTGGGCGGAGGTGACCACGCTGTCGATGTAATGCCGCAACAGTTCCGCAGAACGCTGCGGCGGTTCCTCGCTGGTGGAGAGCATCTCCTGGAGGCGGATCGAGCCCAGGCGGAGGGCGACCGAATTGGTTACCTCGCCGTCTTCCAGCAAGGTGAGCAAGGTGCTGCCGCCGCCGACGTCGGCGATCAGGGCCGGCCCGTGGTTGAGGCCCAGCGCGTCGCCTAGCGCCTGACGCACGGCGGAGACCGTCAGGCGGCTCTCTTCGCTGGTGGCGATGACCTCGACGTTCAGCCCCGTGGCCATGAAGATTCGGTCGAGAAAGTTGTCGGCGTTGACCGCCTCGCGCACAGCACTGGTGGTCACGGCGCGAACCCGTTCGACCTTGTAAAGCTCGAGCAGTCCCTTGTAGTCGCGGAGGACGGCCACAGCGGCACGCATGCTCTGGGCGCCGAGCCGTCCGCGGCGGAAGGTGTCTTGCCCCATGCGGACCGCTCGTTGCAGCCGTTCGAGCACCTCGACACCCCCGTCGGGAAGCACTTGCGCGATGGCCATTCGGATCGCGTTGGCGCCGATGTCGATGGCCGCCACCGTTCGGGTGACCGCCCCGGCTTCGGGTTTGTTGATCGGTTTGTCTTCGGGCAGCGGATTGCTCAACTCCATGACGGACTACTGACTTCCTGCCGCAGACGGAGGATATTCGGAGGACTGTCCAGCACGAACCTGTTCATGGTACGGCTGGGCATCCCCGTTGGGGTGTTGAGGTTGTGATGTCGGTTCTGGTTGGGACGACGGCTTGGCCAAGCCACGCTGGTCGTCCTCTTCGGCCTCGGCGGAGAGACCTTCCCGTGCGAGGGCTAAGGGGGTGGAGAGGAGTTGCCGCAAGCGGGACCACGTCGTCCGCTCGTCCAGTTGACGCCAATAGACGACCAGGCGCTCGAACCGTTCGGCCCGTTGCCGCTTCCGATCCTCCCGGAAATAGGCGATTCCCGGTTCAAGCCGGGCCAAGGGGGCCTCGTGTCCATAGCAGGCGATGATTCGCTCCCGCTCGTCCTCCAAGAAGGCGTCGAGTTGTTCGACCCACACGTCACAGTCATGGATCTCGCCCAAAAGCCCCTGGATCTCTTTGACCACGGCAAGGAACTCCTCGAGTCGCCCCTCGTAGGCCGGCTTGCAGATCTCCATCGTATACCGCAGATGCTTGGCGGCGATCCGCATCGCATGATGTGCCGCTTGGTCGTCTGGCCGGGTGAGGGACTCTTGATGGGGCAAAAACTCGTCCAGCCGTTCGAGGAGGTGTTTCCCCAACCGACGCAGCGAGGTCTGCCGCTGGGACTCGTCGTCGGACACGCGTGTCTTGGCGATCAACGCCTTTGTCTCGACGCTGATCTCCTCGGGAACCCCACTCGTTTGAAAATGGTCGAGGGCCTCCAGCACCTCCCGCTGCAACGCCTCCCGGGCCCGTTCCAACTTGACCAGCAGTCGAGCGATCCCCGGGCAGTACGCCCGGTCGTCCAGCGCACAGAGCAGGCCGCTAACAAACTCGATCTGCACATCCTTATCCCGGGCGTCGCCCAGCTCTTTGGTCAACCGCCGAATCTCTTTGCGCCACCGCTTGAGCATCTTGCCCGAAAACCAAGCGTCACACATCCGCAGCGCCGCATGCAGACGCCGGGAGGCAACCCGGGCATAGTGAATCGCTTCCGTATGCTCCGCCCCACGGATCCCCTCGAATTGGCTAGCAAGCTGCTTCAACTGCTTTCGCAGGTATTGCGCAGCCAATCGCCGATCATAGCTGTTTTTGCGGGACTTCATGGGATGTGACGGGACGCAAAGGACAAGACAATCGGTCGGCCCAATCCATCTGGAATGCTACACAGCAGGCCTTGGCATCGCAAGTGGGACGTAATCACCAAGAGGGGGAGAAAGGCGGCTTCCCACCCCTCTACCGTGCTAGGAGAGGGAACGAATCGACGCGTGGGCCCGCCCGCTACGGGTGCACGTCAGCTTTTGCGCGCAGTGGCGGTGAGCGAGAAACGTCAATAGG
>CAZLDQ010000305.1:0-5440 GCA_964558295.1 uncultured Planctomycetaceae bacterium | reverse complement strand
AACTGGAAGCAGCAGAAATTTAAAGCCAAAATAGAACTAGGCGTAATACAATTGGCCTGGAAATGGATCCACTCTCACGTAGAATACGCACAGTGCGCCCGATTGCATGCTGTGGTAGAGGGGAACGCTGTTTTGGGTATGACGAGAGACTTTCGCCTGAACTTCGAACCAGAATGCAACTTTAGTGCTGACCTGGATGCCTGCGAGGTCCAAGGCGGCCAAAACGGCGTGGTTTTCGTGCGAGTCCACTCCAGCAACCATCGCGGTCAGCCGCTGCCGGACGCCGTCTTCACGTTCCGTCCTGGCGATCCGCAATATGAGTTTTGGAAACAGCGACTCACGGAACAAGAGCCCGTGCGGTGAACCCACGGGCTGTCTTTGAAAGGGCGTCCTCTTCCCCCCTTATTCCAGCTCGGTCAGCGACTCCAGCCAGATCCGGATTTCAAAGTCGTATTCGCTCGCCAGGTCGCCTTTGACCAACTGCCGCTGAATGGCCGCCGCCCCCACTTCATCCAAGTCCGCATCGCTGGCGCTAGGAAATCGTCGCCCCGGATCTGGGGCTACCAGTCGGCGGCAGAAGTCCATCAGCAACTCGTTGCGCACGACCTCCTGTGGCAAGATATGGGGAAGCTGCTGAGCGAGAAACCGCTTGGCTTGCATCAGGTCCTGGAGCGTACTGTGCCCAAGGAATAGCGGCCGACCAGTAAGCATCTCAATCAGCACGTACCCCAAGCTGGCCAAGTCCGACTGTGGAGTACACTCGTTGCGTTCCAACACTTCCGGCGCGGCATAGGCTGGCGTACACGTGGTTTGCCCTGGGGGAGCATCGAGGAAGTAGGCCGATCCAATGTCGACCACCTTGGCGTTGCCTGTGCGCTTGAGCATCACGTTCGATGGCTTCAAATCGCCATGAACGATCCGTGCCCGATGCAACGCCCCGAGCGCCGCCAGCACGTCGCGCACGATGGCAATCGCAATCCCCGGCTTCAGCCGTGGCTGCAAGGGGCCGGCGGTCACCACCACCTCAGACAGATGCTTCCAGGTCCGTGGGCTTACCCGAGACTGAACCTGTTCAAGCATCTTGTGCGTCAACAGGTGCCGCAGGTCGAAGCCGTCAATCCATTCCATCTCCATCACGCGAACTTGGCGCCGCTCCAGCCAGTTGTGCACATCCAGCAGATTATCCTGCTGAATCAGCGAGACCCGAGCAGCCACCGAGGCAATCTGCCCCATTGCTTCGTGATAGGCCTGCTCAGAGACATAGCGTTCTGGCGAAAAGATCTTCAAGGCCACGGGAAGTGTAAAGGCGTCGGTTCCCCGGCGTTCGCTCAGATAGACGACTCCTTGTCCTCCAGCCCCCAACAGCCGAATCAGCCGATGATGTTCGACCCAACTTAGACGCTCGTGGTCGAGAATTGTCTGGTAGAGCGGAACAAGCGCATTCGGCGGCCGGACCGCCGGATGACCATTCCATGTCCGGGTCAACGTCGCATCGTAGAACTGCGTTGTGGACACGAGCGGCCCCCTTCGTCCCTGAATTGTGTCTTCCCTGAATTCAGCCCGACAGGTAACTCAGTATACCCGGCGCCCCGCAATAATTCCACTCGACTCTGACAAATCTCCTCACGCGTACAATCCCAACAAGATTGCTTATCTTTCCCCTCGCAGACCCAAGCGGCAAAACCGGTAAATGCGGCACAACCAGATCAGTCCCTCCTCGTTATCGACCAATCAAGGCCGATTCCCTCAAACGATCCCCCCATGCCCTGGCCTCCCTGCAGTGCCGTCAATGCAAGCCACAACATCTCTGTCAATCACTACTCCCACCGAGAATTGGTCTCCGCCTTCCCGATAGAGAGGCTCCTCCCCAAATCAGTCTCTAAACCCAACAGCTTCTCCAGGGATGTGCGCAACTCAACCGTTCAAATCACGGCATCTACACACCCATTTGGAGGGGTTACCAGGCAGCTTCCGATATGCTAAATTAAGAAACCATCCGGTGATCCTTGGTTCCGGTCGGCTGGTTCGTTGCCATAACCACCGAAATGCGAGGATCTTCCGAGACGCACCAGTAGCTCAATTGGATAGAGCATCGGTCTACGGAACCGAAGGTTACAGGTTCGAGTCCTGTCTGGTGTACTAAGCTAAAGGCTTTGGAGCAAAGTCTTTAGCTTTTTTTATTGCTGAACGGGATACTGGACGAGCGTGGCCAACAGGTTCAGCCTTCCTCGACGACGTTCAGATTCATCAGTCGCGCGAGGTGGCGGAGGCTGTCCATATGGTCGCCGTAAAACACCACGCGGTGCAGCAGCGTCATGGGGTCTTCCGTGTCAAGGACACTGCTCCAGTTGGCAGCCATCTTCGCCGCATCGCGCACTTCGGTAACAATCTGGGTACGGCAGCCTCGGACCGATCTCTCCGGTACCTCGACAATCTTGCCGGTCGAGGCAAGGATTGTCTGCAGGTTGACCAGCTTGGTGCGCGTGATGGTCTCGCCCAGGCGGTACTGGACCTCGGGGACGCAGCCGCTGCCGCCCACTTCCGAATGTCCACGCAACAGGTAGGGAGCCGGTTTGCCGTTCAGACCATCCATCTGCAGGGGGGCGGTACAATGGGCGGTCCACAGAACATTGCGCGAGGTGTCAAAGGTTGCGTTGCCTTGGAACCCGGGACGATCGATCATGTATTGGAACAGGAGCATCGTCAAAAGCGAATCCATGTCTCCCTCGCAGGCAGCCGGGATGCCACTATCGCGCAGACGTGTGAAGCCTAGGCAGGGGAACCCCTTGGGCAACCATCCCATGCAGGTGCCGATGGCCAAGCCTTGTGCCTGTTCCTGTTTCATCAGGTTTTGTAACGCGACGCTGACGCGAGCCGCCTTGAGGATGTCCTCCTGGTTGGGTTCGAGGATCGCTTTGGCCCCTTCGGTCCAACGTGCGGCCTCGGCTTGAACTGCCTTACTGTCGGCCGCCAAGATCAAGTCGTCGAAGGTCTTCTCAGCGACGGCGACTACCTCGGCCCCCAGACGCTTCTTGACTTCTTCCGGCGACTGAGCCGCCGTCGTACCGCGAGCGGGCGGGAAGAGCACAATCCGGGTTTGCCGCATCATGGGAATGACCCGCAGCAGTCGAAGCCCGCGCTCGAGCTCGTTGTAGTCGCTACTGGGCAGGAGCGTAACCGGATGCCCCTGACGCTGCCAGCGGTGAGGATACATCCAGTCATGGCCGCTGGCTGGCAAGGAAAAGACCAGCATCGGACGGTTTTCATCGAGAACCGGTTGCACCACCCGTTTCAACGCGAAGCAATTCAGGTTAATGGCGAGCACCGGAGCGGTCGGCCCCGCTTCCTTCAACAAGGCGGCGGTTTGCTCGGCACTGTTGGCTTCGCCGATCAATAGTTCGATGTTTCCCAACTCCTTCTCGGCCTTGGTCAGACGGGTCTTCATGGCGTCCGTCTGCTTGGGATCAGCGTTCCAGCCGCGGTCCTCGGGACCTGGATCGCCGGTGAAGATGACGCAAATCCGCGCTTTCTCCCGAGGTTTGGGAGGGCATTCGGAGGTCCAAGCGTGCGCCCAGGCCGCGCCGGCGAGCATCATACCACTTGCCGCGACTCCCGTTCCCAAGAACTCTCGTCTCGTGCAGTGTTCACACATCGCAATCCCCTCCTTTCCATGGCGTCAGATCCCAACCGATCAGAAATCGCTCTTCACGCTGGCCCAGGGCTGCGCCGCCGAACCCGGCTTTTGGCGTGTGACCTCGGCCCCGTGGTCCACAATAATCCGGTCAATCGTACCGTCCGGCAAGCTGACTTCGACCTGCAACGGTCGGCTGCCAGCCGTAAGATCCTTGATCACAACGGCCGGTCTCTGCTGTTCCGGATAAGGCCAAATCACGTATACCATCCGCGCCGGCAATTCCGCCTCCATCGCAAAGATGGCCGTGGGCACTTCGCGTTTGCCGTGCTCGGGGCGTTTGGCCGTGGGGGCTTTCCAGCTTGGCCTCCAGCGCTCGGCGGCAATGAATCCTTGGACCGTCGGTTCGGTCTGGCCTTTGACGATCTTCACCGCAAGACCAGGTTGGGCCGCGGCGGCGACAAGGCAGTTGGGCCCCGGATCGATCGTGCGGACCACGGGCCCCGTGGGATCCACCTCGGCCTCGTTAGCGTCGAAATGCCAGAGCGACTCGTAGCGGTGGCGTCCGTTGCCGGTGAACTGGTCGACCACCAGCCAATAGCCGGGCTTCACGAAGACCACCTCGCGACGGTGAACGACCTTCACGTCGCGCTGCGGCCCATACCCCTCGTCATACTGGCCGGCGGCGTAGTCCAACCGCGGACTGCTGCGCCAGACGTTGCTCGCCGGCGGCTCTTTGACGACATAGGTCTCGCGGTCACACTTGCGCCGGGCTTGCGAGAGGCCGTCGACCATCACCGTGTTGTGGGCCGGCGTATCGATGGTGTATTTGCGCCAGGGGCTGGCGTCGTATGCGTAGTTCCCCGGATCAGCGATCATCTGCTTGCCGAAGGCATGGACCACGAGGCTAAGCTTGTCCTCGTGCTGATGACCGTAGCCGAAGGGCCCGGCATCCATCAGCAGATAACGGGCGTCGGGCTGCCAACTGGACCGCATTACCATCTGCCCGGCATAGGGGAAGTAGTGGCTCGTGTGGTCGGGAGCCGTGCCTTGGGCTCCTTGGCTGGCTGCCCAGCGGAACAGCCCATCACCGTACAGTTCGGCCGCGTTCTCCATATCCGCTCGCACGTGATGGAGCGAGCCATCGTTCAGGGCCGGGGTGCGGCCGTCGGGCATCTGGACCCAGAAGTTGTACTCGAACATCCGCCGCAACTTGGCATAATAGTCGACCGGCACGGGCACATCGTTGAGCTTGGCGGTGGCGGCAAGCCCGAGGAAGTTTTTGAGCGACACCTGGTGATAGCCGGTCGATAGTTCGATCTGGGCGCCGTCCGGATAAACCTGATTGTCGATCTCAGCATACTGCCGAGCCAAGGCCGTCTCGCGCCAGGAAGCAGACTCCTTGAATTCGGGCAGCAAGATGCCGATGGTGCCCAGGCCGTTGCTTTCCATGGTCAGCCAGTTGCCGCCGCGTGTCGGCCAGGCCATCAGGTGCCGGGCATGTTCGACCATGCTGCGGGTCATTACGGCCGCCACTTCGGGCGTGAAGCTCTTGGAACCCAACACGCGGTACAGACTGTCGGGCCAGGTGGTCGACTGGCGGATGCCGCATTCGATCGTGCGCCACGTGTAGCTGCCGTTGCCCGAGGAATTCAGCGGCACTGGGTTCTTGCGTACCCAGTCGAGCAACTGATCGCAGAACTCCTTCGCATAGCGTTCGTCGCCCGTATTCCAATAAGCCGTGGCCAAGGTGCGCCAGTGGAAGAAACGATTGATGGCATACGTCCACTCGCGGTAGTGATTCGGATC
>CAZLDQ010000304.1:0-5493 GCA_964558295.1 uncultured Planctomycetaceae bacterium | reverse complement strand
CCCAACCGATACTCTCATAACCCCTGGTACAAAAAATGGGGGCATCTCAGTGCCGAGGAGTCCTGTTCCATGGAATCCAAGCCGGCAGCGAATTGGGGCTCGGTCATCGTCCGTTCGGTCTTCAGCATGCGGACATGCTGTCGGTCTTGAGCCACGTGCCGGCTGATGCGTTCGACCAAAGCCCGGTATTGCTTTAGCCCCTCGCGTCTCTCCTTCAGTCAGGCCATCAGCCAATGCCACAAATTCCCAGGGATCATCGAAGCACTCCCCCTTTGTTTGCTGGCTTCCCAGACGACGAAGTTCCAGACTGACCAACGGCAGGTAAGCCCCAGCGGCCAGTTACTGCTCCGATGTTTTGGGGCTGATTCGGACGTCTCCCGATGGGGGTTGGTCGGCGCAAGTGGCGATTGAGAGAGTATCGCCACAGTCCTTGACAGGTTTCAATCACCGAACAATGCTGGAACTCATCGTGCCGCCCGAGGCATAGCCGGTCTCGCTATGTGAAATTTGCTGATGAAAAACGTTGCCATGCACGTCAAAATCCGTTCCATGAGTCTCGTGTCCCTATTGGTGGGCGTCTCCCTCCTTTCGTTTGACGCGACGGAATCACAAGCCACTGATGTCACATTCAAGGAAGGTCAAGGGGAGTTGATCCTCGAAACGCCCCGATGGGCATTAGCTTTCGACGCAGCGAACGGAGCTATTCGTTGGATGGAAGACCACGGCGGTGAGGGAAAGCTTGTGCGTGGCGGTAAGGACCTGTGGCGGATTGAGCGGCAAAAGGAGCCGGTGATCGAAGCTTCAACCTGCAAGTTCCACCACGCCTGGAATGCTGAGCAGGGGGAGCTGATGCTCGACTTCGAAGGTCCAGACGCTGCGGTCAAGATTCACTGTATGGTGGCCGCTGAGGGGCCGACGTGGCAAGCCGAGGTCCAGTTGAAGCATGGAATGATGCTTGGATGGATGTTCCCGGTTTCGTTGGAGTTCGACGTTCCGTCGCTCCAGGAATTTGTCTTTCCAGAACATCTTGGCTTGGCATTCTCGCGTTCGTTCTTTGAGCGGGGTGGGGCCGGTGTCATGCGGCATTTGCTGGGCGGCACCGGTATGCTCCAGGTGACCGGTGACCGTTGCCAGATGGGGGCGTTCCATTGCGAGCCTGTATCCGTGCGACCAGGAAAAGACGCCGAGGGTTGGCTTCCCTCTTGGTATCTCAAAGAAATGACGCGATGGAAAGTGACGGACAACCGTTGCCCGGCCGGCGATAAACACGATCTTTCACTGGTCGAGACCGACCAGGGGAGCTGGTTGTCGGGCTACCGCCTTGGCGGTTGGGGGTGGCTATTTCGCTTCGGAGGAATCGTGGGGGCTCACGACTCATTGCGTCCACAGATGGCCAGCGTGATCGCCACGCTGGCGAAGCTCTACGAGAGCCCGCCCCGGCCAGGACGCGAGGTGCAGCCGCCCGACACATTCCTCGGCAAATCGCCCAGGCGTTGGCCGGAACCTCCCCGACGCATCGCCTTCGTGCTGTCACGCCCAAGTGGTCGGCCCGGCGAGCGGCAACCGTTCCCGGTAAGCCAATGGATCAGCGAACTGGGCCGGCAGAAATGGGTCACCGAAGGACACCTCGAGATCGAAATTCTCCGTGATCCGGCTAGCCTCCGTGCGGCGCTGGCCAAACCACGGGAGTGGTTTGCGATTGTCAACACGCTTCAGGAAGGTTTTCCGGCCGAATCGGCCGAACATGCCAAGACGATGCTTGCGGCGATTCGCGACTACGTGCGCGAGGGAGGCATCTGGTGGGAGGCGGGGGGCGGCTATTCGTTCTATCACGCCCTGGTGCCGGCCAATGATATGACGTTTCGTTCGGCCAACCGCGCTTTCTGTGACTTCGTGGTCCTCCACACCCGCGGAGGGCGGCTGGCACTATTTGGCGTTCAATTGCCCGAGGAACCCTTCGTTCCGGCTGAATCGGAGATTGCGGCCAGCGGTCCGGCGGACCGGCGGACCGGCGGATCGGCCAGTACACCCATCTTTTTCGTGTCTTTGGAAAGCCGGGCCAGACAGTCCGTGTGCCGTTGCAGCAGATGACGCTCGGTACTCCACATCGCGAAGTGCTCCGTGTCTATGCCCAACGCAATCAATTTACTCGCGGCCTGACCGACAAAGCATCCGGCGACGTTGTGGAGCGGTTGAAGCGGAGTATCCTACTGAAGGTCAATGCCAAGACCCTGAAGGAAGAGACGCAAATTGCCGAGGGCCTGCCGTTTCCGGTGTTGTTTCACATTTGCGATTACCTTCACGGTGGTTTCGACCGACAGTATCCGGATCACCTGCCGCCAAATCCGGCGAAGGGGACGCCTGAGGATCTTGCACAGTTGGTCAAGACCTGCCGCGCGAAAGGGCATTTGTTTATGCCCTACACGAACCCGACTTGGTGGTGTACCAATCCAAAGGGGCCGACGTTTGAGAAAGAGGGCGAAGCCCCCCTTTCCCGGGATTTTGAAGGCAAGATCTATCCAGAAAGCTATGGTTTGAACACGGTTCAAGGGTACACGATTTGTGCATGGCATCCGGCGGTTCGTGCGGCCAACGACGTAATCCGCCGCCAGTTTACCCAAGAGTTTCCGGTGGACGTCCTCTTTCAGGACCAGGTCGGTGCTCGAGGGCATCGGTGGGACACCAATCCGGCCGCGCCCCATGCAGGCGCCTATCTCGAAGGGATCCACCGGATCGCCCGGGTTGATTCGGCCGTGGTTCCGCTGGGTACCGAGGACGGTCACGACCGGCTGATCAACTGGGAGACGATGTTTTGCGGCTTGAGCTTCCCCTGGCTGCCGAATCGTCCTTTTGGCAACCACGTGCTCTACGAAGACCTTTGGTCGGAAGGGGCATGGCGAATCGAACCCCTCGCGTTGCTGTTGGCACATGACAAGGTGCTGTTCTACCACCACGACCTGGGCGGATTCGTTCACAATCGGCTCGATCTGTCGGTTACCCTTGTCATGGGATTTAATCTGAGCTGGTGGACGCATTCGCCTGCGCCTTCGGCAAAAGAACGCGACTGGATCGAACGCTTGTGCCGCGTGCAAGCCGCGGTCGGCCCTCGCTGTGCCGGCCGACCGCTTGACGATTTCCAGTACCTCGCGCCCCGGGTTCTGTGTAGCCGCTTCGGCGATTTGGAAATCGTGGCCAATCTCAGTTCCCAGCCATGGACGATCGACGCCGATACAGTAATCGCTCCGGAAGGCTTCTGGGCCCGATCGCCGGACCTTGAAGCTGGCATCTTCGTCCGTCGTCAAGGCAAGCCATGTGATGCGGCCGTCTGGCTGATTCGACAACGAGTCGATGGCCAGTGGTCTGAGTGGTCTGCCGCGGCGGAAGAATGATCGGCGGACAGCAGAAACAAAGCCCTTTGGGGGCGTTCCTACAGCTCACCCTCTCCCGTTGTGCGGGAGACGGTGGCGTTCAGAAGTGCCTCACACTTCACACAGTTTCATCATCTTTTCGAGCGTTTCGAGAGGCGCTTTGGTCGGCGTGTACTCATGGGCAACGTACCCCTGGAAGCCGAGGTCGGCGATGGCCTTGCAGATCGCCGGATAGTTGAGTTCCTGGGTCTCGTCAAACTCGTGCCGGCCGGGATTCCCTGCGGTGTGGAAGTGGCCGATGTATTGGATGTTCTCGCGGATTGTGCGAATGATGTCGCCTTCCATGATCTGCATGTGATAGATGTCGTAGAGCAGCTTCACCCGCGGCGACCCTACACGTTTACAGACCTCAACGCCCCAACTGGTGTGATCCGCCATGTAGCCGGGATGGTTCACCTTGCTGTTAAGCAGCTCGATGCACAGGGTGACATTGAGGTCTTCTGCGAGCTTCTTGATGTTGTTGAGGAACAGCACGCTGTTGTCCAGTCCCTGTTCGTCGGTAATCCCCTGCCGATCACCGGCCAATACGATCACGTTCGGCGCACCAGCGGCGGCTGTCGCCTTGATAGCCTCGCGCATCTTGGCGTCAATCTCGGCATGATATTTTGGGTCGTTAATGCCCGCCTTGATACCGCTACCGCCGGAGACCATCGTGGGCACGAGGCCGTACTTCTTGAGCATCGGAAAGGCTTCTGGACCGACCAGATCGATCCCCACCGCACCAAGGCGTGCGGCTTCGCGGCACATCCCTTCGAAGTCGAGCTTCGCACCGTTGAACACACCACGGCAGACGGCCTGCTTAAGCCGCCCCTGGCGGGGCGTGGCCTGAGCGGTCTGTGTGGAAACGCCCAATGCGGTCATCGCTCCCAAACTGCCCACAGTACCAAGAAACCCACGCCGTCCCATGTTTGTCGAAGCTGTTCTCATCATGTTGTTTGTCCATCGAAATGGGGAGTGTTGCGTCCGTCCTGATCCGGCTACGAACCATTTCTGGCAGCACCTCGTCACAGGATCGCTAACCTAGTCCTGATAGGGGGCAACCCGAATGTCTGCCCCATCTTGCCGTCGCTTGGCGATCCTGCTTCGCACCGGCACCTAATAATGACTAGTCTACCTTGGGAGCGTACTAGACAACAAGGACTAGTGTTAGGACGCTCATGCTAAGCCACCGAATCCTGGCTCCAACGACCGAAGAGGGGACAAAGTGAACAGCAGTAATGGCACGCGTTTAACCCTGTCAACACATAATCTTGCAAGAACTTGCGTTCCATCGTCAGATTTCGTGTTCAGCGGATGGGGAGGGGTTCGAACCTACCTCAAAAGCGTCGGGAAAACAAGGGGTTGCGGCCGAAAGCGGCGCAAATTCCGGCGCACCTGACGCACAAAACGGCCTGAAATACCCCGAGTTGGGGGCCATCCTCGACGCATGGCCGACGCTGCCCGAGCCGATCAAGGCGGGCATTCTGGCAATGGTCCGAACGGCGGGGATCGAACGATGAAACAACCCCGTCGCGCCCTCGATAATTCTCAAAAGGTACTACCCGGCAGGACTCATCACCAAAGGGCTGAGGGAACGGTGGCAAGCATAGACAGACTCTCTTTCCATCATCATGCAACAATGAAGGGGGGGACCATGCGAACATTGGCAAGCGAATCGACAGCGGACCAATTGCTTGACTATCTGGCCAGCGACGGGCGCGGGGGCAAGTGGACCCGATACACCGACCTGGCCGATTGGGAAACGCTCTACAGTCTTTTGGGCCAGCGCGGTTTTGTCGGCCGGCTGGCCCGAGACCTAGCGGGCCGGGGGCTGACCGAAGTGCGGCGGGCTGCGGACGGAATGCAACTCCGGTTGACCCCGGCCGGAATCACCCGAGCCGGCCAACGGGCGGAATCTCTGCGCCATGTTTTGCCTTACTAGGTGAACTACCTTCCGGGCTGACCTATTGCAACCGTTTAACCGTCGATCATGCAAAGCCTTTTCAAGCCCCCCGCGACGGGGTATACTAAGCGGTTTTAGCAAGTAATTCAACGGAAATACACGTTATGGCCAAGCGAAACACCA
>CAZLDQ010000303.1:0-5495 GCA_964558295.1 uncultured Planctomycetaceae bacterium | reverse complement strand
CGCGACCGCCGACCAGACAAACCGCATACTTGCCCGTGTTGCGGAAGGTGCAGTTGGCGACCGCGCACCCTGTGGCGTCTTTCAGGTAGACGACACCGTCGTTTCCCATACCATATCCCGCGCAGCCATCGTCCAGCGAATAGTCGGTTTCCTCAAAAGAGAGTCCGGAGAATCGAAGATGGTTCACCGGCTTTTGGGTCGCTGCATCGCCGAGCACTTGCACGAGGCGTCCCAAGACGGGGGCGACCACGCGAGTCTTCTCGGAGAAACCGGCCTCGGGCCAGTAGAAGAGTTGGCCCGTGTGGCGATTGAGGTACCATTCGCCGGGGCTGTCCAACTCCTCGAAGACGTTTTCGACAAAATACCGATCGCCCGGCCGGATCGGCGTGATGCACTCCTTGCCTCCCAGAGTGACGCGTCGCGTCTTCCCGTCCACGCTGACCAGCGAGACAATCTCCTTGAAGGCTCGACAGGAGGACGACTGGAAGACGTGGATTTCCGCATCGCCTGCCTGAGCCCAGGCAGGCTTGCAGGTTCCCGGCTCGAAGTAGAACTCGGTGCGTGAGCCTTCCGTGGTGCCGGAGATCGACAACTGCTTGCCGTGGGACTGGATGAAGTTCTCGGCTTGAATGACAACGAGATGTTTGCCGGCGGCCGGTTTGGGAATCGGGACCGCTCCCGGTTTCCAGGCAGAGTCATCGGTCAAGACGAAGGCTTCAAGCGTCAGCCCGCCCCCTTTGACATTTTGCCACTTCAGTCGGTGTTCGCCTTTGGTTAGCCACACGGAGGCTGTCTGCGACCAGCGGAGCTTACTCCACGCGCCTGTATCGGGCAGGTTCTCGAGCACGACGGGTGCTGCTCCGTCCACACTCAGCGTCGTACGTCCCGCCATGTCGGTTCGCCCGAACGGCTTGTTCAGCGCGCCGTAATAGACCCAGAATCGATACTCGCCGTCGGCGGGGATATCGACGTGGTATTCCATCCAATCGCCCGGATTATGAATGTTGCCCACGGCCAAGCCAAAGCCTTCGCGGTCCCGATCGGCGTAGAGAAACCCTCGGCGATAGGGATCGGTCGGATCCAGATTGGGATAGCGGGCACGAGTCTGCCGCCGCCCGTCGGCAAACAGCGAGCGGAACTGCCACGAACCGGTTGAGGCTTCAGGCAGTCGTGCCACGAGAATCTGGCCCTGATAGGGCTGCCAGCCGGTGATCGGCCTACCGCCGCAGAATACGGGCCGCTCGTTGGGAAATGCCTCGTAGGAGATTGGGCATGATGGCGTGCCGGAATCGTCGGGCGTGAAGGTGATCGTCTCGGTCAGATGATAGGTGCCCCCTCGAATGCGAACCGTGACCGGTCCCGGCAGTCCCCCCTTGACCGCTTTCCACTGGCGCACCGCATCGCGTGCTCGCGCGACTGAGGCGAAAGGGCCGTCGTTCTCGGCCGGTTCCGCCCGGGTCCCCGACCAAGCGTCATTGCCATTGGGAGCCACATAGAGCGTCAAACCTTGGGCGCGAACCTCGGAGGACATGCCAAGAATTAGAGCCGCCGCTAAACCGATCCACACACATTTGGGCATCATGGCTTCTCTGTTTTTCCCGGAATCCGTTTCTGAACCCCATAGGCCCATGATACCTGCCCAAGCCGCGACATGCCACTGCCGCGCCCCGGCAAGTGGTAAGTGTTTTCTCCCGTTATTCGGCAAATGTGGGAGGACTGTTGCGTTGCCGTCTCGGCGAGGTTTACAATAAGCCCCGTCGGCTTGACGGCCGCGGGCCGCCGCCGCGTGCGTGCGTACGTATCAACTCACCGGAGGCATTCCCATGAAATCATCCGCTTCGCGTCGGCAGTTTTTGAAGACGGCTTCGGCTGGGGCCGCCATGGCGTTTACGGCAACAAGCTACGGCAAGATCGTGGGGGCCAACGAGCGAATCGCGTTGGGACTGATCGGCTGCGGCGGCCGCGGCTACAATGCGCACATGAAGGGGGTTCACCCGTTCGACAAGGAGCAGAACGTCGAATTCACCGCCGTCAGCGACCCCTGGAGACAGCGCCGCGAGCGGGCAGCCGC
Source organism: uncultured Planctomycetaceae bacterium (assembly GCA_964558295.1). GTDB lineage: Bacteria > Planctomycetota > Planctomycetia > Pirellulales > Thermoguttaceae > JBDKTH01. The sequence continues at coordinate 3,424 of CAZLDQ010000303.1, read as the reverse complement.
GCGGGCCGAGGAATGGTACGGTCGCCCGGCACGACAGTTCGTCTCCTACCAGGACATCATGGCGTTGGACGATATCGACGCCGTGATGATCGCCTCCTGTGACCACCACCACTGCCTGCACTTGGAGGCGGCCATCAAGGCTAAGAAGGACGCCTATGTGGAAAAACCGTTGGCCATGGATATGGAGTCGCTCAACCGCGTCTTCGACCTGGTCAAGGCCAGCCCGCAGGTCGTCCAGATGGGAACCCAAGTGCGCAGCTACAAGACCAGTGCCGGCTGCAAAAAGCTCTTCGAGTCGGGCGCCATCGGCAAGGTCTCGCGCATCGAACAGTGCCGCAACGGCAGCAAGCCCTACTGGTACTCTTGGATGCAGCAGGCCGAACCGATCAAGGCCGAGGACGTTGACTGGAAAGAGTTCCTCATGGACCGCCCCATGCGACCGTTCGACAGCAAACTCCTGACCGGCTGGTACGGCTTCCGTGAATTCACTGATGGGCCGATCGCCAACCTCGGCTGCCATTTCATCGATCTGTTCAACTACATCGTCGGCGCAACACTCCCCGTAAGTTGCGTGGCCCAAGGCGGCACCTTCACCTGGAAGGACGAGGGCTTCACCTGCCCTGATCACTGCGAGGCCACCTGGATCTATCCCGATGGCTTCCTGGTGAGTTACTCCACCAACTTCGGCAACTCCAACGGCAATGTGCTGAAGATCTATGGCGACGAGGGAACGATCGACCTGACCAATTGGCAGAAGCCCACCTATTCGTCGGCTGGGGCGATCAAGCCCAGCCAGTCGCCCAAGACGGACACGCCCGTCGACCCCGTGGAAATCCCCGACCACTTCCTCGACTGGCTCCAGTGCCTGCGTACCCGGAAGACGACCAACGCACCGATCGAGGCCGGCTACTATCACAGTGTTCCGGTAATCATGGCCACTCGGGCGATGGACACCGGCAAGCGTCAAGTCTTCGACCCGCAGACACGCCAGATCCGCGAAGGTTAACACATTGTCAACATTGGAGGGCACTGGTGCGAGCGTCTGTGCCATCCTTGTGTCTCCCCCACACACCGCAAACCCCGGACGAGCCCGGCTGGTACTTTCGCTCCCTCTTGGGCGTCAACTCCTGGGGCGTCGGCGGCAAGGAGACGCTTACTAGAACGACGCCACTTCCCTGCCGTCGCGGGACCCGAGGGCCTGGTAGATCCCAAGATCGATCGTCTCGGAAACGAACCGCACCGAAGCGTCGGCCACGCCATGATTCACGCCGCCTGGATGACGGCTGCGCGCGGGATAGACGCCCCGGGACGCCCCATAACTCTGGGAAACCGAGGAGCACGCCGGGTACTTCCAGTTCGGCGGAGCGAGTGTGTTGAACACGGTGTAATAGAAGCTGCCGTTGACCCAGCGATAGCCGGCCACGCTGGTATGGCTTCCCGAATTGTCGTGGCAGGTCTTGCCGTAGGCGTCGATCGCGGCCTGGGAAATGGTTCCCTGCTGGGTCGACTCGTAGAGCCCCGACGGCCACGCCTGGTCGACGACATCCGACTCGCGGGTATAGACCGTTGTGTTATTGTCGCCGTGGAGGATTTCGCCGAGCATGATCGTATTCGACGTACCGTCGGTGATGGAGGCCATCGAGGTGTCGACTATGGCCCGGAAGACGCCATTCTGGAGGCTGGAACTCAGGCCCCAGCCCACGTTCGACCCCGCACAGACCGCGTAGTTCGACGTGCCGAGCGAAGTGGGGTTTTCGCCGCTGGGAAAAGCCTTGTCGGAAGGGCAAGTAAACGTGGACACGGCCGTAGCCTGTGCGATCTGGTTGGGGGTCTGGCTGGCGCTCGCGACTTTTTGATTCGTAGGATAGTAAAAATTGCCTGAAGCCGTTTTCACCTGCTCATAAAGCGCGTTCTGCTCGATGTAGGGAAGAATGGTTACCAGCGCCGAGTAGTTCGCCAAGTTGTAGAGGCTCGTCATCGACGCACCCGCCCGGGTGTAGGGGGGAAAGGTGCGGAACGAGTCATGGTAATTGTGAAAGGCGAGCCCGAGCTGCTTGAGACCGTTCGTGCATTGCGCACGACGGGCAGCTTCCCGGGCGGCCTGAACGGCCGGCAGCAGCAAGGCGATTAAGATGCCGATGATGGCGATGACCACCAGTAGTTCGACCAACGTGAAGCCGCGACGCGAGGAAATGGATGAACACATGACCGATGCCTCCGAACTGAGTGAAAAACGCAACGCCCCCCTCCCTCTTCCCGTTCCTTGCCGGCACCAACCTCTGAACCGTGAGCACGGCCTGCTAGGTGCGCGCCGAATGCACACGCCGGTGATAGAGAGGTGTGTCCCCTAATACACTCGGGGCAAGCCGAACGGCTGCCCGTTTGAAACGCTCAAGCCGCTTCTCTTCTCGCGCTAGGACGTTCGCCCCAACTACGGCAATTATGGCCGCGCATTTGGCTTCGGAGCAATGCACAGTTGCGTAAAAAATGTGACCGAATTTGTCAGTGCACGCGACGTGTGCGAGGCGAACCATCATGCGCCGCGTCGACCGCTTGGCACATGACGCCGATGGCGACCGGCGGATTACGTGTGTCGCCGCACGATGTATTAAGGTGCGTAAAAAATGTAAGACGGTTTGTACAGGCCATAGGCGCAGTATAATCGGGGCAAGGGCGACTGCGTCCCGTCCTGAACGATACGATGCGGGAGCGGAATAAGGGCGAGTTGTTTCTGGGTGCGACAATGAATGCGAAACGACGCCGAGTAGCGTTGCTGGTCGACACGTCCACCGATTTCGGGAGACGTTTGATCCGCGGCATTGCCAGTTATGCGCAGCGTTCGCAATGGGATTTGTGGATCGAGCCTCGCGGGCAACAGGCCCCGGGGCGGCTTCCGCGCGGCTGGCAGGGCGACGGCGTCATTGCCCGGGTGGCTAGTCGAGAGATCGCCCGCTACCTGGCCCGCGTACCGGCCAAAGTTGTCAACATCTCGGCGGCCCGGGTACCGGAAGCGAAGTTTCCCACAGTCAAGTGCGATCTCCATGCGGCAGCGCGATTGGCGGCCGACCATCTGTTGGATCGCGGGATTCGCCACTTTGGCTACGTCGGCTCGTTGCGACACGGCCATGTGGAAATCCACCACGAATGGTTTGCCCATGTCCTGGCCGAGGCAGGCTGCTCCTGTGCCCTCTACCGCCCCCGACATTGCGACCAGCCGGGCACGTCTTGGCAGGCCCGGCAACAGGATCTCCAGCGCTGGCTCCGCGAGTTGCCCAAGCCGGTCGGCGTGGTCACCTGGACGACCGACTACGGCCGTGAAGTGCTCACCGCCTGCCTTGCCGCCAATCTGCTAGTGCCCGAGCAGGTCGCCGTGTAGTGTTTCAGCCCAAATGGCACAGCGGCTAAGGTAGGTGACGGCCTCCTC